>CAZMVP010000021.1:1879-10655 GCA_964569355.1 uncultured Chromatiaceae bacterium | reverse complement strand
CGATCCCGGTCGATGGAGACCGGGGGCGGTTCGGCAGCCCCGCTGTCATGGGCGCGGGCCCTGTCAGGGCGCGCGCCGGCAGACCGGTGGCTTTGCGTCCCCGCCTTTCAGCGGGTTTGCCTTTGTCGACGAGGGCATGGTGACGCTGTCCGGCATGAATTCCTGCGACCCCGCTCACGTCCTTTCGTGAGCAGGTCAAATTGCCGGTTGCTTATGTCAAAGGCGTGGCTACGGGTTCGCCGGCTTGAGTCCGTTCGAGAAATGCACGTCGCCCTTGGCATCGACGAGGACCGCCTCGTAGCCGGGCGTGGCGTTGATCAGCGCCAGGCCGTCTTCCACGCCCAGGATGAACACCGAGTCGTCGAGGCCGTCGGTCATCGTGGCATCCGGGCCGATCACCGTGACGCTGCGCATGCTGCGCGCCGAATCGCCGGTCTTCGGATCGATGATGTGGTGGTAGCGGACGCCCTTCTCGTCGAAGTACCGCTCGTAGTCGCCGGCGGTGGACATCGCTTCGTTGTCGAGCGCCAGCCGCGTGACCCACCGGTCCTCCACGTCCGGATCGCGGATGCCGACCACCCATGGCTTGCCGTGGCGATCGCCGATCAGCCGGGTATCGCCACCGGCATTGACCCGGCCGCTGGTCACGCCGGCCTTGCGCAGCAGGTTGGCCACCTTGTCGCACGCGTAGCCCTTGCCGATGCCGCCGAGGTTGATCCGCGTGCCCTCCTTGCTGAAACGGATCGTGGATTTCGCGGGGTCGAGCTCCACATGGCGATAGTTGATGTCCGGCAGGTTCTCGCGGATCTCATCCGCATCCGGCCGCACGTCCTTGCGGAAGTCGTACAGCCGCCCGACGCTGTCGAAGGTGATGTCGAAGGCGCCGTGCGACAGCACGGACATCTCGAGCGAGCGCTGCACGATGTCGAAGAGCTCCGGCGAGATCACCACCGCCTCATGCGCCGCCAGGCGATTGACCCGCGAGATCTCCGAATCCGGCTTGTAGGTGCTCATCCAGGATTCGATGCGGTCGAACTCCGCCATGCCGGCTGCCAGCAGCGGACGGGCCTGCTCCTCGCTGTCCGCCCAGATCTGGATCTCGATCCGGGTGCCCATCTTGCCGCTGGTATCGGTGTACCAGCCGGCATGGGCATTGGCAGCAAGCAGCAAGAGCAGGATGAACGACAGTCGATTGCAGGTACGCACCGCAGGCCCTCCATGGCAGGCCATGGATGGTACTGCCTCACCGGGGATCAGAACCAGAGCGAGAAGAACAGCTGGTACACCTGGGCATCGAAGTCATACATCGGCTCGGTGCCGACCGGATTGCCGCTGCGCAGGTCGCGGAAGTCGTCGTAGGTGAACAGGTAGTAGTCCATGAACAGGTTGGCCGTGGCCTTGAGCGGCCGGCTGCCCTGCCGGTCGAGGAACGTGTAGCTCATGCCCACGTGGGGCCCCTGGCTCTGGAACGTGCTCAATTCCTTGTCGCGCGCCAGGAAGTTCTGGGCGTTGGCGTACGGGAAGAGATCGCTGTAGAAGTCGGCCGCCGACTGGGTATAGAAGCGGTATTTCAGGTCGAAGAGCCACTTCTTCCGGAAGGGCTGCGTGTAGCCGACCTCGACCGTGTGCGCCTCGATGCCCCAGTCGTCGGTGAAGAAGCGGTACTCGCCGAACATGGCGGCATCGTAGGGCAAGTGGTACTTGGCCCGGATGGCCACCGCGTTGCTGGCGTGGGTCCGCGGATAGACTTCCGGCTGCAGGCCATAGCCGGTCGGCTCGTTCGGGTCGATGTAGCGCACCCGGCGATAGGGATTGTTGAGGAAGCCCTCGTCGGCGATCGCCTCGTATGACAGCCCCACGATCAGGTTCCGGGTCAGTACCTGGGTCAGGCCCAGGCGATAGGCGCTGCGGTCGACCTGGTCGGAGAACACCGGGTCGCCGCGCCGGCTCACGTCGTCGGCGCCGCTGCCGTAGCCCAGGGTCACCGTGGTCAGGCCGCCGAAGATGTCCTGGCTGATCGAGAAATTCAGCGTGCGGGCCTTGTAGTCGTTCTCCTCGCTGTTGCTGTAGTTGACGCTCATCGTGGTATCGCCACGGAGATAGTCCGCCCCGAAGCCCCACTGCTTGCGTTCCTCCTTGTAGCCATCCGGGCTGGCGCCGGTGGTCACGACGTCGATGGAGGCACTGCTGATGGTGTCGACGTAGTAGCTGCCGTTGACCGAGACCTTGTCGCCGATCGACTTGCGCACCAGCAGCGATGGCCCGTTGATCTCGATGCCGCCACCGTCGTAGAAATGATGCAGGTAGTCGGCCCGGTCCTCGGGCAGCACGGCTGCCAGCAACGCCGGCGATGCCAGCAGCAGCACCAGCATCCGGACGGGCATCATCACCGGTCTTGCCATCTCAGTTGCACCCGCAGCCGCCGCCGGCGCTGCCGGTGGCCCCGCGCGAACCCTCGCGGGCTTCATGCACATGGTCGATGTAGGACGACGAGACCGGGTTGCGGTCGAAGCTCATGATGGGCTCGGCCAGCCGGTCGCGTTCGTAGGGCTTGACCCACGGCTGGATCCGGCTGCAGCCGGCGAGCAGCACGGCGATGCACAGCATGAGCGGAAGGCTCCTCATGTCGGCTCCCGGATCAGCTGCCGGATGACATCCTGGTAGGTACCCTCATCCCCCGGCTGGTAGCCCTGGTGCACGAAGCGGATGTTGCCCTTGCGATCCACGATCACGGTGCTCGGCATGGCCGATACGTTGTAGAGCTTGCTGACCGAGTTGGCCGGATCCAGCAGGATCGGGAACTTCACCGGGACGTCCTTGAGGAATGCATTCATCATGCGGGTGTCCTCCTCGACGTTCACGCCGATCATGGCGAAGCCCAGCGGCGCGTACTTCGCATGGATCTGCTCGAGCAGCGGCATTTCCTTGCGACACGGCCCGCACCAGGTGGCCCAGAAATTGATCAACACCACCTGGCCCTTGAGGCTTGCCAGGGACACCGGCGCGCCATCCCGGGACTGCAGGCTGAACGCTGCGGCCGGCGGCGAGCTCGCTGCCGGGCTCACCTCACCGGCCATCGCCGGTGCCGACGCCAGCGCCGCTGCCAGCAAAGTCGACAGCAACAGGGCCTTGCCCGTGGTCTGGATCCGATGCTTCATGCTTGCCTGCCTCCGGTCTCAGAAAAACACATTGACGCCGAGCGTCAGCTCGATGTTGTGCGTGCTCTTTTTCTCGCCCGTGGTGAATTCCAGGTCGAAGAGGTGATCACGCACGCCGAAATCGAGCGCCAGCCAGTCGGTGGCCAGCACCTGGTAGCCGGCCCCGAAGGTCATCGTGAAGTAGTCGTCGACGCCGAGGCTGGTCTGCCCGGCACCGGCGACGACGTAGAGCGCGGAGTTGAAGGCCCAGTTTTTCCCGATGAAGGTCTCGCCAGGCAGCAGGTTGTAGCCCACCGACACGTCGTAGTACTGGTACTTCCGGTCCGGGCCGAGCAGGTCGAAGCCGGCCAGCACCTCGGCGCTGGTCAGGTCGAGCGAGCTCGAGGTGGCGTAGGTACCCTCGGCAAACAGCCCCTCGGTGATGTGGTAGCGGCCGCGCACCCCGTAGAGCGTGGTCGAACCGAAATCCTCCACGCTGAGGAGCCCCGCAAAGGCCCCCAGCTCGAAATTCTCGCTGTCGATCCCGGGCTGGCTGATCTCCCGGCGCTCCACCTCCGGCGAGACCACCGGCGCCGAGACGTCGACCGGCGCATCCGGTGCCTCGTCGCGACCGAACACGCTGCAGGCCGAGGCGGTGGCACCCAGGCAGATCAGAAGAAGAAGGCGAAGCCCGCTTTCCATTCGTCCAGTTCCTCGTTGTTGTCGCGGCTCGTGAAGGTCAGGTAGCTGTTGTATTCGGCCCGGAGCAGGAAGCGTTGCGAGACATACATGCGGATCCCGACGCCCACCTGGCCGATCTGGTCGGTGCGGTCTTCCGCCGACACCAGCGTTGCCTTGGGCTGCACGTGGATGATCCCGGTGCCCAGGGCCGCATACGGCGAAATCTTCCACTCCGGGAACGGCTGGATCGCCACGGCGACCGTCGTCAGCCAGCCATCCGAGAAGCTGCCGCTGATGTCCGCGACCTGCAGCTCCGTCGAGATGTTGCGTGTCCACCGATATGCCCCATTCAGCGAGATGATGCTGGCGCCATCCAGGTCGCCCATGGCCAGCGCCAGCTCCCACCGTCGTGCCACGTAGTCGTCGGCCGTCGGATCCTCGATCCGGGTGGGCTGGCCCGCGGTGTTCAGCGTCTGTTCGATCATGGCGAGCGGCACCCAGCCCTCGATGCCGCGATCGGTGCGCACCTTGAACCAGTCCGTCCGGCGCTTCAGGATCTCGATGTGCCCGCCCCGGTCCACGACATGGAACACCGGGTAGCCCCGCCCGGGTCCCGTGTGGAGCTCGATGAACGGCTCCGCCACGACGGCCTCATGGTGGCGCGCTTTTCCATAAGCTGGTGTGACCAGCAACACGAAACCGAGGGACGCAATGGCGATGAGATGGCGCATGGAGTCCCCGGGGAACTAGTTGAGCGGTGCCTGGAACGGATCGTTGTAGTACTGGGCACCGATATCGACCCATTCCGACAACAACTTGAGTTCCACCGGCGTCAGCCAGCCGGCATGCGTGCCGCCGGGCGCGAAGCGGTCGAAGAAGCGCGGGGAGCTCCGCGCGCCGGCCGTGGACATCGAGGCCGATACCGGCACCGGCGCGAATACCGGATCGCCGGTAACGGGGTCCACGCCGGTCTGCACCAGCCGGTCCTGCAGCGCGCCGTCGGCAAGCACCTGCTCGTTGTCCGGGGACAGCAGTTCACGGTAGGCCTTGAAGTGGTCCGCATTGATGTCGGAAGGCCCGTCGGTCAGGTCGAGCTGGCCGGCGGGAACCTGCGGCTGGCCCAGTGCATTGACCGGTGCGTGGCAGCTGGTGCAGGTGTGGTCGGCCTGCACGGTCACGCCGTCGGCGGCCAGGATGATCCGCGGCACGGACCACAGCGGATGGATGTTGGCCTCGTAGTTGATCGTGATCCGGCAGCGCGGTGACCAGGCCATGAGACAGTCACCCGACGTCGGCGCCGGCGTGGTGAGGTCGGTGTAGCGCCAGGCGAAATCGGCATCCTTTGGCCGGCCCGCGGCCACGGGATCGGTCCAGATGTCGGTGTACTCGATGTCGACCGAGGGCGTGACCAGCCGGCAATCGGTCGCACAGCTGATGCGCTTCTTGACCTCGGCCATCGTTTCGCCGAAGTCGGCGAAGTACGCGGAATCGGTGTGCGGGAACGGCTGGCCGTCGGCGGTGGCACCGGCCCAGGCGCTCTCGAAGGCCTCCCGGCGGCCATGCGACAGGCCGCTTTGCGGCACATGGCAGCCATTGCAGCCCAGGGTCTCGCCGGGTCGCACCTGCATCCAGTTCTGGTGACGGGCCGAGATCCGCCGGCCATTTTCATCCAGCACCGACAGCGCAAGCGGCACGTTGGCGGGCACCTTGGCCACGACCGAGCCATCGGGCTCGACCGGCACGTAGCCCAGGATCTCGCGCATGCCCTGGCCACGGCTCACGCCGAAGGCGCTGTTGTCGAAATCGCGGAAGTCGTCATCCGGCAGCGACACCGCCTTCTCGATCCGCAGGAAGCGGGCCGGTCGCTGGCCGGCCGTGGTCACGGCGGGATCTGCCACCGCCGCGATGTCCACCGACGCCGTGCCGTCGAGGTCGTAGACGCTGCGGATGTCGATCAACCCCGCGCCATCGCCCAGCAACGACGGATCCAGCGTGCCGGCAGCTTCCTGGTCGAAGATCACCGGCGGCACCGGGCGCGGCTGGGCGGTGACGATGTCGCTGATGAGCACATTGGCTTCCGGTGCGAAGACCGGCACCTGGGTGTTGGCCGCAAGATCGTAGATCCACACGCCATACAGCGGCGGTGCGGCCACGGGGTTCGGACCGGCCAGCGCCGCGTCGGTGCAGGGCACCACGCGCTCGTCCGCATCGAGCAGGCGGCACGGGCTCCAGACCACGAACATGCGGCTCGTGCCGTCGAACAGCGGATAGGCGGACGAGAAGGTCCCGCCCGGGGAAATCGAGTCATCGGTGCGGACGTCATTGACGACGACCCGCGACTGCGCGGGCCCGGCAAGCACGCCGGCATTGGCGGCCGTCGGCTGCAGGTTCTCGACGAAGTTGCGGCCGTCGATGGCCACGAGGTCGCCACCGCCCTCGGCCGTCTCGAACGGCTTTGCCACGGCCAGGATCCGGCCATCCGGCATCTCGCGAGGCTGCACGAACTGGATCGTGGCGCCATCGGTGCCGGTGTCATGGCTCTGCGCGCCATAGTAGAGCTCGAGCCCCGTGCCGTCGGGGTTCATGCGGTAGAGGTTGATCTCGTTGTTGGACCCGGCGTGGTCCCAGCGGCTGAACAGCACCTGCCCGTTCGACAGGACCGTCGGGTCCATGTCGTGGCTCTGGTTGAACGATACCTGGTGGATGTCGGTGCCGTTTGCCGACATCACGTGCAGCACGAATGCGGGTTCGTTGCGCTGCTCGTCATCGGCCTCGAACTGCGGCTTGCCTTCGTCCAGCAGCACCGCCTTCGACTGCCGCTGCCGGGTCGAGGAAAAAATGATGCGACCGTCCGGCAGGTAGTGGGGCGCCACGTCCTGGCCCTCCTCGGCGGCCAGGTCGGAAGCGATCACGCGGTGCAGGGTGTCCGTGCCGATCTCGTACTCCCAGATGTTCCAGGTCGGCTGATCCTCCTCGTCCGCGCCTTCGATGAACGGACCGCGCATCGCGAAGACCACGCGACTGCCGTCGTACGAGGCATCGAGGTCACGGATGTCGTACAGGCCACTGCCCTGGGTGATGCGGCCGGTCACATTGATCTCCGGCGCGGAGGCGGCGGCGCGCTTTCGTACGTACAGGTCGGCGCCGATGCGGAAGGTCCGCAGGTCGCGCAGGTCGATGGGCTCGAACCGGCCCTGGTCGTCGAGTGCCAGCGGCCGCTTGACGTAGGCGATCGGCACATCGAGCACGGCCGGATCCGGGCTCTGCCCGCCCCCGGGACCCACGCCACCGCCACCACACGCGGCCAGCGTCCCGACCATGAACATCACGGTGGACAGCCTGCCTGCCAGGCGCAACAGTGCGCCCGGCGATCGATCCCGCATCCCTGCAGCCATCATCATCCCCAGCCCGGCCCGCCCAAGGGCCTGGCTGCATAAGAGCCGATCCAGATCGGCTGTTTGCCTGCGGCCTAACCTAATGCATCGACATTTCGGCGAACTGTTACGGCAGTCACAGAATGTCAGCAGCCCCCCAAAGCTAAATGGCCCCCGGCGCGCAAGGCGCCGTGTACTTGGGATGGGCACAACTTGATCACCTTGCTGGCAGGACGGCGTGATGCCGTCGCGACCACCCGATTGCGCCTGCGGACTGCTGCGGGAGCTGAATCTCATTTCGGGCCCGCCCGCGTCGCGGCAGTCGCTGTCGCCGCAGCGGTCCTCGTGGCCGCCGGCACCGCCGCCGCCGGTCCGCGCGAGCAGGCGCGCCGCATCCACGAGCGGCTGGCCGGTGTGCCGCCAACAGAGGCGGTGCTGTCCACGATGCAGGCGGACATCGCCGGCGGCCATGCCACCGACGCCGCGATGATTGCCATGGACAACAGCAACTTCTACAGCGTGACGCTGAAGAACTTCGCGGCGCCCTGGACCAACCGCGAACAGAGCGTGTTCGTGGCGCTGAACGACTACACCGCCACGGTGATCGGCATGGTGCGGGACGACGTGCCCTTCAACACGTTGCTGTCGGCCAACCTCGTCTACGTCGGCACCGGCCCCGGAGTTCCACCCTACTCGCCGGTGAACAACGACAACTACGAGGCACTCGAGGCCCAGAGCGCGGACCTGAAGGCACGCCTCACCGCCACGACCCAGACGGCCGCAAGCGGCCTGCCGGCCGAGGCCACTGCTGGCGTGCTGACCACCCGTGCCGCCGCCCAGGCGTTTTTCGTGGCCGGCACCAACCGGGCCATGCTGCGCTTCACCATGCTGAACCACCTGTGCCGCGACCAGCAGCAGCTCAACGATACCCACCTGCCGACGGACCGGATCCAGCAGGACGTGTCACGGAGCCCGGGTGGCGACAGCCGCATCTACCTCAACAACTGCATGGGTTGCCACAACGGCATGGACCCGATGAACCAAGCGTTTGCGTACTACAACTTCGACGCGACCGCCGGCCGGCTCGAGTACACCCCGGGCACCGTGCAGCCCAAGTACTACCGCAATGCCACCACGTTCCCCTATGGCTACCGCACGGTGGATGACCACTGGGCCAACTACTGGCGCAAGGGCACGAACTCGCTGCTGGGCTGGGATGCCCAGCTCTCCGGCAGTGGTGCCGGCGCCAAGTCCATGGGCGAGGAACTCGCCAACAGCACGGCCTTCGCGCGCTGCCAGGTGGAGAAGGTTTTCCGCAATGTCTGCCTGCGCTCGCCGGTGGACGGCGCCGATCGCTCGCAGATCGATTCGATGACCAGCTCGTTCCGGACGGGCGGCTACAAGCTGAAGCGGGTGTTCGCGGAATCCGCCGCGTACTGCATGGGCGATTGAACAGGATCCCAGGAACATGGACCGAAGCATGGACGGGAACATGAGCTCGCCTCGCGCCAGGCGGATGCCGGCCTGGTTGCGCACGGCCGGTGCCGCCCTCGCGGCGGCGGTGGTGCTGACGGCCTGCGGCGG
>CAZMVP010000021.1:0-1779 GCA_964569355.1 uncultured Chromatiaceae bacterium | reverse complement strand
ACCGGGAGGATCCATCCAGCTCCACGATCGTGCAGAAGATGGCGAGCGGCCACAACTGCTGGCTCGGCACCAACCAGGCCGCGATGCAGGCCTGCACGGCGACCCTGCAGACCTGGATCGAGAACTGGCTGGCCGGCACGGCCAGCGGCGGCACCAAGACCATCCAGCTCGTGGCCCCGCCCGACAAGGACGTCGGCCAGAGCCGCAACTTCCCCGACGACTCGGCGGGCTTTGCCAGCACGGTCTATCCGCTGGTCCGGCAGCGCTGCGCCGGTTGCCACGACTCCAACTCGGCGACACGGCAGTCGCCCTTCTTCGCCGATGGCGACCTGCCCTCGGCCTATGCCGCGGTGAAGACCAAGATCAACCTCGATGCCCCGCAGAACTCGCGGCTCGTCGTCCGGTTGCGCGACGAGTTCCACAACTGCTGGGATGACTGCGCGGCCAATGCCCAGGCGATGGAGAACGCGATCCGCGCCTACGCCCAGCAGATCCCGGTAACCGGCGTCGATCCGGCCATGGTGACCAGCAAGGCGCTGACCCTGCACGACGGCACGGTGGCGAGCGGTGGCAGCCGCTTCGAGGCGGCCCAGATCGCGCTCTGGGAGTTCAAGGAAGGCAGCGGCACCACGGCCTTCGACACGAGCGGCGTGCAGCCGGCGATCAACCTGACCCTGTCCGGCAACATCACCTGGGTCGGCGGCTGGGGCATCAACGTGAAGACCGGCCGCGCCCAGGGATCGACCAGCGCCAGCCGCAAGCTCCGCGACCTCATCGTGCCGACCGGCGAGTACTCGATCGAGGCCTGGGCGGCGCCGGCGAACGTCAACCAGGAGAACGCCCGCATCGTCAGCTATTCCGCGGGTCCGACGCTGCGCAACTTCACGATGGCGCAGACCAAGTACAGCTACGAGTTCTACAACCGCAGCACCACGTCCGACTCCAACGGCACGCCGGTCCTGCGCACCGCCGATGCGGACGAGGATGCCCAGGCCACGCTGCAGCACGTGGTGCTGACCTATGATCCGGTCAACGGCCGGCACATCTACGTGAACGGCGTCGATACCGGCGACCAGGATCCCTCGGCCACCGGCACGCTCGGCGACTGGGATGACACCTTCGCGCTGGTGCTCGGCAACGAGCCCTCCGGCGACCGCCAGTGGGAAGGCGTGCTGCGCATGGTGGCCATCCACAACCGGGCGCTGACCCCGATCCAGGTGCAGCAGAACTTCGATGCCGGCGTCGGCGAGAAATTCTTCCTGCTGTTCAACGTGAGCCCGCACACCGGCGTGGCCAACACCTACGTGATGTTCGAGGTGAGCCGCTTCGACAGCTACAGCTACCTGTTCAACCGGCCGACCTTCATCAGCCTGGACCCCGACTACACCCCGGCGACGCCGATCCGCATCCATGACCTCAGCATCGGGGTCAACGGCCTGGTCTCGCCGATGAGCCAGCCCTGGCGGAACCTCGATGTGCAGGTCAGCACGGCGGGCGGCTATGCGCCCGGCACCGGGCAGGTGCTGTCCAGCCTCGGGACGATCGTGCCGCTCGAGAAGGGTCCGGAGCAGGATGAGTTCTTCCTGTCCTTCGCCGTGCTCGGCAACAGCAGCCACGTGATCACCGAACCGACGCCGCTGCCACCGCCCCCGCCAGCCGACGGCGACCCGATGCCGGACATCGGCGTGAAGACCTTCGACGCGATCAACGCAACGATGTCCACGATCACCGGCGTGCCGGAGAGCCAGCCGAACGTCAAGGCGACCTATGCGCTCGTGA
>CAZMVP010000020.1:0-20232 GCA_964569355.1 uncultured Chromatiaceae bacterium | reverse complement strand
TCCTCGTAGCCGGTGGTGCCGTTGATCTGGCCGGCGAACCACAGGCCGGCGAGGCTGCGGGTCTCGAGCGTGGGCTTAAGGCCGCGCGGATCGAAGTAGTCGTATTCGATCGCGTATCCTGGGCGCGTCAGGTGCGCGCGCTCGAGGCCGGGGATCGTGTGCACGAAGGCCTGCTGCACGTCGAAGGGCAGGCTCGTCGAGATCCCGTTCGGGTAGAGCTCGGTGGAATCCAGGCCCTCGGGTTCGAGGAAGATCTGGTGCGAGGTCTTGTCGGCAAAGCGCACGATCTTGTCTTCCAGCGACGGGCAGTACCGCGGCCCCACGCCCTGGATCACGCCCGCATACATCGGCGACTGGTCGAGCGAGGCGCGGATGATGTCGTGCGTGGCCTCCGTGGTCCGCGTGATGTGGCAGGGCACCTGGCGTGGATGATCCGACCGGCGGCCGATGAACGAGAACACCGGCTCCGGCGTGTCGCCCGGCTGCGGTAACAGCTGGCTGAAATCCACGGTCCGCGCATCGATCCTCGGCGGCGTGCCGGTCTTCAGCCGGCCGACCGTGAACGGCAGCTCGCGCAGGCGGGCCGCCAGGCCGATCGATGCCGGGTCGCCGGCACGACCACCCGTGTAGTTGCTCAGGCCCACGTGGATCCGCCCGGCGAGGAAGGTGCCGACCGTGAGCACGACGGCGCGCGCCGTAAACTTGAGTCCCGACTGCGTGACCACGCCGGTCACGCGGTCGCCCTCGACGATCAGGTCGTCGACGCCCTGCTGGAACAGCCTGAGATCCGGCTCCGCATCCAGCAGCGCGCGGACGGCCTGCCGGTACAGCACGCGGTCCGCCTGCGCGCGCGTGGCCCGGACCGCCGGTCCCTTGCTGGAATTCAGCGTGCGGAAGTGGATACCGGCTCGATCGGCTGCCACCGCCATGACGCCGCCCAGCGCGTCGATCTCGCGCGCGAGATGGCCCTTGCCGATGCCACCGATCGACGGGTTGCAGCTCATCTGGCCGATCGTTTCCAGGTTCTGCGTGAGCAGCAGCGTACGCGCGCCCATGCGGGCCGCGGCTGCGGCCGCTTCGGTGCCGGCATGGCCGCCACCGACGACGACCACGTCGAAATCGCTGCTCAGGTTGCTGCTATGGCTGGTGTTTTGCTGGGTGCTGCTCATGCGGGGCCGTCACTCCGTGGCTCGCCATTCTAAGGCCGCATTTCCGGTGAATCGGCCGCCGCCGGACGTTATGGCAAGAAATTTAACCTGATGCCGGTCACGGTTTGCCCGGGGGGCCTGTGCCAGCATCTTCCGCAGAACAACATGCCGGGCGGCCGCATTGATTCCGGGCCGGCCGGCAGCACAACAACAAGAGGCGCACAGCCCATGGATCCGGCGACACCTTCTCGCTCATCGGCTCGCTCATCGGCCCGTTCACCCGCCGGTTCACCCGGCGTCGACAGGCGCGATGACCACGATGCCGAAATCCAGCCGGTCGCGCTGGCCACCGGCCTGTACCTGCTGTGGGCCGCGGTCGCGGCCTTCGCCAGCGTGCTCGGCGCCGCACCGCTCTCCTCGCTGGCCGGCGCGATTCTCAGCATCGGCATCGGCCTGACGATCAGCCTGTTCTGGCTCGTGGACCGGCTGCCGACCGCCGAGAAGCCCAGCGACGCGGCGCTGCTCGGCGCGCTGTCGCTGATGGGCATCATCTGGACCACGTTGTATCTGTGGTTCGTCCCGGCCTCCGGCGCCGGCTCGCTGCTGGCCGTCGGCATGATGGCCTGCGCGGTCGCGCTCGCGATGATGACGGTGTCGTCCGGCGTGCTGCTGCGGCTGATGGTCTTTGCCGGCGGCGCGACGGCCGTGTGCCTGCTGCTGAAGCAGCTCGTGCTGGCCTATGGCGGCGATGTTGATGAGGGAGTCGTGGCACTGGCCGTGCAGCTGCCCGTGGCCGTGCTCGTCACGCTGCTGGTGGTGATGTACCGCGTGGCCTGGCACCTGGACCGGGCCAGCAACCGGCTACGGTCGAGCAATGCGCAATTGAGGGAGCAGGTCGTGGTGCTCAAGCACCAGGCCGAGCATGACGCACTCACGCAGTCCTACAGCCGCGCATCCATACTCGACATGGTGGCCCGCGAGGTTTCGCGGGCCGATCGCAACGGCGATCCGATGTGCGTCTGCCTGCTCGACATCGATCACTTCAAGGACATGAACGACCGCTACGGCCACCAGACCGGCGACCGGCTGCTCGCCGCCTTCGCCCAGCGCGTGCGCGGCGCGCTCCGGCGGATGGACACGCTGAACAGCGCCGGCCACCCGGTGCCGCTCGACGACGACCCGGAGGCCCAGTTCGGCGGCATGGCCGACCTCGTCGGCCTCGCCAACCGGAGCGCCGCTGTCAGGACCCGCGCGATGATGACCGCGATGGGCCGGATCGGCGGCGAGGAATTCATCATCCTCTTGCCCGGCACCTCGATGCGCGGCGCGCTGCCCTGCGCCGAGCGGGTCCGCAAGGCCGTGGTCCGCCGACCCTTCGCGGGACTGCATCAGGTCACTGTCTCCATCGGCATCGCCGAGTACCGTCCCGGGGAGACCGTGGAAGACCTGATCGGTCGCGCCGACCAGGCCCTGTACGCCGCCAAGAACGCCGGTCGCAACCGCGTCCACTGCGCCACTGCCGATGGCGGCCCGAGCGCTATCATCATGCCGGACCTGAGGAATGGCGCGGGTCTGTCATGACACTGTAAATCATCTGTCGATAGGCGGAAACTACAGCCGTTGGAGTCCGGTACCGAGGATGAAAGTTGTTGAGGCGGACCCTGTCAGCCAGCTCTGGTATCCCGTAGACTGCACAGAGTTCTGTACAGTTTGCATCGGGTACCAGCCATGGGAATTACCGTCAGGGACATCGTCCCGTTCACGCAAGCCCGGTCGAATCTTTCCGAACTCGCCGAGCAGGTGAAGGCCGGGGCCGAGAAGATCATCACCAGGAACGGCGAGAGCTATGTCGCGCTGATCGATGCCGATCGGCTCGACTACTACCACCAGCTCGAGCGCGAGCGCATCCACCTGTTGTTGCTCGACGATGCCCGCCGCGGCCTGGCCGACATCGCCGCCGGCCGCACGCAGGCAGCCGACACCGCGATCGCCGCCCTCCAGAAGAGCCGGGCCGCGAAGCATGGCTGATCCGGCCAGCCGGGTCGAAGTCACCGCCGGTTTCCTCGAGCAGCTGGAATTCATCGAAGCCTTCCTGCAGCAGGCGGACGCGGCGCCGGCTTTCGACGCCTTGCTGGTGGAATTGAGGAACACCGTGATCCCCAACCTGCGACAGTTTCCGCGCATGGGCCGGCGCTACCTGGAGCACCCGCCCCGGTCCGTCGAAGCCATCGCGCGATTGCGGCAACTGCCCGCCGGTGCGGCGGACAACCTGCGGGTGCTGGTCAGCCATGACTACCTGATCCTCTACTCGGCGGACGAACAGGGCGGCGCTGTCTACCTGCTCTCGATCCGCCACCACCGCCAGCTGGGCTTCGATTTCGGGAGACTGTGGCCAGGGGTCGGACCTGGGCAGGCGGAATGAGGCATTCGCAACCGTGCAATTGTGGAACGCCACTCCGGAATTCCACGGTAGCCACGCCGTTTCGATGCTGTAGGCTCGGGCTTCCCATGAACCCTTGATAGACAGAGACCCGCCATGACAGCAACCGCATCCGACGCCCTGGCCTACGGCAGCCGTTTCGGCCTCAACCCGCCCCACAGCGAAGTCGTGGAGGCCTGCCGCCTCGTCAAACCCTGCAAGGCCCTCGACATGGGCTGCTCCGCCGGGCGCAACGCGCTTTATCTCAGCCAACTCGGCTTCGAGGTCACCGCCGTGGACAGCAACCCCGGCGCGATCGGCACGCTGCAGTCGATCATCGAGCACGAAAAGATCACGAACATCGATGCCGGCGTCTACGACATCAACCAGGCCAGCCTCGACGAGAGCTACGACTTCATCGCCTGCACCGTCACGCTGATGTTCCTCGACCCGACCCGCGTCGACCAGGTCATCGCAGACATGCAGAAGTGCACGAACCCCGGCGGCTACAACCTGATCGTCTGTGCGATGGACACCGACGAATACCCCTGCCCGATGAACTTCCCGTTCACGTTCAGGCCCGGCCAGCTCCGCGCCGCCTACGACGGCTGGGAGATGGTCAAGTACAACGAGGACTTGGGCACCATGCACAACGGGGCACGGCTGCAGTTTGCGACGATGCTGGCCAGGAAGGTGGGGTGATTCAGCAGGCCTGCCGTGGGCGGTAATAAGTCTAGACCTGAGCAATGGCGCGGGTTTGTCATGACAGTGTCGAATAGCCGTCGATACTGAACAACTACCAAGTCGGGAGTCCGGTACCTGGACGTGAAGTTTCGGCCTATTCACGGCATGGATGGATATCTTCCACGCCGTGGATGGCCATGAAATTTGGGCCATGAAGTAGCCCTACTTCCCCACGCAGAAGCTCCCGAATATCTCCCCCAGCAGATCATCACTGCTGAACTCCCCCGTGATCTCCGCCAGCGCCCGCTGAGCACACCCCAGCTCTTCGGCCAGCAGCTCCCCGGCCCGATGCTCGGTCAACTGAACAACGCCGGCATCGAAGTGCGCGCGGGCGCGGCGGATGGTGTCCAGGTGGCGCTGGCGGGCGATCATCGTGCCCTCGCCCGCGGCTTCGAAGCCGGCCTGGGCCTTGATCGCGGCGCGGAGCGCGTCGATGCCGGCGCCGGTCAGCGCGGAGATCGCGATTTCGGTCGCACCCCCAACCGCAGCAACCTCACCAGGCACTCCACCACTCAGGTCGATCTTGTTCCACACCTTGATCACCGGCAACCCTTCCGGCAGCTCGGCCAATAGCGGCGCCGGATCCGCCGGATCGGTGACATCGAGCAGCAGCAGCGCAAGGTCGGCTACCGCAAGCTGCCCGCGCGTGCGCCGCACGCCCTCCTGCTCGACCACATCCGCGCTCTCGCGCAGCCCGGCGGTGTCGATGATGTGTACCGGCAGGCCGTCGAGGTCGATCTGTTCGCGGATCACGTCGCGTGTGGTGCCGGGTACGGCGGTGACAATCGCGGCGTCGTAGCCGGCGAGCCGGTTGAGCAAACTGGACTTGCCGCTGTTCGGTCGGCCGGCGAGCACCACGTGCAGGCCATCGCGCAACAGCCTCCCCTGCATGGCCGCCGCTTCGATCCGGTCGAATTCGGCAGCCACGCCGGCCAGCCGGGCCTGCAGCTCGTCGGTGCCCAGGAAATCGATCTCCTCCTCCGGAAAATCGATGGCCGCCTCCACGTACACCCGCAACGCCGTGAGCTGCTCGTTCAGGCCGAGGATCGCGGCCGAGAACTCGCCGGCCATCGAGCGCTGCGCGGCGCGGGCCGCGGTGCGCGAGCCGGCATTGATCAAGTCGGCGATGGCTTCGGCCTGCAGCAGGTCGAGCTTGTTGTTCAGGAAGGCGCGCTCGGAAAATTCGCCGGCCCGCGCGAGTCGCGCACCGGCCGCGAGCACCTGCTCGATCAGCCAGTCGATCAGCACCGGGCCGCCGTGAGCCTGGAGCTCGAGCACGTCCTCGCCCGTGTAGGAATCGGGTGCCGGGAAATACAGCGCGAGGCCTGAATCGATGATCGCGCCATCCCCATCGCGGAAGGCCTTCAGCGTGGCCACCCGCGCCGGCGGGCAGCCGCCGATCAGCGCAGTGGCAATCTGTGGCACCTCCGGCCCCGAGATCCGGACGATGCCGACACCGCCCACTCCCGGCGGCGTCGCGCGAGCAACTATCGTGGAGCCGGCAGGCTCAGTCGGCACCCAGCACCTTGTTGATGCGCCACTGCTGGGCGATCGACAGCACCGAGTTCGTCAGCCAGTACAGCACGAGGCCGGCCGGGAAGAACGCAAAGAACCCGGTAAAGGCGATCGGCATGATCTGCATGATCTTCGCCTGCACCGGATCCGGCGGCGGCGGATTGAGCCGCTGCTGGAAGAACATCGCCGCGCCCATCAAAAGCGGCAGGATGAAGTACGGATCCCGCGACGACAGGTCGGTGATCCAGAGCATGAACGGTGCCTGGCGCAGCTCCACGCTCTCGACCAGCACCCAGTACCAGGCAATGAAGAACGGAATCTGCACGACCATCGGCAGGCAGCCGGCGGCCGGATTGATCTTCTCCTTCTTGTAGAGCTCCATCAGCGCGGCACTCATGGCCTGGCGGTCGTCCTTGAAGCGCTCCTGCAGGGCCTTCATCCGCGGCTGGAGCTTGCGCATCCGCGCCATCGAGCGACCGCTGGTTTCGGAGAGCTTGTAGAACACGAGCTTGATCAGGAACGTCACGAGGATGATGGCGAGGCCCCAGTTCCTGACGAAGCCGTGGACCTTTTCCAGCAACCAGAACAACGGCTGGGCCAGGATCGTGAGATAGCCGTAATCGACGGTCAGTTCCAGCTTCGGCGCAGTGGCCTTGAGCTGGTTCTGCAGCTTCGGCCCGACGAAGAGCGTGGCATCGAGGTTGGCCGTGGTACCGGGCGCCACGGTGGTCAGCGGGCTGATCGCGCTGAGCTGGAACTTGCCAGCCGTTTCACGGGCGCTGTAGTGCCAGGCTTCCCCGGGCGGGGGAACGGCTGCCGCCAGGAAATGGTGCTGGATCGCCGCGACCCAGCCGCCGGTAACGTCCTCGGAGAACGGCTCCTTCGCGAGGTCCTCCACCTTGATCTTCTGGTACTTCTCGCCGTTGTAGGCCACCGGCCCGTGGTACGAGTAGCTGTCGATGTTGAACATCGAGCGCTTCTGCGGCGTGCTGACCCGCTGGATCTGCAGGTACTGGGCCACCTGGTACGGCTCGCTGCCCTGGTTGGTCACCACATAGTGCTGGTCAATCGCATAGCTGCCGCGATGGAAGGTGTAGGTCTTGGTCACCGTCACGCCATCGGGACCGTGCCACTGCAGAGGCACCTCGAGCGTGTCGGCGCCGGGTGCCAGGGCATAGCTCGTCGCAATGGCCGTGTACTCGGCGAGGTGATTGGCCTCGGGCTGCCCGTCCGCGGCCCGCAGGCCGTCCTGGAAGACGAACAGATGCTCCGGATCCTGGTTGAGCAGCTCCACCGGCACGTCAGGCTGGTCCTTGTGCACCGGGTAGGCAGGCAGGTGCACCTCGACGATGTTGCCGCCGCGCGTGGTGATCTCGAGGTCATAGACATCGGTCTTTACGTGGATCAGCGTCGCGGCCGGGGCGCTCGGGGTGGCTTCGGCCATCGGGGCGGGCGTGGCAGTGGCCGTACCCTTGGCCGGCGTAGCGGTCGATGAGGGCAACGCCGGCAGCGAGCCGTCTGCCGCCGTCGCACCGGTGGTTGGAGCTGTTGCCGACGGACCGGCGGATGCCGCGTCGAGTGCCGACGTGGCGGGCGGCACGGGTGGCGGCGCGAAGGTCTGCTCCCAGGTCAGGTAGTTGAGCCAGAGCAGCACCGAAAGGCCGACCCAGAGAAAGATCCGCAGGTTTTCCGTCGTCACGGGTCGTTGTTTCCTTTGTCTGCCGCGCTGGCCGGGGAAGCCGCTGCGCCCACGCGGGCCCACAACTTGTCGAGACCCGCGCTGATGTCACGATTGCTGGCCGCCTTCGCACCATCGCGGGCAAGCACCACGAGGTCAACCGGTGGCAGCGTGGCGGCCTGCGCCCGGAAGCTCTCGCGGACCAGCCGCCGCAACCGGTTGCGGCCCACCGCCAGGCGCACGCGCTGTTTGGAAATCGCGAAGCCTAACCGCGGGCTTGCGAGGCCATTTTGCCGGAAGAGGATGGTGAAGCGGGAATCCGCCGTGCGCTGGCCGTTCTGGAACACGTTGGCAAATTCCGCTGCGCGAAGCAGGCGTAGCGCCCGGGGGAATGTCTGCCGGTGGGTGCGATCGACCCTGGCCGGCGGCTTGTCGTCAGACGGTGAGACGGGCCCGGCCCTTGGCACGCCGGCGCTTCAGCACCAGTCGACCGCCGCGGGTTGCCATGCGGGCGCGGAACCCATGGGTCCGGACACGCTTGAGTTTGCTCGGCTGGTAGGTTCTTTTCATGGCGGGTGGCTTGTCGGGGCGGGCCAGCCATGACCCCGATCATGGGCTTCGGTGGCGCCGCGGTGCTGAACATGGGGCTTTTGCGAGAGGCCGGAAGGGTAAGGAGCGGACGGTAGCCTGTCAATAGCGCGGCAGCCTGTGGATAACTCCACCGACGGCCGCTAGACTGGCCGCCTCCCCTTTCCCTCAACCACAAAGACATAGACGGGGTACCGCCGTGCAGTCGTCCCTTTGGGACCGCTGTGTCCAGCAGCTTCGAGCAGATCTGCCGGAGCAGCAGTTCAACACCTGGATCCGGCCCCTGCAGGCAGTCGAGGAAGCGCGGTTGATGCGCCTCCTGGCCCCCAACCGGTTCGTGGTGGACTGGGTCAACAGCAATTGCATGGGGCGGATCACCGAATTGCTGCAGGAAGTGCCCGGCATGGCCGTACGCCTGGAGGTGGGCAGCCTTGCGGCCCTCGACCGGCAGGCCAGCGTGGCAGCGACCGCGACACCCCGGATGCCGGCTACGATCGGCGGCAAGTTCAACCCCGAGTACACCTTCGACAAATTCGTCGAAGGCAACAGCAACCAGATGGCCCGGGCCGCCGCCCAGCAAGTCGCCAGCAACCCCGGCCGCAGCTATAACCCCTTGTTTATCTATGGAGGTGTGGGCCTTGGCAAGACCCACCTGATGCAGGGCATCGGCCATCTCATGATGGCCAACCGGCCCGGTGCCCGGGTTGCCTATGTGCACTCGGAACAGTTCGTCGGCGACATGGTTCGGGCGCTGCAGCACAACACGATCAACGAGTTCAAGGCGGCCTACCGCTCGCTGGATGCCTTGCTGATCGACGACATCCAGTTCTTCGCCAACAAGGAACGCTCCCAGGAGGAGTTCTTCCACACGTTCAACGCGCTGCTCGAAGACCAGCGCCAGGTGATCCTGACCTGCGACCGCTATCCCAAGGAGGTCAACGGCCTCGAGGAACGGTTGAAGTCGCGTTTCGGCTGGGGATTGACGGTGTCGATCGATCCGCCGGAACTGGAAACCAGCGTCGCGATCCTGATGAGCAAGGCTGCCGCGAGCCAGATGGAGCTGCCGGAGGAAGTGGCGTTCTTCATCGCCCAGCGCATCCGGTCGAACGTGCGCGAGCTCGAGGGCGCCCTGCACCGGGTCATGGCCAATGCGGCGTTCACCGGACGGCCGATCACGCTGGAGTTTGCGAAGGAGGCCTTGCGCGACCTGCTCGCCCTGCAGGACAAGCTCGTGACGATCGAGAACATCCAGAAGACCGTGGCCGAGTACAGCAAGGTGCGCGTGGCCGACCTGCTCTCGAAGCGACGCAACCGCTCGATCACCCGGCCGCGCCAGATCGCAATGAGTCTCGCCAAGGAACTGACGACGCACAGCCTGCCGGAAATCGGCGATCAGTTCGGTGGTCGTGACCACACCACCGTATTGCACGCCTGCCGGCGCGTGAAGCTGCTGCGGGAAACCGAAGCCCGCGTGCGCGAGGACTACCAGAACCTGTTACGCATACTGACCGGGTGAGCTCCGACGACTTTGTCCCGCCCAGGGATCACCGGTTGTGAGTCCTGGCCGGAACAGTCCGTGGGCAAGCTGTGGGCAACTTTCACGGGTCCCGATGCCCACAGTTTGTGCACAGGTGCTACATTTCTCCTCCAAAGACTGGCCAACAGGTCGACTGGCCCCGAAATCACTGGATTCATGGGTTGGCAGCAACGTTGTCCACAGTGATGGCCGTCCCTAATAACTACTACTATCTGTATTTCCAGAATTGTTTTTAAGATCGCAGCCTGCATAGGATCACGGGATGAAGTTCAGTACCTCGCGTTCAAGCTTGTTGACACCGATCCAGGCCGTGATGGGCGTGGTCGAGCGGCGGCAGACCATGCCGATCCTTGCGAACGTGTTGTTCCTCGTGCGTGGCCAGGAATTGTCGGTGACGGCCACGGACCTCGAGGTGGAGCTCGTGGCGCGCGCAGAGCTCGACAAGGTCGACAGCGGTGGCGAGGTGACCGTGCCGGGGCGGAAGCTGCTCGACATCTGTCGCGCATTGCCTGAAGGCGCCACGGTCCAGGTGCAGCTCGATGGCGATCGGCTGGTCGTGAAGTCCGGGCGTTCGCGCTTCGTGCTTGGCACGTTGCCGGCGGCCGAGTTCCCGGTGGTTGAGGCCGTGGAGGCAATTCAGAGCCTGAAGCTCAGCCAGGCCGAGCTCCGGAGCTTGCTGGAAAAGACCCATTTCGCGATGGCCCAGCAAGACGTGCGCTATTACCTCAATGGGCTGTTGCTCGAGACCGGCAAGAAGCAGGTACGCGCCGTGGCGACCGATGGCCACCGGCTGGCGCTTTGCGAGCTGCCGACCGGTGGATCGGGCAACGGCAAGGGCGTTCACCAGGTCATCATTCCGCGGAAGGGCGTGCAGGAGCTGCAACGTCTGCTCGGCGGGGAGGATGAGGTGGTGCTAGCGATCAGTAGTAATCATGTTAGCGCCACGATCGGCGATGTTCGCTTCAGTTCGAAGTTGATTGACGGTAGATTCCCGGATTATGAGCGGGTGATCCCGAAGCCTGCAGGCAATGTACTGAAGGCTGATCGAGAGGTCTTGCGCCAAGCCCTGCAGCGGGCAGCCATCTTGTCGAACGAGAAATACCGCGGCGTGCGGCTCGAGCTTGGCGATGGCAGCCTGAAGATTCAGGCGAACAATCCGGACCAGGAAGAAGCACGGGATGAGCTGGAAGTGGAGTACAAGGGCCAGCCGCTGGAAATCGGTTTCAACGTGACCTACCTGCTGGATGCCTTGGCCGCCGTCGAGGCGGAACAGGTGGAGATCGGCTTCGTTGATGCCAGCAGCAGTTGTCTGATCAGTGCGCCGGGCATTTCCACGACCCGTTACGTCGTCATGCCCATGCGCCTGTAAAGGTGCCGGAACCGGAATCGTCGGGAGTCCCGGATACCGCCAGCGCACCGGCCGGTGGATCCGAAGGGTTGACACAACAGCCCGTGGTGACGGCGTTGCAGCTGGAGTCCTTCCGCTGCTTTGAATCCGTGAGCATCGAGCCCGTGGCCGGGTTCAACGTGATTGCCGGTGGTAACGGGTCCGGCAAAACCAGTCTGCTCGAAGCCCTGTACTTCCTTGGCAGGGGCGTGTCATTCCGGGTCTCGCGACCGGATGCAGCCGTGCGGCATGGCGAAGGCCGCAGCACCGCTTTTGCGCGCTTGGGCGTGGGGCTGAACACCCGGGCCGGGTTGGAGATTGCCCGTGGGGACGGCGTATCGATCCGTGTGGATGGTGAACCCGGAACCCGGGCTGATCTGGTTCGGGCCCTGCCTGTGCAGCTGCTCGACCCCGGAAGCCATGAGCTGGTAGCGGGTCCGCCGGCGGGCCGACGGCAGTTCCTCGATTGGGGTGTGTTCCACGTGGAACAACATTTTCTGCCGGCATGGCAGCGCTATCGCCGCGGCTTGCAGCAACGCAACGCAGCGTTGCGGGCGGGGTCGGCACGGGATGCCTGGCTCTGGGATGGAACTCTGATTGCAGAAAGCGAGGTCATCGATGCCAGCCGGCGGCACGTCATCGCTTCGCTGCAGCCCCTGGTTGGTTCGATGGCGCGGCAGCTCCTGGACGCTGAGCTCACGATTGATTACCTGCCAGGCTGGGCCGATGGCGAGCTTCTGGCGATTGCGCTGGAAAGAAACCGAGACCGAGACCTGCAGATGGGGAGCACCACCGTGGGCCCCCATCGCGCGGACCTGCGGATTTCGCTGCACGCCCGTCGGGCCCGCGAATCCGTGTCGCGCGGCCAAGAGAAGCTGGTGGTGGCTTCCCTGGTCCTGGCCCAGTTGCAGCTGGTCAGCAAGAGTCGGCAGCAACCCGTGGTGCTGTTGCTTGACGAGCCGGGCGCTGATCTCGACCGGGACCACTTGCAGAAGCTGCTTGGCCAAGTTGCGGCGGCGCCAGCGCAGGCCTTTGTCACGTCCCTGGATGCAGCTGCCCTGAGGCTCCCAGCGGCGGCCCGGGTGTTTCACGTGGAACATTCGAAGGTGCAAGTTTTGCTATAATTTCCGGTCAACCGAAAGAGGCCCTCCATGGTCGATACAGATCGCTACGATTCCAGCAATATCAAGGTCTTGAAGGGGCTCGACGCGGTCCGGAAACGGCCGGGAATGTACATCGGTGACACCGACGATGGCACCGGTCTGCACCACATGGTATTCGAGGTCGTCGACAACTCGATCGACGAAGCGCTGGCCGGCTTCTGTACCCACATCACGGTCACGATCCACGCCAACGAATCCGTCACGGTGTCAGACGACGGCCGGGGCATTCCGGTCGATCTGCACCCTGAAGAGGGCAAATCCGCGGCTGAGGTCATCATGACCGTGCTGCATGCCGGCGGAAAGTTCGACAGCAGTTCCTACAAGGTTTCCGGCGGTCTGCATGGCGTGGGCGTCTCTGTCGTCAACGCCCTGTCCGATACCCTGGACCTGACGATCCACCGCGGGGGCAAGGCCTACTTCCAGCGCTACCACCTCGGTGTGCCCGAAGCACCGCTGGCGGTGACCGGTGAATCGACCAAGCGTGGCACCACGATCACCTTCCACCCCAGCGATGCCACCTTCACCAACATCCACTTCCACTACGACCTGCTGGCCAAGCGCCTGCGGGAGCTGTCATTCCTGAACCAGGGCGTGCGTATCCACCTGGTGGACGAACGGGATGGACAGGAGGATGTGTTTCAGTTCGAGGGCGGCATCCGCGCCTTCGTGCAACACCTGAACCGCAACAAGACGCCAATCCATGGTTCGGTGATCCACTTTTCCCGAACTGTCGACCGGATGATCATCGAGTGCGCGTTGCAGTGGAACGATGGCTACCAGGAAAGCATGTTCTGCTACACCAACAACATCCCGCAGAAGGATGGTGGCACGCACCTGTCCGGCTTTCGTGCCGGCCTGACGCGCACGCTGAACAGTTACATCGAGAAGGAACTCAATTCCCGCAAGGAAAAGATTCCGACGACCGGCGACGATGCCCGCGAAGGCCTTACCGCCGTGTTGTCCGTCAAGCTGCCGGACCCGAAGTTTTCCTCGCAGACCAAGGACAAGCTGGTCTCATCCGAGGTCAAGGGCGCGGTTGAAACCGTCGTGAACGAGTATCTGGAAGCCTTCCTGCTGGAGAATCCGGCGGAAGCGAAGATCATTGCCGCGAAGCTGGTCGATGCTGCCCGCGCCCGCGAGGCGGCGCGCAAGGCCCGCGAGATGACCCGCCGCAAGGGGGCACTGGATATCGCCGGCCTGCCCGGCAAACTCGCCGATTGTCAGGAAAAGGATCCCGCGCTCTCCGAACTCTTCCTCGTCGAGGGCGATTCGGCAGGTGGGTCCGCCAAACAGGGCAGGGACCGCCGTACGCAGGCCGTGCTGCCGTTGAAGGGCAAGATCCTCAATGTCGAGAAGGCACGATTCGACAAGATGCTTGGCTCCGCCGAAGTCGGCACGTTGATCACCGCGCTTGGCTGCGGCATCGGCCGCGAGGACTTCGATCCGGACAAGCTGCGCTATCACCGCATCATCATCATGACCGATGCCGACGTCGATGGCTCGCATATCAGGACGTTGCTTTTGACCTTCTTCTACCGCCAGATGCCGGCACTCGTGGAGCGCGGGCACATCTACATCGCGCAGCCGCCGCTCTACAAGATCAAGCGGGGCAAGCAGGAGGTCTACGTCAAGGACGACGCGGAGTTGAATGCCCTCCTGCTGCGCGCCGCCCTGGACAACGCCAGCCTGCATCCCGCCGGTGCTGCTGCTGCCGGGGCCATCGAGGGCGATGCGCTGCGCGCGCTGGCTGAACAGCACATGCTGGTTGGCGCGCTGAACGAGCGGCTTGCCCGGCGCTACGACATCCGCGTGCTCGAGCAACTGCCGTTCCAGCCGCAGTTGACGCCGGCCCGCCATGCTGACCGTGCCTGGCTGACGGATTGGGCGGCCGGGCTGCAGGCATCGCTGGCCGCCACGGCCAATGGCGACCAGGCTACCTACCGCGTGGCGCTGGATGAAGAAGGCGGTACGATCCGTGGCTTCACGCTGTCGCGGATGCGCCATGGCATCGACGAGCGGAGCGAGCTGTCACTGCGTTTCTTCGACACGCCGGAATACCGGAAGATTGCCGAGTTCGGCGCAAGCCTGCAGGGCCTGGTTGGCCCGGGGGCCTACGTCAGCCGCGGCGAGCAGCGTCGCGACGTCGCCAGCTTTGCGGAAGCCGTGGAGTGGCTGTTGTCGGAAGCGCGTCGTGGCCAGACCATCCAGCGCTACAAGGGCCTTGGCGAGATGAACCCGGAGCAGTTGTGGGACACCACGGTCAACCCGGAAACCCGTCGCCTCATGCAAGTCCGCATCGACGATGCCGTGGCCGCGGACGAGATCTTCACCACGTTGATGGGTGACCAGGTCGAGCCTCGCCGGGAGTTCATCGAGCGCAACGCGCTGGCG
The DNA here is from genome assembly GCA_964569355.1 of uncultured Chromatiaceae bacterium. Taxonomy (GTDB): domain Bacteria; phylum Pseudomonadota; class Gammaproteobacteria; order Steroidobacterales; genus SHZI01. The sequence continues at coordinate 5,662 of CAZMVP010000020.1, read as the reverse complement.
GCGACCAACATCGACATCTGAGCACGGCGGCCGGCCGCGGACGGGTGATTGCCCGGCGCCGTGACGGGTGGCCGACATGCGCGTCAGTGACGCGGCTCAGGCCTGCAGATGGCGGGAGCGCAGCTCCGCGACCTGGGATTCGATCCAGGCCTGGATCTCCTCGTTGACCTGGCGCAGATCGCGGCCCGCCGGATCCACCGGCGCGCCGATCCTGAAGGTGATGGTCCCGGGTTTCTTGCGCCAGCCACGTCGTGGCCAGAAGTAGCCTGCGTCGTGCGCCACCGGCACCAGCAAACGACCGGCCGACTGCGCCAGCAGGGCGCCGCTGATGCCATAGCGGCGCGTCTCGCCGGCCGGCATCCGCGTCCCTTCCGGAAACACCATCACCCATACACCTTCCTCAAGCCGTGCCTTGCCCTTCTCGAGCACCTGCGCCACGGCCTGGTGGCCCGCACCGCGGTTGATGGCAATCGGACGGACTGCAGCAATGCCCCAGCCCAGGAATGGCGCCCAGAGCAGTTCGCGCTTGATGACCCAGCATTGCCGCGGGAACAGGAAGAACTGCGCCAGGGTCTCGCACGCCGACGAGTGCTTGAGCAGGGCCACGCCGTTTTGCGCAGGGATATTTTCGCGACCCTCCACCCGGATGCCCAGGTGGCAGATCCGTTCGAGCAGCCAGAACATGCCGCGCACCCAGATCACCACCAACCGGTAGGAAGTCGGATAACCGACGAGCCTGCCGGCCACGACGATCATGCTCCACGGCAGCACGCTGACGAACAGGATCACCGTGAAGATCACCGACCGGATCAGCATGGCGTACCTTCCGCAATCAACTGGCGGGCCACCGCAGCGAGATCCGGGAAGATCTCCACGTGCCCGTTGCCCGACGCTCCCATGTCCAGCTCCCGCAGGGTCTTCCGACCGTTGCCGGTCTGTACCAGGATGGCTCGGCCGGATACCTGCCAGGCCGCCTCAAGGTCGCGCAGCGAATCGCCGACCACGGGTCGGCCTGCGAGCGTCGTGCCGAACCGTGCCTCGATCTGGCGCAACAGGCCTGGCAAGGGCTTGCGGCAATCGCAACCATCGCCGGGTCCATGTGGACAGACGAAGATGCCGGCCAGGTGGCCACCTTCCGCCTCGATTGCCTCGCTCATCCGTGCATGGATTGCCGCGAGGACATCGAGCGTGAAAAGACCGCGGGCCACGCCGGACTGGTTGGTCGCCACGACGACGGTGAAACCTGCCCGCGAGAGCGCCGCAATCGCCGCCACGCTGCCGGGCAGAGGCCGCCATTCATCCGGCGACCGGATGAAGTCAGCCGACTCCGCATTGATCACGCCATCGCGGTCGAGAACCACGAGCTGCGGATGATCCTCGCCCGACATGGGTTGTCGTTGGCCGCGGCGATCAGCCGCCGGACCCGCCGCCGTTTGAGCCGGCGTCCGCCGGCACAGTCAGGCGGGAGAGGTCGGCGACATCGAGGAACAGCGCCCGCAGGCGTCCGAGTTGCGCCAGCCGGTTGCGACGGACCGCCGGGTCGTCAGCCATCACGAGCACCGCATCGAAGAAGGCATCGACCGGCATCTTGAGTGTTGCCAGGCCCTGCAGCACCCCACGGTAATCGCGTCGGCGCAGCGCCTCGTGATGGCCGGCCTCGAGTGCCGCAATGGCATCGTGCAATGCCCGCTCCTCGGGCGCATCGAACAATGCGGGATCAACGGTGTCCTGCCTGCCGTCGTTGGCGCCGGTGCGCAGGATGTTGGCGATCCGCTTGTTCGCCGCCGCGAGGCTTGCGGCCTCCGGCAGAGCCTGGAAGGCTCGCACGCCCAGCAGCCGTTCGTGGAAGTCGGCTGGCGATGCCGGCTTGCGTTCGCGCACGGCCTCGAAGGTTTCCAGGGCAATGGTGCCGGCGGGCAGGTCCGGTGCCAGGCCGTCGATGTACCAGGAGCGGGCCCGATCGAGGATGAATTCATGCAGCTCATCGGCCAGCGCCTTCGGCTCCTTCACTGCCGGTGGCTGCAATGAAATCGCCCGGGCCAGCAGGACGGGCAGATCCACGTCAATGCGATCCTCGATGAGGATCCGCAACAGACCGAGCGCGGCGCGCCGGAGCCCGAAAGGATCCTTGTTGCCGGTCGGGCGCTTGCCCAGGGCGAAGCCACCCGCCAGTGCATCGGCACGGTCCGCGATGGCCAGCACCCGGCCGGCCGGCGTCGCCGGCAACCGGTCGCCGGCATGCCGCGGCAAGTATTGCTCCTCGATGGCCGCTGCCACGGCATCCGGTTCGCCGTCATGGCGTGCGTAGTGGTATCCCATCCGGCCCTGCAGCTCCGGGAACTCGCCAACCATGGCGGTCAGCAGGTCCGTCTTGCCGAGCAATGCGGCCCGTTCGGCGACGGCGGCATCGACATCGAGTTGCCCGGCAATGCCGACAGCAAGCTCGGCGATCCGCTGCGAGCGCTCGCGCAGGCTGCCGAGCCCCTTCTGGAACACCACCTGGTCCAGTCGGCCGATGCGACCAGCCAGTGTCTCCTTGCGATCCTGGTCCCAGAAGAAGGCGGCATCCGCCAGCCGGGGCAGCACGACACGCTCGTTGCCCTGGCGGATCTGGTCGGCATCCAGGCTCTCGATGTTCGCGATGGTCACGAAGCGTGGCAGCAGCGCGCCCGCCGCATCCCGCAACGGGAAATAACGTTGATGGCCCTGCAACGTGGCGATCACGACTTCATCGGGCAATCGCAGGAAATCGGCGGCGAAACTGCCCGTCACGGCCACCGGCCACTCGACCAGCGCGGCAACCTCCTCGAGCAGCGCGGTATCGTGCACCGGCATACCGCCGGCGGCTGTCGCAGCCGCATGAGCCAGTGCCTTCACGCGTTCCTGCCGGCTGGCCCGATCGGCAAGCACCTTGCCTCGTGTCGCCAGCAGTTCCGCGTAATCCCCAGGCCGGTCGATCGACAGCCAGCCGGGCGCATGGAAGCGATGGCCGCGCGTGCGCCGACCCGGCTCGAGCCCGAGGATCGGTGCAGGCAACACGTCTGGGCCAAGCAGCATCACGATCCAATGCACGGGCCGCACGAATTCCGTTTCGCCACTGCCCCAGCGCATGCGTCGTGGAATGGGCAGTGCGGCCAGGGCCGCCTCGACGATCCCGGGCAGCAACTCGGCAGCTGGGCGGCCGGGCACGTCATCGGCGTGGAACAGCCAGGCGCCCTTGGCCGTCTCGACGCGGCCGAGCGCCCCGACGGGCAGGCCGCAGCCCTCGGCGAAGGCAAGCGCTGCGCGGGTCGGCGATCCATCAGCGGCGAAGGCCACCGACACCGGTGGCCCGCGCTTCTCGATGCGTTGCGCAGGCTGCTGCATGGCCAGCCCGCGGACCAGCACCGCCAGCCGACGTGGCGTGGCGAAGGACTGCAGCCCGCCGGATTCCAGCTGGGCCTGGCGCAGGCCATCCGCGATGGTCGTGGCGAATGAATGCTCGAGGTCGAGGAGCGCCTTGGGTGGCAGTTCCTCGGTGCCGATCTCGACCAGGAAGTCTTCCGTGTTTGCCATGGGTGCGGGTTGCCGGGCTCAGGCTCGCCGGGTGGCTGCCGCCGGTCGCGCCAGCATCGGGAAGCCCAGCGCCTCGCGGCTTGCGTAATAGGCCTGGGCGACGGCCCGCGCCATCTCGCGCACCCGGAGGATGTAGCGCTGGCGTTCGCTCACCGAGATCGCGCGGCGGGCATCGAGCAGGTTGAAGGTGTGCGAGGCATCGAGCATCTGTTCATAGGCCGGCAACGTCAGCCCGGCCTCGATCAGGCCGCGACAAGTCCGTTCCGCGGCCTCGAACCGCGGTACCAGCACGGCCACATCGGCAGCCTCGAAGTTGTAGCGCGACATCTCGACCTCGTTCTGGTGGAAGACGTCCCCGTAGCTGATCCGGCCCAGCGGGCCATCGGTCCAGGTCAGGTCGTAGACGCTGTCGGCACCCTGCAGGTACATCGCGATCCGTTCCAGCCCGTAGGTGATCTCGCCAGTCACCGGCCGGCAGTCCAGGCCACCCACCTGCTGGAAATAGGTGAACTGCGTGACCTCCATGCCGTTGAGCCAGACTTCCCATCCAAGGCCCCAGGCACCCAGGGTCGGGGATTCCCAGTTGTCCTCGACGAAGCGGATGTCATGAACCAGCGGATCGATGCCAAGTGCCCGGAGCGAGTCAAGGTAGAGCTGCTGGATCTCCAGCGGGGAGGGCTTGATGACCACCTGGAACTGGTAATAGTGCTGCAGCCGGTTCGGATTCTCGCCGTATCGCCCGTCGGTGGGGCGGCGGCTGGGCTGCACGTAGGCGGCACTCCACGGCTCGGGCCCGATGGCCCGCAGGAAGGTGGCCGAATGAAAGGTCCCGGCGCCAACTGGCATGTCGTACGGCTGCAGGATCACGCAACCCTGGTCGGCCCAGTACCGTTGCAACGCAAGAATGAGGTCCTGGAACGTGCGAGGACGGTTTGGCTGCGACAACTTCAGGGCGATCCGTTGGCGAAAGGCGCCGCAGTATAGCGTTCTGTCCCGGGGCGGACAGCGCGGCCTGCCATCGGCGGGCAGGCCACGCTGCCAGAACATGGTGCAGGCATGGCACCCGCAAGGCACCAACCTGGTGCATCGTGTCTCGGCATGGTTTGCATCAATTCAGGGAAAACAACGGCTTGGAGCTTGCTCGCTTTTGGCACGCCACTTGCAATAGCATAGCGCGCCGCGACGAGACTTCGAAATCGCCGCCGGCGCGACGTCGCTCCCACCCCACGTCCGATCCAGCCCGAGGAGAGTCCATGTCCACGCCCGCCGAAGCCCTGAAACTGCTCAAGGAAAAGGACGCCAAGTTCGTCGACCTGCGCTTCACCGACACGCGCGGCAAGGAACAGCACCTCACCATTCCGGCCCACTCGGTCGATGCGGGCTTCTTCGAGGATGGCAGGATGTTCGACGGCTCGTCGATCGCCGGCTGGAAGGGGATCCAGGAGTCGGACATGATCCTGATGCCCGACGCGTCCACGCTCGTGCTGGATCCGTTCATGGAAGACGCCACCGTCAATGTCCGGTGTGATGTCTACGAACCCTCGACGATGCAGGGCTATGCCCGCTGCCCGCGCATGACCGCCCGGCGTGCCGAGGCCTACCTGCAGTCCACCGGCATCGCCGACCAGGCCTTCTTCGGCCCGGAAAACGAGTTCTTCATTTTCGACGATGTCCGCTATGGCTCTGACGTCAGCGGCTCGTTCTACCAGATCGATTCCGAAGAGGGCGCCTGGAACACGCGCAAGGTCTACGAGAACGGCAACACGGGCCATCGACCCGGCGTCAAGGGAGGCTACTTTCCCGTGCCACCGGTGGACTCGCTGCAGGACATCCGTTCCCAGATGTGCCTGACGCTCGAGGAAATGGGCCTCGGCGTCGAGGTGCACCACCACGAAGTGGCCACGGCCGGGCAGTGCGAGATCGGCGTGCGCTTCGGCGGCCTCACCGAGAAAGGTGACCAGGTGCAGATCCTGAAGTATGTCGTGCAGAACGTCGCGCACGCCTACGGCAAGACGGCCACCTTCATGCCGAAGCCCCTGGTCGGTGACAACGGCAGCGGCATGCACGTGCACCAGTCGCTGGCCAAGGGCGGCAAGAACCTGTTCTC
>CAZMVP010000019.1:12444-20465 GCA_964569355.1 uncultured Chromatiaceae bacterium | reverse complement strand
ACGACAACACGCGCAACATCATGACGGTCGAGGACCCGATCGAGTACTACATCGATGGCATCGGCCAGTCGCAGGTCAACACCAAGGCCGACATGACCTTCGCGCGCGGCCTGCGGGCCATCCTGCGCCAGGATCCCGACGTGGTCATGGTCGGCGAGATCCGCGACCTCGAAACCGCCGAGATCGCGGTACAGGCGAGTCTCACGGGACACCTCGTGCTGTCGACCCTGCACACCAATACCGCGGTCGGCGCCGTGACCCGGTTGCGAGACATGGGTGTCGAGCCCTTCCTCCTCTCCTCCAGCCTGATCGGCGTGCTGGCCCAGCGCCTCGTCAGGGTGCTGGATCCCGCGATCAAGACCGCCTACACCGCCCGGGACTACGAATGCCGCACGCTCGGCGTGGATCCGGCCCATCCGCCGCTGCTCTACCATCCGGACGAAGCGGCCCTGCAGGCCGGCGGGGCCGGTTATCGGGGTCGTACCGGCATTTACGAGCTGGTCACGATCGATGACGAATTCCGCACGATGATCCACGACGGAGCCGGTGAACACGAACTCGAGCGCTATGCCCGCACCCGTGGTCCCAGCATCCGCGACGACGGCCTGCAAAAGGCGCTGGCGGGCGTGACGACCCTCGAAGAGGTCCTGCGCGTCACCCGTTCGGACTGAACGACCCGGTAAGCTCTGCCGATGGGCGCATTCGAATACACGGCGGTCGACTCCAGCGGCAAGGAAAGCCGCGGCATCCTCGAGGGCGATACCGCCCGGCATGTGCGGCAGGTCCTGCGGGATCGCCAGCTGTTGCCGCTCACGGTCACGGAAGTCGCCGAGCGCGAGGCTTCGCGTCAGCGCTCGTTCACGTTGCGGCCGACGAGGTCGGCAACCGACCTCGCGATGGTCACCCGGCAGCTGGCGACGCTGGTGCAATCCGCCCTGCCGCTCGAGGAAGCGCTGCTTGCGGTGTCGGAACAGACCGAGTCGCCACGCGTGAAGAGCGTGCTGATCGGCGTCCGGTCCAAGGTCATGGAAGGCCACACGCTGGCCGCCGGCTTCGGCGATTTCCCGAAGGCCTTCCCGGAGATCTATCGGGCCACGGTGGCCGCCGGCGAGCAGTCGGGCCACCTCGATGCCGTGCTGGAACGGCTGGCCGACTACACCGAGGGCCGTCAGGTGCTGCGCCAGAAGATCCAGAACGCGATGATCTACCCGATCGTGCTGACGGTGCTCGCACTGCTGATCGTCAGCGGCATGCTGGTCTATGTCGTGCCCAAGGTGGTCGGCGTGTTCTCCAACACCGGGCACCAGCTCCCCGGCCTGACCGTGTTCCTGATCGGGCTCAGCGATTTCCTGCGCAGCTACGGCATCTTCCTTGTGCTTGCCATCATCGCGGCAGTGTTTGCCGCGCGACGGGCACTGCGCCGGCCCGGGCCGCGACGCTGGCTGGACAAGCTGCTGCTGCGCACGCCGCTCGTCGCCAAGCTGGTCCGCGGCTCCAACACGGCGCGCTTCACGCGGACGCTGAGCATCCTGACCGGCAGTGGCGTGCCGGTGCTCGAGGCCCTGCGGATCTCGGCCGCCGTGGTCACCAGCATGCCGATGCGCGAAGCGGTGGAAGGCGCCGCCGAACGCGTTCGGGAGGGTGCGCCGATCGGCAAATCGCTGGCGGTCGGCGGTTACTTCCCGCCGATCTGCGTGCACCTGATCTCGAGTGGCGAGGCCAGCGGCGAGCTTGAAACCATGCTCGGCCGGGCGGCAGCCAACCAGGAGCGCGAGATGGACGGACTCATCGCCGCCCTGCTCGGCATCCTCGAGCCGGCGCTCATCGTCACGATGGGCGTGATCGTGCTGATCATCGTGCTGGCGATCCTGATGCCGATTTTCGAACTTAATCAACTAGTTGAATAGACAGCAAGGACGCCGCCCGGTAACGAGTCACGATTTGTGGAAACCGGGATTGTTTTCGGCAAACGAGGTGATTATAAGAACGGCGTCGGCGTTGTTCCTTCAACATAAGGACTGACCAGATGGCACGCAAAGCAGCCATGCAAGCCAAGGGCCGCCGGGGCCCCGCCCCGAAGCCGGCCGTGATCCAGCCCCCGCGGGGTGCCACCGTGGCCGAGGCCGGTGCCGAAGAGGATGAGGCCACCGATGCCCTGGACAATGACTCCGAGATCGCCGAAGCCGGCTCCGACAACATCGGCGAGCAGTCCGTCGAAATCAACGTCGAGAACCTGATCGCCGAGCTCGAGGCCGAGTCGCACCACGGCCGCAAGCCGGACGTGCAGTGCGCGCGGCAGAAGCTCGAGGACTACCTCGAGCGCAAGCGTACCGCGCGCGACCTGGAGGACTTCGAGGACTGGTGACAGCCCGGAGGTGGATCATGCAGCCACGCAGCTGCCTTGCACTGGCAGGAGCCTTGCTCGCCTTCAGCCTGGTTGCCGGCCACGACGCCGCGGCTGACACGACACCCATCGATGCCGCGGCCAGGGCCATCAGCGGCAACTGGCTGACCGAGCCGAAGGACGGCATCATCCAGCTCGCGATTTCCGCCGATGGCGAGCTGACGGGACGGATCGTCGGCGGCAACGCCCCGACCCGCACCGACACGCACAATCCCGATGCCTCCCGCCGCTCGCAGCTGCTCCGTGGCCAGGTCATCCTGCGCGACATGCACTACGACGGCGACGGCCAGTGGTCCGGTGGCACCATCTATGATCCGGATTCGGGCAAGACCTACCGTTGCCGGATCACCGTGACCGGCGCCGGCACGATCAAGGTGCGCGGCTTCATCGGCATCTCGCTGTTCGGCCGGTCACAGACCTGGACGCGCTACACCGCCACCTCCCTGGACCTGCCCGTGACGAAGTGATCTCCCGCCGGCATTGACCGCGTCCGACTGTCACCATGATGGCCGGGCACGCTCGCCATGCTGCGTGGCCGGCTAACAATGCTGCGATGTTCGCCCTACACTGCTTCCGGCAGCTTGACCGGATCAGGAACGCACGATCATGAGCAGCAGTCGGGAAGCACGATACGGAAGCTGGTGGCTCGCGGGGATCGTGCCGGTGGCACTGCTGGCAGTCGGTCCGGCGTTCGGCTCCGGCTTCGCGCTCCAGGAGCTCAGCGGCAGCGGCATGGGCAACGCCTATGCCGGCGGCGCCGCGGTGGCCGGGGATGCCAGCACGATCTACACGAACCCGGCCGGCATGGTGCGCCTGCCGGGCGTGCAGATGGCCGCTGCCACCAGCCTGATCTGCCCGTCAATGAAATTCCTGGATGCCCGGTCTGAGCCTGCGGCCCTGCAGCCGGCCGGCGGTGATGGGGGCAATGCGGCTTCATGCGCGGCCGTGCCTGCCCTGTATCTCTCCACGCCCATCAATGAACGCTGGTGGTTCGGCATCGGCGTCAATGCGCCATTCGGCCTGACCACCGAATACGACACCTCCTGGCGCGGACGCTTCCAGGCCATCGAATCGGAAGTCGAGACCGTCAATCTCAACCCATCGCTTGCATTCCGGCTGAATGAGCGCATCGCCATCGGTTTCGGCATCAACTGGCAGTACATCAATGCCAAGTTCACCAATCGCGTGAACTACACCGGCGCGATCATCCAGGCCGTCGAGCAGGGGGTCGCGGCGGGCAACATCCCGACCGAGGCAGTTCCCGCGCTGTTCACCTCGGCCCTGGGCCTCGAGGCAGATGCCAGGGTGAAGGGGCATGACAGCGCCTGGGGCTGGAACGCCGGTGTGCTGTTCTGGCTGACGCCGGAAACCCGCATCGGCCTGCAGTACCGCTCGCGGATCGACTACCGCCTCCAGGGCAACTCCAATTTCGGCACGCCACCGCTCGCCCCGCTGCCGCCATCGATACAGCCAGTCGGGGACGCTGTCGTGGCGGCAGTGAATGGCGGCTTGCTGGCCAATGGACCGGTGAGCGTGGCGCTGGACGTGCCGCAATCCGCCAATCTCTCCGTCTACCATGACCTCGGCAGTCGCTGGCACCTGATGGCCGATGTCCAGTACACGGGCTGGGACAACGTCCAGCACCTGGAGATCGACCGGGGCAATGGTTCGATCCTGATCAACACGCCGGAAGACTTCCGCGATACCTGGCGTTACTCGCTGGGCGCCAGCCTCGACCTCAACGACCGCTGGACGCTGCGCGGCGGCCTGGCCTTCGATCAATCACCGGTCCGCGACACGGAACGGACCCCGCGCCTGCCCGACAACGATCGCAAGTGGATCACGATGGGCGCGCGGTACCATTACTCGCCGCAATTGTCCTTCGACATGGCCTATGCCCATATCTACATGAGCACGACGCACATCGACCAGGATGCAGGCGACGTCGAGGCCAATGGCCGCATCACGGGTGGTTACCACAATTACGTGAACATGCTGGCCGTGCAGGCCAACTACCGCTTCAGGTGATCGATCAGCCGGCGGTCGTTGTTCCGCGGCGAATTCACCGCGGTGCCCACCGGATAGGCATCCATCGTTTCGGCCGCACAGGGCTTGAGGCATCGACGGGCGGCTTCGGCATCGTTGGCCAGCCACGCATCGAAGTCGGCCCGCTCGAGGATCGCGGGCATGCGCGCGCGGCCATTGTGGATTTCCGCCATGAGCGCGTTGGCCGGCATCGTGATGATCGTGCATGATTCAACCACGGTGCCATCAGCCGCCGTCGAGGCATCCCAGAGGCCTGCCAGGCCGAACAGCGGCTGGCCGGGCAGGTGGATGTAGAACGGCTGCTTGCCGGATTCCCGGGCCTGCCACTCGTAGAAACCCAGTGCCGGCAGGATGCAGCGCTGCCCGCGCTTCCAGGGTCCACGATAGCTGGCGGCGGTGGTCATCGTCTCGATGCGGGCATTGATCATGCTGAGCTTCGGCGGCACGCCCCGGGCCCAGAACGGCACGAGCCCCCAGCGCAGCAGTTCGCACTGCCGTTCGCCGCCCTTCTCCCGGACCACGGGCACGGACTGCGTGGGCGCGATGTTGTAGCTCTCGAACAGGGGCGGCGGGCGGTCGAGCTGCCAGTCGCGCTCCAGTGAGGCGTCGATCCTGCTGACATAGCGGCCACACACGGCAGAACACTCCCGGTCAGGAAAAATCCCGGCTGCGCGTCAGCAGTGTACCCAACAGCCGGCTATGGTCCTCGAGCCGTCCGGCAATCACATGCAATACCGACCCCGCGCCCGTGCCCTGCTGTTGGTGTGGCCGCTGGCGTTGCACCCTGCCCCACACGCCGAGCAGGCGCGACTCGAGCAGCACCCGTCGCTGTCGCTCGGCAAGCCCTGGCCAGACAATGAGGTTCACGTAGCCGCTTTCATCTTCCAGGGTCACGAATGTCACGCCCTTGGCACTGCCCGGCCGCTGGCGTGCCGTGACGATGCCTGCCACCCGCACCCGCGTGGCATCCGCCATGGCCTGCAGTTCGCTGGCGGTGCGGATGCCCCGGTGACGCAATTCCTGGCGCAGCAGGGCCAGCGGATGCCGGCCCAGCGTCAGGCCCGTGGACTGGTAGTCGGCCCTGATCTCCTGGCCCTCGGTGGGTGCCCGCAACAGCGGGGTCCCTTCCTGGAACCACGGTGCCGGCAGAACCGGCAACGATGGCTCAGCGCCGGCCACGGCCCAGCGCGCCTGGTGGCGATCACCGGCAATGCCGGCCAGCGCGCCGGCCGCAGCCAGCAGGCCAAGGGCCGATGACGACAGGCCGGAACGGGCGTGCAGGTCGTGGACATCCCGGTAGGGCCGGTCTCCGCGCCGCGCCACCAGCCGCAGGCCGTCGGCCTCGCGCAATCCCGTCACGAGGCGCAGGCCAAGCCGAAGCGCCCATTTGCTGTTTTCCGGGCGACTGCTTTCCGGGCGATTGTTGTCCGGTTCCAGCGTGCAGTCCCAGTCACTGTGGTTCACGGCCACGGGACGTACCGCCACGCCGTGGCGGCGGACATCCTGCACCAGTTGCGCAGGAGCATAGAAGCCCATCGGCTGGCTGTTCAGCAGCGCACAGCAGAAGACCGCCGGCTCGTGGTGCTTCAGCCAGGCCGAGACATACACCAGCAAGGCGAAGCTCGCGGCATGGGATTCCGGGAAGCCATACTCGCCGAAGCCGCAGATCTGCCGGAAGATCTGCCGGGCAAAGTCCTCCGGGTAATCGCGAGCCCGCATTCCGGCGATCAGCCGTTCCTCGAACGGCGCGAGCCCTCCCCGGCGACGCCATGCCGCCATCGCCCGGCGCAACTGGTCGGCCTCGCCCGGCGTGAACCCGGCCGCCACCACGGCCAGCTGCATGACCTGCTCCTGGAAGATCGGCACGCCGAGCGTGCGTTCCAGGACCCCGCGCACCGCGGCGCTCGGATAGCTCACCGGCTCCTCCCCGCTCCGGCGCCGCAGGTAGGGGTGCACCATGTCGCCCTGGATCGGCCCGGGCCGGATGATGGCCACCTCGATGACGAGATCGTAGTAGCAGCGCGGTTGCAGCCGCGGCAGCATGGCCATCTGGGCCCGGGATTCGATCTGGAACACGCCCATCGTGTCGCCCCGGCTGATCATCGCGTACACGGCCGGATCCTCCGCCGGCACATCGTGCAACGTGAGTGCCATGCCCTTGTGTGCCTTCAACAACGCAAAGCTCCGCCGGATGGCCGACAGCATGCCGAGCGCCAGCACGTCCACCTTCAGGAAACCCATCTCGTCCAGGTCATCCTTGTCCCACTGGATCACCGTGCGGCCTGCCATCGCGGCGTTCTCCACCGGTACGAGCCGGTGCAGGGGTTCTTCCGTCATCACGAAACCACCCACGTGCTGCGACAGGTGCCGGGGAAAGCCGATCAGCGTGCCGGCCAGGGAGAGCAGTCGCCGCAGCAGCGGACTGTCGGGATCGAGGCCCACCTCGCGCACGCGTTCCGGCACGAGCTTGAGTCCATCCCACCACTGCAGGTTGCGGGCGATGGCACCGGTTTCGGCACGGGACAGGCCCAGTGCCGCGCCGACATCGCGAATGGCGCTGCGGGGGCAATAGCTGATCACCGTGGCGGTCAGCGCGGTGCGCTCCCGGCCATAACGGGCATAGATGTACTGGATGACCTCTTCGCGCCGCTCGTGCTCGAAGTCCACGTCGATGTCCGGCGGCTCATTGCGCTCGCGCGAGATGAAGCGCTCGAACAAAAGCGACATCCGCGCCGGATCCACCTCGGTGATGCCGAGGCAGAAGCACACCGCGGAATTGGCGGCCGAACCCCGGCCCTGGCAGAGGATGCCGCGGCCACGGGCGAACCGCACGATATCGTCCACGGTCAGGAAATAGGCCTCGTAGCGCAGCTCCGCGATCAGCTCGAGCTCGTGCAGGACGAGTTGCCGGACATGGTCGGCCACGCCATCTGGCCAGCGCTGCGCCAGGCCCTCGAGGGTGCGATGCCTGAGCCAGCTCGTCGGGGTATGCCCTGCCGGTACGAGCTCATGGGGATACTGGTAACGCAGCTCGTCGAGGGAGAAGTGCAGGCGGTCGGCGATCTCCACGGCCGCTGCCAGCAGGCTCACCGGATACAGGCTGGCCAGTTCGACACGGGTGCGCAGGTGCCGCTCGCCGTTGGGATGCAGGCCAACGGAACTTTCCGCCAGCGGCAGGCGGCGGCGGATGGCCGTGAGGGTGTCCTGCACGGCACGCCGGCCACGCACATGCATGTGGACATCGCCGGCGGCCACGGGCGGCAGGCCGGCGGCCGCGGCGAAATCCATCAACCGCTGGCAGCGCCCTGCTGCATCACCGTCGGCATGCAGCTCCACGGCGAGCCAGATGCGACCGTCGAAGCGGGCCTTGAGCCAACGGGCGTCGGCAGGATCAGGCCTGCCAGCCGGCGGCAGCCACAATAAAAGGCAGCCGGCCGGCAGGGATTCGAAATCATCGCGAACCAGGTGATAGGAGCCCTTGGCTGCTGCCCGGCGCCCCCGGGTAATCAGGCCGCACAAGGCCGCATAACCGTCCCGGTCGGCGGCCAGCACAACGAGGCGCAAGCCATCG
>CAZMVP010000019.1:8224-12344 GCA_964569355.1 uncultured Chromatiaceae bacterium | reverse complement strand
GGGCCGGGACGCATCGCCCATGGGCCAGGCATGCGACGTTGCCGTTGCCCCGGATCCCTTCACGGCATTTGCCATCGGGTTCATCACGGCACGCCAGGCTTTTTCCGGCCGATGCTCGGGCCACGAGGCAATGCCCTGCACCGCCTGCCCGCCCAATCGCGCCCGCAATCGCTCCAGCAGCAGCTTCAGCCCACCCTCCGGCACCAGGCTGGCACCGAGCAGATCCGTGCCGATCGGCGACTGGCCGGACTCCAGCCTGGCCTGCAAGGCCACGCACACCACCGGGGCAGGCAGGTGGAGTGCGGCAAGACGCAAGCCGAGCAGCCCGGGCAGGCGAGTGGTGGCCTCCACGGGTCCTGCTGCCTGCTGCAGGCCAAGTCGCAGGCGGGTTTCCTGCCCATCGGCATGTTTCAACCGGCACCACACACCACGAATGCTGGCCTGCTCCTGCTCGAGCCGGTTCCGCAACCGCCGGAACAGCTGCTGGAAGGCCGTGAGCAGCAGCGTCGTGTCACTGCTTTCGGCAGGCAGCTCGAGTTCATCGGCAAAACCCGACCGAGGCACATGCCATGCCTGCGGGTCCGGGCAGCGGCCCAGGGCCTGGTCCAGCGCACGCACGCAATCGGGTCCCAGGCGCCGGGCAAGGTCGGCCCGGGGCAAACGCAGGCACTCGCCCACCGTGGCCACGCCCATCTGCGACAAGGCCTGCACGCTGCGCATCGGCCAGCCGAGATGCCGGAGCCCGACGCCGGTGAGCATCGGGCGCAACTGCGCATGAGTGCATGCCGGTGTCCGGATGCCGGCCCGGGCCAGCCACAATGCCGCCCGCGGTGTGGGGGCACAGGCCATCACGGCTGCGTTCCCCAGCGCCCGCAGGCTCCGCTCGATGCGTGCCCGGAGCGCATCGAGGCCCCCGAACAAACGCAGGCTCCCCTGGATCTCGAGCAACAGGGCATCACCAGCATCAGCACCCACGGCCACGGCCACGGCCGGCGTGAACCGCATCGCCCAGTCGGCCAGTTTTTCCAGCGTGGCTTCATCCGGCGCGCTGTCGCCAGGCTCATGCGCCGGCAGATGGATGCACAACCAGAGTTGTGCCGCGGGTGGTCGGGTCATGCCGGATGGTGGAAACGACGTTCGATGGCGACGGTCCCGGTGCGCCGGCCCTGGTTCCTGAAAATTTCGACCTGCAGGGTGGCGGGCGGCGCGCACTGCAGTTGCAGGCGCAGGCGGGCCGGTGACCGTTCCCCGCGGAAGCAGGTCGTGCGGATCAATACGGCCCAGGCGTTCTTCCGGCTGGCGAGGAGGTGCAATCGCTGCAGCAGGAAAGGACCCATGCGTTCGATTGCCGCCGTGCCGGCCCATGCAACGACGCCGGCGCAGGCACCGGACCGCAGGGCTTCCTCCATGGCCCACAGCATCTCCACTGGCCGCCGAACCCGGACGATCAACACCCGATCCAGGGCCAGCCCCTGTTCGACAAGCCCCCGGGCATAGGGAATCAGGGGAGGCGCAACCAGCAGGATCCGGCCGGAGGAAGCAAGCCGTGCCAGTGCCGGGCACAGCAGGCCCAGTTCGGCACCACCGGGGGCTGGAACCAGCAGTTCGGTCAGCATGCCGAGCGGCCAGCCACCGCCCAGCAGCTCGTCGAGCGCGGGATACCCGCTGGCTACGCGATCACGGGAGGCATCATCCGCAAGGCCGGGGCACAGGCCCGCATTCATCACTGCCGGCAGCATGGGAACTCACGCGGTGGCCGACATGCCGTTGCGGATGACGCCCACCACCACGCCCTCGATCACCAGGTGTTCGGCCTTCAGGTCCACCTTGATGGGCTGGTAGTCCGGATTCTGCGGCAACAGCGTGACCGTCGTGCCCGCTTGCCGATAGCGCTTCACGGTGACTTCATCATCGAGCCGCGCAACGACGATCTGGCCATTGCGGACATCCGGCTGCCGGCGCACTGCCACGAGGTCGCCATCGAGGATGCCGGCATCGCGCATGCTCATGCCATGGACGCGCAGCAGGTAGTGGGGCCTGGGATTGAACAGGGCAAGGTCCAGCCGATAGCGGGCCTCGATGTGTTCGGTGGCCAGGATCGGCTGGCCGGCAGCCACCCTGCCGACCAATGGCAGGCCGGCCGGCAGCGGATCATCGCGGGATGGCTCGACCTCATTCCCCTCGCCTTCATTCCTCGGGTCCAGCAGGCGAATGCCCCGGGAAGTGCCGGACAGGAGCTCGATGGCCCCCTTGCGCTGGAGTGTGCGCAGATGTTCCTCGGCGGCATTGATGGAGCGGAAACCCAGCGAGCGGGCCATCTCCGCCCGCGTAGGCGGCATTCCGGTTGTCTCCATAAACTGCTGAATGAACTGAAGAACTTCAGCCTGCCGTGTTGTCAGCCCGAAACCAGGGGACATTTCCGTTTACCTGTATATTCATACACCACTGTAAGTATATACAGGCATTGATGAGCTGCAAGGGGCAGTCGGTCCGATGATGGTTCCGGTACCCGGCCCGACCGTCATTCCGGTGATGCCGGCCACGCGCACCTGTCAGCGACGACAATATCGACCGTGCCGGTGGCAAGTCTTCACTGTCGTACATCTGCAATGCCGCGGCAGTGAAGCGCCATGTCCCGACTGAATGACCGGTGAACAAGCGTCAGCAACCCGGGCCAGCGATGCACGACAAGCCCGGACAGCCTGCATTGCTGTTTGCTCTTTAATGATGATTCGTTCATCATTTTCCGCGGAAATCATCTTCTGGTGGTTTCCTTGAGTCTCGGCAACTGCTATTCCGGGTGTGTTGTTTACCATCAATCTGTTGTGTAAGGACTTTTAAACATGAATATCAAAAATGCTCTGCAGGGAAGCGCACTGGCACTGGCGTTGGTTGTCGCAGCCGGTTGCTCGTCCAGCGCCAAGCTCGATGAACTTTCCGCCCGTGTGGATCGCGTCGCTGCCGATGCATCTGCTGCCAAGTCGGCCGCCGACGCAGCCAGCGCTGCCGCTTCCGACGCCAAGCAGACGGCTTCCGGCGCCCAGAGCACGGCCAACCAGGCGCTGAACGCCGCCAACCAGTCCCAGTCCTGCTGTGATGCGACCAACGAGAAGATTGATCGCATGTTCAAGCGCAGCCAGGCCAAGTAAGAGGCTGGTCACCGCCTGCCCTCCCCCCGCGGGAGGCAGCAAAAAAGCCGCAGCAGTTGCTGCGGCTTTTTTTTCGTTCGTCTTTCCTGGTTCAACGCCGGGCAGATGCCCGTGGCCGGGATTCAGTTCGCGGCGGTCGACTGCTCCGTCGCCACGCCGGAACCGATGCGCACCGGGATGCCGTCCTTGCGTCGATAGGCCTCCTCGACGGCCTGCCAGTCAACGCGCGCCGGGCGATCACGCGTGGCCTGTACGTACTGCTCCATGAGCGCGGTCATCTCGCGATCGCGGGTGGGGTGGTCATCCTCGAGCGGTGGATTGACCTCCAGGTAGAGATCATCGCCGGACCAGCCGAACTTGTAGGGCAGGTTCATGATCGTCACCGGCGTGTTGACCGGGACTTCGGGAAACAGTGACGCAATGTCCTCCGGGTACATCCGGATGCAGCCGTGGGTGACCTGCATGCCCACGCCGACCGGCCGGTTCGTGCCATGGATCAGGTACCCCGGCACGCTGAGCCGCATCGCGAACTTGCCCAGCGGATTGTCGGGACCCGGCGGCACCACCTTGTCGAGGAACCCGCGGCCATCCTCGAGGTGCTCCTTGCGGATCGATTCCGGCGGGTACCACGTTGGATCCTTCTGCTTGGCGACCACGCGCCAACGGCCGATCGGCGTCGACCAGTCCATGCGGCCGATGCTGATCGGGAAGGTCGATACCATCTGCCGGCCGTTGCTCCGGAAGTAATAGTACAGGCGGTATTCCGCGATGTTCACGACCACGCCATCGCGTTGCGTGCCCGGCAGGATGAAGCGCTTGGGCAGCGTGACGGACGTGCCATCGCCCGGCAGCCAGACATCCACTCCGGGATTGGCCCAGACGATTTCCTCGTAGCCCAGGCCCTGGATCCGCGCGATGTCGGTCAGCGTCTGCTCATGGCTCGCGGTGACGGTGCTGACCGCACCGACGAT
>CAZMVP010000019.1:4724-8124 GCA_964569355.1 uncultured Chromatiaceae bacterium | reverse complement strand
CCGCGCTTGATGCGCCCATCGCGTACCGCGACATCGAGCGCCATCGGCACCGAAGCCGCCGAAGTGTTGCCATGGTCCTGGAGCGTCAGTACGACCTTGTCCATGCCCATCTCCAGCCGCTTGGCGGTGGCCTGGATGATCCGGATGTTGGCCTGGTGCGGCACCAGCCAGTCAATGGCGCTCCGGTCGAGCTGGTTCGCGGCCAGCGTCTGGTCGACGATGCCCTCGAGTGTCCGGACCGCGACCTTGAAGACCTCGTTGCCCTTCATCTGGATGTACGGCCGCTCCAGGTCGCCCGGCCGCTGGGGCTTCGACGTGCCGTACGGGTGATAAAGGAGATCGCCATGACGGCCATCTGCGCCGAGGTGGCAGGACAGGATGCCGGGCGATTCGGCCGGCTTCAGCACCACTGCTCCGGCACCGTCGCCGAACAGGATGCAGGTCGATCGATCCTGCCAGTCGACGATGCGCGACAGGGTCTCGGCGCCGATCACCAGCGCACACTTCGAGGTGCCGCCGGCAATGAAGCGGTCGGCCACGCTCAGCGCATAGATGAAACTGCTGCAGGCCGCCTCGATGCTGAACGCCGGGCAAGCCGGGATGCCGAGGCGCCGCTGGACCAGGCAGCCCATGTTGGGGAAGACGAGGTCCGGGGTGGTCGTGCCGACCACGACAAAATCGATCTCGTCGGCCGTCACGCCGGCCGCTTCCATGGCCTGGCGCGCGGCCTGCTCGGCAAGATCACTGGTGGTCTGGCCATCCGCGGCCAGGTGCCGCCGCTCGATGCCCGTGCGCGCGGTGATCCACTCCTCGGTGGTGTCCACCATCGACTCGAGCTCGCGATTGGTCAGGATTCGTTCCGGCAGGTAGCGGCCGGTGCCGGCAATGCGGGAATACCTCATGCCACCTGCTCGCCCAACAACGTCCTGATCTGGTCCGGCACCCGTTTCTCCGCTTCAACCCTGGCAACCGACACGGCCTGCTGGAACGCCAGGCTGTCGGCCCCGCCGTGGCTCTTGATGACGACACCGTTCAGGCCGACGAGGCTGGCGCCATTGTAGCGGCGCGGATCCAGCCGGCGTCCGAGTGATTTCAGCACGGGCCAGGCGACGAGGCCGGCGAACCGTCCATAGAGCCCGTTCCTGAACTCGAGCTCCAGGTAATGCCGGATCAGCTTGGCCGTGCCCTCCATGGCCTTCAGCGCGATATTGCCGCTGAAGCCATCGCAGACGATGACATCGGCACGGTCATCCTGGATACCGTCCGCCTCGACGAAGCCCACGTAGTTCACGCTGCTCGACGCCAACATGGCGGCGGCCTCCTTCACGACATCATTGCCCTTGATGTCCTCCGCGCCGATGTTGAGCAGGCCGATCCGCGGCCGGTCGATCCCCTCGGTGACCCGCGCCACGACGGAGCCCATCACGGCGAACTGGCAGAGCTGCTCGGCCGTGCAATCGGCATTGGCGCCGAGGTCGAGCATGTGGATCGCGCCATGCCGGGTGGGCAGCAGCGCCATGATCGCCGGACGCTCGATGCCCGGCAGCATCTTCAGCACGAAGCGCGCGGTAGCCATCAGGGCGCCGGTGTTGCCGGCGCTGACGCAGGCCTGCGCCTTGCCGTCGCGCACAAGGTCGACAGCCACGCGCATCGAGGAATCCTTCTTCTTGCGCAGGGCTTCGGCCGGCGGCTCGTCCATGGCCACGACCTGGCTTGCGTCGTGGATCGAGACGCCATCCGGCAGGCCGCCATTGGCATCGGCCAGGGATTGCAGGATGTGGGCCTGGCCCACCAGCACGATCCGCACATCGGGATGACGGCGGACATACTCGAGCGATGCGGGCACGCACACGCCGGCACCGCCGTCGCCGCTCATGGCGTCCACGGCAATGGTGGTGGGTTCAGCCGTCATGCAGGGCCACCACCGGTGGTGCCGCGCAGGAACAGATCAGCGACTAATCGCCGTCGTTTTCGTCGTGGGTGTCCAGCACCTTCTTGCCACGATAGTAGCCGTCGGCGCTGATGTGGTGGCGCCGGTGCGTTTCGCCACTGGCCGGCTCGATGGAAATCGGCGGCGACTTCAGCTTGTCGTGGGACTGGCGCATGCCCTTGCGCGACGGGGTCACTCGGCTCTTCTGTACTGCCATTGCAGGTCTCCTTGAATTTCACTCTTCGCCCCGCCGGTTGTCGCGACGGAGCAGGTCGGCAAGTCCGGCCATCGGCCGGTGGGGCCTGCCTTCGGAAATCGGTTCATCCGCGACAGCCCCGGCACAGCTCATGTCGGGATGCCGCGGGGCCAGCGGCAGGGCCGCCAGCACCTCGTCTTCAATCACTTCGATGGTCCGCAAGGCGCCATCCACCAGCACCACCGTGTCGAACGGGTCAGCAAGCGATGCCGCCTCGCCATCACGATCGATCATCGTCAACAGCACGTCCACGTCGACCGGCCAGGCCATGACTTCCAGGCATCGCTGGCAGACCACCGGCACCACGCCCGATACCTCGAGGTGCAGCCGCGGATGGCCTTCAGTGCCGGCGTCGAACCCCAACCGAGCCTCAATGCCGGTCCCGGCGACGGATGCGGCCAATTGGCCAGCCGGCACCAAGGCCGCGAGCCGCGGCAGTTTCGACACGGGGAAAGCCAGGTTGACCGGGGCCTCGCGGGCCACCAGCTCCTTGAGCTCCGTCGACCCGATGCACCCCGCCTCCATCGCGGTTCGCATCATAGGTATCGTGCCGGAGTGTGTCAAAATCCTGTCTTCGCCGTCACGGACGCCTGACCGGAGGAATCGGCCATTCCAGCACCAGCTTCAATGGCACCACCCATGACAACCGCCGTGGTACCCACGGTGGTCCTGGCGTCCCAGTCGGCCTCCCGTCGCGAGCTGCTCCGCCGCTTCCTGCCCGCCTTCGAGACCCTGGTGCCGGATGTCGATGAAACGCGGCTTCCGGGCGAAGCGCCCCGGACACTGGCCCTGAGGCTGGCCAGGCAGAAGGCCGCGGCAGGTGCCTCGCGCCATCCAGGGGCCGTCGTCATCGCCAGCGACCAGGTGGCGTCGATCGACGAGGAAACCCTGGGGAAGCCGGGATCGGCCAGTCGCGCCGTCGACCAGCTGCTGCGCTGCGCGGGACACCTCGTGGCATTCCATACTGCGGTGTGCGTCCTCCGTCCGGCCACGCGCCAGCCGCCGCTGCTGCATGTCGACAGCACGCTCGCCCGGTTCCGCAGTTTCAGCCGCGTGGAAGCGGAAGCCTACGTCGCCGCCGACCAGCCGCTGGATTGCGCCGGCAGCTTCAGGGCGGAAGGACGCGGGGTGCTGCTGCTCGATTCCCTCGCGAGCGACGATCCCACGGCAATCCAGGGCCTGCCGCTGATCTGGCTCGCCGCTGCGCTGCGCGC
>CAZMVP010000019.1:1394-4624 GCA_964569355.1 uncultured Chromatiaceae bacterium | reverse complement strand
TCCGTCCCCGGGCGATTGAACCCCAGCGACCGGGCATGGAGGAACAGCCGCTTCAGGCCGACGCGGGCCACGACCGGATCGTCATTGCCGCCGTAACGGGTGTCGCCCGCGACCGGATGACCGATGGATGCGGCGTGCACGCGGATCTGGTGCGTGCGGCCGGTATCGAGATGCACGTCGGCCAATACCGCGCCGGCAAAGCGCTCCAGCGGAACGAAATGCGTCGTCGCCGGCTTGCCGGCCGCATCGACGCGCACATGCCGCTCGCCGCCGCGGCGCTCTTCGGTCACCAGCGGGGCATCCACGGTTCGTGCCCGGCCCGGCCATCGCCCGATCAGCAAGGCGAGGTAGCGTTTGTCCACCGTGCCATTGCGAAACTGTGCATGCAGGTCCCGCAATGCCGATGCCCGCTTCGCGATCAAGAGGCAGCCGCTGGTATCCCGATCCAGCCTGTGGGCCAGCTCGAGCGTGCAGCGCGGCCCGCGGGCAACGCGCAGGAGTTCGATGGCGCCGAGGCTGATGCCGCTGCCACCGTGCACGGCAAGCCCCGATGGCTTGTTCAACACGAGCAGGTCGGCATCCTCGTGCAGGATAAGGGCCTCGATCCAGTCCGCGCGAACCCGGCCGGGTGGCGGGGCGTTGAGCTGGTCCGGCCGGCGGACCGGCGGCACGCGGATCACGTCACCGGCCGCCAGCCGGTATCCGGCCTTGGCCCTGCCGCGGTTCACGCGGACCTCGCCGCTGCGGATCAACCGGTAGACATGCGTGCGCGGAACACCCTTCAGGTGGCCGAGCAGGAAGTTGTCGAGCCGTCGCCCGGCATCGTCACCGCCAGCGGTGACCTGGACGGCGCGCGGGGTTGGCGGGTTCACCGGAATTCCTGTGGGGGCAAGGGCTTATGCCTGACGCTGCATTGCTGGGCCAGAGCGGCGCTGCTATAGTAGCCGACTGCCAGTCCCGGCGCTTCTGGTCACCCAGGCTGGACGCGCCGGGCCGTGCAGCCTCCACCGGCGTGCTGAATGCACGCCGCCAAGTTAGAGGTCCGCCGAAGGCGGACAAGAACGGGCCTCCTGCTGGTACTGATGATGAACCAGAGTTGCTCAGGCAAGATTCCGGGGATCAGCGAACGCGGCAGCCGCAAGGCGCCACCGCCACACCTCAAATCCGGATCCGGGACCATCGGCTGTGTTTCTGCAGCGGGTCCGATCCGATGCACTGGCAGATCTTCCGGCCATCGGCACCAGGGAAGCCCACCGATACACACCGGTCCGGCCGCGGCTGCCTCGGGGCATGCCGCCGCCCGAACCTTTGCGCATGCAGGGTCTTATGAAGAGAATGCTCGTCAATGCAACTCAGCAGGAAGAGTTGCGCGTGGCCATGGTCGACGGCCAGCAGCTTTACGATCTTGATATCGAGAGCCAGTCACGGGAACAGAAGAAAGCCAACATCTACAAGGGCCGGATCACCCGGCTTGAACCGAGCCTCGACGCCGCGTTCATCGAGTATGGCTCAGAGCGCCATGGTTTCCTGCCACTGAAGGAAATCTCCAGCGAGTATTTCGTCACCCAGCCGTCGTCCGGCGGCCACATCAACATCCGCGAAGTCCTGCGCGAAGGCCAGGAGATCGTCGTCCAGGTCGAGAAGGAGGAGCGCGGCAACAAGGGCGCAGCCCTGACGACCTACATCAGCCTGGCCGGCCGCTTCGTCGTGCTGATGCCGAACAATCCGCGCGGCGGTGGCGTGTCCCGGCGCATCAGCGATGCCGATCGCGACGAGATGCGGGAAGCACTGAAGGATGTCGAGGTGCCGGATGGCATGAGCGTCATCGTGCGGACGGCCGGCGTGGGCCGTTCCGCGGAAGAGCTCAAGTGGGACATGGACTACCTGCTCGGCATCTGGGAAGCCATCAAGTCCGCCGTGGTGAGCCGCCCTGCCCCGTTCCTGATCTTCCAGGACAGCAACGCGATCATCCGGGCGCTGCGCGACCACCTCGCCAACGACGTTGGCGAGATCGTGATCGACGATGACAAGGCCTATGAGGAAGCGCGGCAGTTCGTCGAACGTGCGATGCCGCAGAACCTGCGCAAGCTCCGCCCGTACAACGACCCGGTGCCGCTGTTCACGCGGTACCAGATCGAGAGCCAGATCGAGTCGGCGTTCTCCCACACGGTGGAGCTGCCGTCAGGTGGCAGCATCGTGATCGACCACACCGAGGCCCTGGTGTCCATCGACATCAACTCGGCACGGGCCACCAAGGGTGGCGACATCGAGGCCACGGCCTTTGCCACCAACCTCGAGGCGGCCGAAGAGATCGCCCGGCAGCTGCGCCTGCGCGATCTCGGTGGCCTGATCGTCATCGACTTCATCGACATGGGCCCGCAGCGGAACCAGCGCGATGTCGAGAACCGGCTGCGGGATTCAGTGCGCATGGATCGTGCCCGCGTTCAGATCGGCAAGATCTCGCGCTTCGGGCTGCTGGAGATGTCGCGGCAGCGCCTGCGTCCGTCGCTCGGCGACTCCGCCCACCAGACCTGCCCGCGTTGCAGCGGCATGGGCCACATCCGCAGCGTCGAGTCGCTGGCGCTGGCCATCCTGCGCTTGATCGCGGAGGAAACCCGCAAGGAGCGCACGTCGAAGATCATCGCCCAGCTCCCGGTGGACGTGGCCAACTACCTGCTCAACGAGAAGCGCGAGTGGATCCGCACGATCGAGGAACGCGACAAGCTGACCGTCGTGCTGGTGGCAAATCCTGACCTGCAGACGCCGAACTACACGCTCCGCCGGGTCCGTGACGACCAGACCACGCTGCCGGAGAACACCGGCGCGAGCTATCAACTGGCGGAAACCAGTGCCGACGAAGCCATCGAGAGCGACGATCTCGCGGCCGCCCGGCCCAAGCCGCCGGTACCAGCCGTGGCCAGCGTGCTGCCGTCCACGCCAGCGCCGACGCCGCCCGCCCCGGTGGTGGCCGCCGCGCCGGTGGCCGTGCCAGGCCTCTTCACCCGGCTGAAGATCTGGCTGTTCGGCAGCGGACCGGCTGCGGAGCCTGTGCGCGAAGCCGATACCCAACGCCGGAACCCGGCCGGAGCCCGGCCCGACCATCGGGCCGCTGGCCGGCACCGGAACAACGACCGGCCCGGTGGCCGGCGTGGCAATCGTCCGCCGCGGCGGGATGGCGAGGGCGCACAGGCGCGCCCCCCACGCCCCGAACGGGGCGAGGGCCGCGGTGA
>CAZMVP010000019.1:0-1294 GCA_964569355.1 uncultured Chromatiaceae bacterium | reverse complement strand
ATACGCCCGGCGCCCCAGCCTTACATCGAACGGGGCACCGGTCGGCAGCTGCCATGGGAAACCACGGGGGCTCCGAAACCGGCCACCCCGACACCCGCGGCGCCGGCCTCTCCACCACCCGCGCCGGCCAGCTCGACGGCCCAGCCGGTTCGTCCGGTCATGCCGCCGGTCACCACCCGGACGGTCTGGTCCGGCAATGCGAATGCCGGCAGTGGTGGATCGCCGGCCGATCGCGAGGATCGCGGCAGCGACGCTGCCGGGGAATAGCAGGAATCAGCCGGGCGCCTGGCCCGCATCGCGGGCCGACTTCCGGTTGTCGGCCATGCGTTCCAGTTCATCGAGGAGGCCACCCATGGCCTCCTCGACCAGATCCAGCACCCGCTCGAAGCCGAGGTTGCCGCCATAGTAGGGATCCGGCACGTTCCGCCCGTCGGGACTCTCGGCAAATTCCAGCAGCAGGCGGACCTTCGAGGCAAAGGCCTCTCCGGCCCGTTCGACGAGCACGCTGCGATTGTCATCATCCATCGCGAGCACGAGGTCAAAGCGCTCGAAGTCCGTCGCAATGACCTGGCGCGCGCGCAGTGCGCTGATGTCGACGCCACGCCGCAGGGCGGCGGCCTGGGCCCGCGGATCCGGTGGCGCACCCTCGTGGTATCCATGGGTGCCGGCCGAATCGATCTCGATCGGCAACGCCAGCGGACGATCGACCAGGCGCTTGCGCAACATGCCCTCGGCCATCGGTGAACGGCAGATGTTGCCCATGCAGACCAGCAGGACCCTGATGCTGTCGGTCTCTGCTGGCCTGGCCCTTCCCATGACATTCCATGTCAGCGCCATGTTGCTGCTCCGTGCGGTGATTGGCGCATCATCTTAAGCCGTTTCCCCGTCACGCCGTCATGCCGGACTGCCGCAAGTGGGCCTCGGCCTTCACCAGGTCCTCCGGCGTATCGATATCAGGACCGAGGGCTACATCCGCGCGCCCAACCTGGATTACCAGGCCGAGCCACAACGCACGCAACTGCTCCAGGCTTTCGAGCATTTCCAGTTCGCACGGCAGTGCCGCTGCCAGCTGCCTGAGCCGGCCGACGCGGTACGCATACAGGCCCAGGTGACGCAAGGCCGGCGGAGGTGCGGCCGGTCCGCCTTCCGTCCCGCGTGCCGACCCGTGGCCCACCGCCGGGATCGGCGCCCGGCTGAAATACAATGCGCGACCGTCGGCCGCACAGACCACCTTGACCACATGCGCGCTGTGATAGTCCGACCAGTCGGCGATGGGCGTGCACAACGTGGCAAG
>CAZMVP010000018.1:17523-21038 GCA_964569355.1 uncultured Chromatiaceae bacterium | reverse complement strand
TCCTGCACGATGGGCACGTTGGCGAAGAAGTAGCCGGCCGGCACCAGCAACAGCACCCAGAGCAGGCTGCCGATCACGTTGTAGCCCTGGTAGCGACCGTGGGACATGCCGCCGACGCCGGCGGCAAACGGAGCCACCGTGCGGATGATCGGCACGAAGCGCGCGATGATGATGGTCTTGCCGCCGTAGCGCTCGAAATAGTCATGCGTGCGGTCGAGGTAATCCTGCCGGATCAGCCTCGGGAAGCGACGTTGCAGCCCGGTGCCGGCCAGCCGGCCGACCCAGTAGTTGACGGCATTGCCCGCCACCGCGGCGACGATCAGCAACAGGCAGAGCAGCGTGATGTCCAGCCGGCCGGACGCGGCGATGGCACCGGCCGCGAACAGCAGCGAGTCACCCGGCAGGAATGGCACCACGACGAGGCCGGTCTCGCAGAAGACGATCAGGAGCAGGATGCCGTAGACCCAGGGTCCGTAGTTCGTGACCAGCTCATCGAGATGCACGTTCAGGTGCAGCACGAAGTCGACGAAGTGCATCAGCAGGTCCAGCATGGCGCGGAGTCTAGCCGAGCAGGGCCGCGGCCGCTTCGCGCAACGTCCCGCTGTTGATGGCCGCGACGTGCCGGGCCTCGCCCCCGCCGGCCTTCACGGTTTTCCGGATGATGCCCTCGAGGTTGGGCCGCTTGGTGGCCGGCCCCTCCTCGTTGCCGAGGCCCCCGCCGAACTCGACGAAGGTGTTGATGCCGGAGGCCATGCCGGTGCGTAGGCAACCGACCCAATCCACGGGGTTGAAGAGCTGGAAGAACAGCCGGGTTCGGATCGCCTGGGGCTCGGCCTCGTGCAACGCGCCCGTGTAGTTGGACAGCACGCCGATGGCCGGCGGCGCGAAATCGACCGCCTCGAGATCCTCGCGGAAAAGCCGCGCGGCCTGGACCATGTAATAGGTATGGAAGGCTCCCTCGGTGGCGAGCCGGATGGCCCGCTTGCGCGGCATGCGTTCGGCGAGGTCGGCAGCGAGCGCATCGAGGTCGGCTTCCCGGCCACCGACCACGGTCTGCTCGGGCAGGTTGCAGCTCGCGACCTGGCAGTAATGCCGGTCGGCAAGCGGCCGCGCGGTGTCCACATCCAGCGTCAGGGCGAGCATGCCGCCCTCGCCATGCTCGCCCATCAGCTCGCCCCGGCGCCTGACCAGCCGCAGCGCATCGGCAAAGCCGAGCACGCCGGCAGCGACGAGCGCGCTGTATTCGCCGAGGCTGTGGCCGGCAGCGAGCCTGGGCTTCACCTTGCCGCCAGTCAGTTCGTCGAAGACCCGCAGGCAGGCAATCTCGTGGGCGAGCAGCGTAGGCTGCGTGTTCCGCGTCAGGCCGATCTCGCCCGCCGGGTCCTCGAAGGACAGCCGTTTCAGGTCGAACTTCAGCACCTCGCCGGCCTCCTCGTAGACCTCGCGCGCCACCGGGAAATCGGTGCAGAGGTCGCTGCCCATGCCACGGTATTGCGAACCCTGGCCGGGAAATACGTACATGATGCTGGCGTCGGACATTGGTGCTCCCGTGAAAAATCAAACCATCCGGCTGCGCAACGCGGCGATCGACAGCGGCGGATGCCAGGTGTGCTCGGTCCGCTCGCCACGCTGGTCCACCTGCATGATCATCGCGTCGATCAGGTAGGGCCGACCCTCGCGCAACTGCGCGATGCCGCGTTTCAGTGCCTTCTTCAGTTCCGCCGGCGTCCCTGCGCGCTCACCCTTGATGCCGAAGCTGCGGGCGAGCCCGGTGAAGTCCACCGCCGGGTCGCCAAGATAACAGGTGACGTCCTTCCATTGCGCGCGCGTCGCCTGGCTGTGCATCAGCGGCGAGATGTTCTGGATCCGGTTCCGCTCATTGTCGTAGCTCTGGTTGTTCATCACCACGATCAGCACGGGGATGTCGTAGCGGGATGCCGTCCACAGCGACTCCACCTGGCCAAACAGCAGGGCGCCGTCGCCGACCAGGCAGGCCACCTGCCGATCCGGCAGGGCCACCTTCACGCCCAATGCCGCGCCGATGCCCCAGCCGAGCGCGAAGCCGGTGGTCTGGCCGATCAGCCGTTTGCGGTTCATGTCGATGTCGAGCCAGTCGAAGGGCGTCCGGTAATCCAGCTCCGGCACGATGATGGCATCGTCCGCGAGCGCCGCATCGATCTCGGCCGACACCCTGGGCCAGGACATCGGGCTCGCGTCCCACAGCGCCGCGGCGTCGGCCTTGCGTTTGGCATCGGCCTTGGCCTGCCCGGCCCGTGCCGCTTCGAGCCGCGGCCCGGCGATGTCCTTGAGCCGCTCGGCCGTGGCAAGGCCTTGCACGGCATCTAGCAAGGCTGTCAGCGTCTCCTTCATGCCGGCCGCGATCGCGATGTCGGCCGGCCGGACGTTGCCCATCCCCTCGAGCCCGATGCGGGCTTCGACCAGGCGGGCACTCTTCGGCGGTGATGGCGCGAACATCTCCGGTCCGGGTGCCTGTCCGCCGAGGTTCAGGAGCAGGTCAGTCCCGGCCAGCCCGCGCGGCGATCCCAGGCTGTAGAAGCCGGCAAACAGCGGATGGCGAAATGGAAAGTCGTTGTACACGCTGTAGTTCTGGGCCACCGGGGCACCGATCAGCTCCGCGAGCGCGACGAGCTCGGCCGTGGCGTGGGCGCGGGTCAGCTCGGATCCGGCGCAGATCATCGGCGCCCTGGCCTCGATGAGCCAGCGCGCCGCCTGCTCGATCAGCTCGGGCTTTGGCGGCAGGTCGAGCGGCACGTCGAGCCCAGACCGCGGATAGATGGCCTGCGTGACCTTCGCCGCGCCCAGCAGGTCGAGCGGGATCCGCACATGCACCGGTCCACCGGGTGGCGTGGCAGCGAGCTTCAGCCCGCGCCGGACCATCTCGCCGATCTGGCGCTCGTTGCCCACCTGCCAACGCCATTTGGTGAACGGCACGGTCGGTTGCAGCCAGTCATCCATCTGCTGGAAGCCGTTGCGGCCGTCGAAGGCGGTGCCCTGGCTGTCGGCCAGCATCAGGATCGACGAGCGGTCCTTCCACGCGTTGTACAGGTTGTTCAGCGTGCTGGGCACGGCGACGCCGGGCACCATCAGCACCGACGGCTGGTTCGTGGCCAGTTCGTAACCGTGGGCCATGCTGGTGGCCTGGGACTCCGCCAGCGCCATGATGAGCTGCGGATCGGGCCGCAGCGTGAGCGCGTCGAAGACCGCCGACAGGCCAGTCGACGTGGTGCCGAAGACGTAGCGCACGCCGGAAGCCCTGAGCATCTCCACGAGCACCTCGGCACCGGTGCCGGTGAAGGGCACGCCACCGGCCGCGGGCGCCTGCGCCTCCGCAGCGTCTGCCACCAGCGTGTTGACTGCCGTCGAACTCAGGCCCAGGGCGGCCAGCCGGAGGCCGAAATCACGCCGCGAGATCTCGCGGCCCAGAAAGCCCATCAACAGGTCGCGCATGGCTGCTTGGCTCCTCGGCAAAGACGGGATCATAATCGCTGGCGCGG
>CAZMVP010000018.1:7474-17423 GCA_964569355.1 uncultured Chromatiaceae bacterium | reverse complement strand
CGGCGAACGAGCAGGGGTCGCTGTCCGGCCAGCTGGTCGGCGTGCAGGAGGTGATTCAGGTGCTGATCGCGGGGACGGTCGGCGCGCTGTCCGACCGCCACGGCCGGCGCATCATCTACGTCATCGGCCTCACGTGGATGTCTGCCGGCCTCATCCTCTATCCGCTGGCGGAATCCACACTCGGCTTGATGGCCTTCCGCGCCTTCTATGCGGTGGGCGTGACCGCTGCCAGCGTGATGATGGTGACCTGCTTCGCCGAGTACACGGCCGAAACCACGCGTGGGCGCTGGATGGGCCTGATCGGCGTGTTCAACGGACTCGGCGTGGTGCTGATGGCCCTCGTGCTGGCCAAGATCCCGTTGTGGCTCGGCCAGCGCGGCTTCGATGACAAGTCAGCCATCCACTACAGCTTCTGGATCTTTGCCGCCGGCACGCTGGTACTCGCAGGCATCCTCTGGCGGGGCCTGCAGCCCAGGCAGGAGCAGCCTGGCCGGCCAAAGCTGACGCTGCTGAAGCAATCCGGCATCGGTCTTGCCGCGGCCCGCGAGAACCCGCGGATCGGCCTTGCCTACCTGCTGGCCTTTGCCTCGCGCGGTGATCTCGTGATCATCACGACCTTCCTGTCGTTGTGGATCATCCAGGCCGGCGTGCAGGCCGGCCTGTCGCCGGGTGCCGCCACCGCGCGGGCCGGCATGGTCTTCGGGCTGGCCCAGGCCGTGGCGCTCGTGTGGTCATTCGGCATGGGCTGGATCCTCGACCGCATATCGAGACTGAGTGGCGTGTGCCTGGCCTTCGCGCTGGCGGCGGCCGGCTACCTCTCGCTCGGCCAGGTGGCAGATCCACTCGGCGGCTGGGTGCTGCCGGCCGCGATCCTGGTCGGCATCGGCGAGGCCAGCGTCATGGTCGCGGCCGGCGTGCTGATCGGCCAGGAGGCGCCGAAGGCCAGCCGGGGCACGGTGATCGGCAGCTTCGGCCTGTGCGGCTCGCTCGGCATCATGTCCCTGACCTTCGCCGGCGGCTTCGTCTACGACCACATCAATGCGCAGGCACCGTTCGTGATGATGGGCCTCGTGAACGTGGTGGTGCTGCTCGCGGCCTTGCGGGTCCGCCACCGATATCCACAACCGGCTCCGGTGGCCGATGGCCGGACCACCACCAAGGGAGTGCTGCTGGATGCTGATTAATCGCTGGTACGCGCTGTGCGGGTCGGCCGCATCGGGCGACAAGCCGAGTGCCGGAGCGGTGGCCAGGATCGCCATGCCTCAACCGTCAGCATGACCATTGCCGGCAATCAGGAGGCGGGCAAACAACAACTTGCGCCCATGGGCTGGCCCGGCCACAAGACCTTTGCGACCAGCTGCCATCGTGCTGCAGTGGCCGCGGTCGCCCGGGATCGTGCGCAACCGCTTGCAGGCCGATCGGGGCCGCAGGCGGAACATTTCCGCAACATGGTTGGTTTATCGCCGGCTTGCGGCTATCTTTCACTTCGCCATCGGTGACCCGCGGTTGGTCACCCGTATTCCAAGGGGGAGAACATGACAAAGTCCCGCAACGGTCTTTCGCTGGCCGTCGCCCTGACGCTCGCGTCCAGTCCGATCGCCCTGCTGGTGCCTGCCACCGGCTGGTCGCAGATCCAGGAAATCGTCGTCACCACGCGCAAGCGCGAGGAACGCCTGCAGGAGGTGCCGATCGCGATCAGCACGATCAGTTCGGCAGACCTGCAGCGCAAATCGCTCAACAGTGTCAGTGACATCTCCAAGGGACTGTCGTCCATCGAATTCGACGAGGGGGCATCGAACAGCGATACCCGGATCACGATCCGCGGCCTGTCGCCGACGCGCGGCCGCCAGAACGTTGCCATCCTCGTGGACGGCATCGACGTGTCGACCGAGGCCATCACCAGTTCGGGTGGCGGTGCGCTGCTCAATACCCGGCTGATGGACGTGGAGCGGGTCGAGGTCGTCAAGGGCCCTCAGCTGGCCCTGTACGGCCGCAGCGCCTTTGCTGGCGCGATCCAGTACATCACGCAGGATCCATCGGACATCCTCGAAGCCAAGGTATCGGCTGATGGTGCCCCCGAGTACGACCGCTACAGCGCCTCGTTCGGCCTGTCTGGCCCGGTGTTCGGCGAGAAGCTCGGCCTGCGCTTCAATGCTGCCTGGTGGGATGAGCCGGGCTTCTACGACAACGTGATCACCGGCAATTCGCTGGCCGACGACGAGGGATACGGCCTGGCCCTCACGGCAAAATCGGAGCTCGCCGATGGCTTCACGCTGAAATTCCGTGCGGAGTATCAGGACCAGCAGGCCGGGCCGGCTGCCACGCAGTTCGTGAGGTTCAACGGCGAGACCAAGGAACCGGAATCCACGCGCACGCCATATACCGACCTGGCCACCGGGATCACCTACCCGGCGCTGTTCCGCTGCTTCGAGAAGCTGACCAGTCGAACCTATACCGACGCACTCGCCGCCCGCAATGCCCGCCTGTATGAGCCCGGCGTGACGCCCGGTGGGCCGCCCGGTTCCGTCTACCCGAACGTGCTCTACGCCAGCCCGCACTGCGAATCGGCGGTCTCCAGCACTTCCGGTGGCATCAACAACTTCCGCAAGGACCGGATCGCGGTGGCGCCCAACCCCTACACCAACGAGGATTACGAGGGAATCGACCGGCAGCTGATTCGCCTGTCACTGGTCGCCGACTGGGACCTGGAGCACGGCACGCTGACGTCGCACACCGGGTATCTGCACGAGCAGGCAACCGAGGGCTCGGACGACGGGAAATTCGCGTTCGTGCCGGATCCTGCAACATTCTCGCCACTCACCGGCTCCAACTACCTGGATGGCGGCGTGAACGCCTGGATCCTGAACACCGACAAGCTGACCACGCAGCTGAGCCAGGAATTGATGTTCCGCAGCAAGTTCGATGGCCCGGTGCAGGTCACTCTGGGCGGCCTCTACTGGAAGGAGAACGTCGGCAACACCGGCAACGATCTGACGATCCAGGCCTCCGGCAGCCACTGCGCATGGGCCAGCGCGACCGGTGTCACCTTCGATGACCTCGCTTTCGTGGAGCCAGGCACCGGGTGTTACGGCTACACCGAACGGGCCGTGGCGCCGCTGATGCGCGGGGGCTTCAACTTCGGCGATGGCACACCCTACCTCGGCATGGACCACTATCACCGGGACCTGAACCCGGCAGATCGCAACACCGAACATCGCTCGATCTTCGGCATGCTGGAGTGGAGCCTGACCGATGACCTGAAGGCCACCTTCGAAGGCCGTTACAGTGCCGAGACCGTGGAAGTCGTCGGGCCAACCTTCCTCGACCCGCAGGCATCCGGTGGCCCGGGCAGCTGGAACCCCTGCGGCTTCTTCTTCCGGCCCTGCACCGACGAGTTCCTGTTCGCACCGCCGACCACCTTCGTCGATCCGAACGGTGCCGTGCCGGCGATGGCGCTCGGCGGGCCATTCTGGAGCGAAGCGGCGTTCGAGAAGTACTATGACTCCTACGATCCCAACAAGCTGATCGACGAGAACGACCCCAGCAAGGGTCGCTACCGCGACATCATCCCGGCAGCCTGCCGGAACGACCCGGCGGTACTGAGGCGGCTGGCCAACGTGGACGCGGGCAATCCCGACCAGTTCGACCTGTTCAATCCGTTCTGCGTCGATCGGCTCAAGCGTGACGATGAATGGTTCTCGCCGAAATTCACGCTGAGCTGGAAAGCAACCGACAACATCAACACCTACCTGTCCTATGCCAAGGCGGAAAAACCGGGCGGCTTCGCGACCCTGAGCATCGGGTCCAGCGGCCTGAACCGCGAGCTGCTCGAATTCGAGCCGGAAAAGCTCAATGCCTACGAGATCGGTGCCAAGACCGACTGGCTGGACCAGACGCTGGTGGTCAACTCATCGTTCTTCTTCCAGGATTACACCGACAAGCAGACGCTCGTATCCGTGCTGAACGCGGTCGGGGACCGACTGGTGAACAAGCTGGAGAACATCGACGGCGCGGAAGTCTACGGTGCGGAACTGGACGTGTCATGGGCGCCGATGACGCCCTTCCTCGGCGGCAACTGGAAGCTGAACGGCTCCTACACCTGGCTGGATGCCAAGTACGTGGATGCACCGGTCGAGAACACGTCATTCACCTACATCGCAGCCGCGGGCAACTGCACGCCCAAGGTGGTGACCGCGCTCAACGGAAGCCAGGCCATCGTCTGCACCGTGAGCCTCGATGGCAAGCGGCTGGAGGATGCGCCGAAGGGCAAGTTCGTCGGCAACATCAGCTATGAAATGCCATTTGCGGGCGAGCTGCGCGGTTTCATCGAGACCGACTTCATGTGGGTCGACAAGCGCTACATCGAAGCCACCAATGAAGACTGGGTCGAGCCGGACACCAACGTCGATCTGCGCCTGGGGCTGCGTACCGACAAGTGGGAGGTCATGGGCTACGTGTCGAACCTGTTCGACGACGACACCATTGCCTCGGTCGGCGGTGGCCCGAGCCTGTCGTGCTGCTTCATCCTCGGCAGCGGCATCGACCTGTCCGGCGTCCAGCCGCCCGCCAAGAACCTGGCCACGAACGAGCCGGGCAAGACCGTGATGGTTGAAATGCCGCAGGTCCGCTTTGCCTTTGCCCCGGACCCCCGGGTCATCGGCATCCGGGCAAGCTACCGCTTCGGCGGGGAATAGGCGGAAGGCGGCGATATCGCGGGGCCTGCACCGGCGTTCCGGTGCAGGCCCCGCATCATTTCAGCCCGCCTTTGGACTGAAACCCAGGATCGCCTTCAGTTCCACGAACTCCGCGAGGCCAAACTCGCCCCACTCCCGGCCATTGCCGGACTGCCTGAAGCCGCCGAACGGCGCACCGAGCGACATCGGCGCGCCGTTCAGGTGCACCATGCCGGCACGGATCCGGCCCGCCACCCGGCGCGCAGCCTCGAGGTCGCTCCCCCACACGTAGGCCGCGAGGCCGTAGGCCGTGTCATTGGCCAGGCGTACCGCATCTTCTTCCGAGTCATGGGGAATGATGACCAGCACCGGGCCGAAGATCTCCTCGCGCGCAATCGTCATGTCGTTGCGGACATTGGCGAAGACGGTGGGTCGCACGTAATAGCCGCCTGTGAGGCCATCAGGCCGGCCTTCGCCACCGGCCGCCAGCGTGGCGCCCTCCTCGACGCCGGCACGAATCAGGCGCTGGATCCTGTCGAACTGCCCCTGGCTCACCACCGGACCGAGTTGCGTGGCCGGATCACACGGATCCCCCACCACGATGCCCCGCGCCACCTCGCGGGCCAGGGCCACGGCCCGATCATGCAGGGCAGCCGGCACCAGCATCCGCGTCGGCGCGTTGCATGACTGGCCACTGTTGCTGAAGCAGTCCGCAACGCCCCAACGCACGGCAGCATCGAGAGTCGCCTCGTCCAGGATCACCAGCGGCGACTTGCCACCCAGCTCCTGATGCACGCGCTTCATGGTCGGGGCGGCAGCCTGCGCCACCGCGATGCCCGCGCGCGTCGAGCCGGTGATCGAGATCATGTCCACGCCCGCATGGGTGGCCAGCGCCTGCCCCACGCCGGCACCGTCGCCGTGCACGAGGTTGAACACGCCCGGTGGCACACCGGCCTCGTGGAGTATTTCCGCGAAGATGGTCGCCGACATCGGTGCGAGCTCGCTTGGCTTCAAGACCATCGTGCAACCGGCCGCCAGCGCGGGCGCCACCTTGCAGGCCACCTGGTTCACCGGCCAGTTCCACGGCGTGATCAACCCGCAGACACCGACCGGCTCGCGCTGCAGCCTGAAGCCCTTGCGGTCCTCGGCCGCCGGCCAGGATTCAAGCACCCGCGCCATGGTCTTGAAATGACCGACGGCAAGTGGCGCCTGCGCCTGTCGCGAGAAACCGAGCGGCGCCCCCATCTCGGCGGTGATGACCTGGGCGATGTCCTCCAGCCGGCGCATGCAGATCGCGGCGACTCGCTCGATCAGTTCCCGGCGTTCGGCTATAGTGCTGCGCGACCAATCCTGGAAAGCCCGGCGTGCCGCACCGACCGCCTGATCGACATCGACGGCATCGCCCATGGCCAGCGTGCCGACCTGCTGGCCGGTTGCCGGGTTGACCATCACCCGCGTCGCCGGTTGCTGCGGACTCCGCCAGGCCCCGTCGATATAGAATTGCCGGTAGTCGACCATGCGCGTCTCCTCCAAGCCCTGCAGCAACCACTGATTATCGCTGGACACGCCGATGCCCGCACCCACCGCCGCGCGAATGGCCGATCCCGACGCCGACCACGTCATCGAGACCCGCGGGCTGACACGCAGCTTCCCGATGGGCGATGCCGTGATCCACGCGCTGCAGGGCCTGGACCTCGTGATCCGTCGCGGCGAGTACGTGGCCATCATGGGTCCGTCTGGCTCCGGCAAGTCCACGCTGATGAACATCATCGGCTGCCTGGATCGGCCGGATGGCGGCGAATACTGGCTGAACGGCACGGCCGTGGCATCGCTCGGCGACAGCCAGCTTGCCGTACTGCGCAACCGGGAAATCGGCTTCGTGTTCCAGACCTTCAACCTGCTGGCCCGCGCCGATGCGCTGCACAACGTCGAACTTCCGCTGATCTACGCCGGAGTCGGCCGAAGGGAACGGCTGGAGCGGGCCCGCGAGGCCCTGGTCCAGGTGGGACTCGAGCAGCGGCTGCACCACAGGCCCTCGGAGATGTCCGGTGGCCAGCGCCAGCGCGTGGCCGTGGCCCGGGCGCTCGTCACCAAGCCGAGCCTGCTGCTCGCCGACGAACCCACCGGCAACCTCGACTCGGCGACCGCGGAGGACATCCTGCAACTCTTCGGCGAACTGCATGGTCGGGGCAACACGATCGTGCTGGTGACGCATGATGCGACCATTGCCGCCCATGCCCGGCGCTCCATCCGGCTGCGGGACGGCCGCATCGAATCAGACACGCTGCATGCAGCATCGAAGGAATACGCATGAACCGTCGAACCACCCCGTGGCGAGCGCCCGGGATCACCCTTGCCTCGTTGTTTCTGCTGGTTGCCTGCGGCCGGCCGCAGACGAACCCGGCCGATACCTACCGGACGGCACCGGTGACCAGGCGCGACATCACCGTGGCCGTCGAAGCCTCCGGCCAGGTCGAGCCTTTCGTCACCGTGGAGCTGAAGTCCAAGGCATCCGGGCAGATCCTCGACATGCACGGCGAGACCGGCGATGTCGTGCAGGCCGGTACGCTCCTCGTGCAGATCGACAAGCGCATCCCGCGCAATGCGCTGAACCAGGCGACGGCACAGCTCGCGGCCGCCAAGGCCCGCCGCTCGATCGCGGAAGCGCAGCAGAAGCGGGCGACCACGCTGTTCAAGGATCGCATCATCAATGACGTCGACCTCGAACAGGCGCAACTGGAAGCTGCCAATGCCGCGGCCGCGGTCGTGCAATCCCAGGTCGCGGTAGAGAATGCCCGCATCCAGCTCGACGACACCGACGTGCGGGCCCCGATCACCGGCACGATCATCGACAAGCTCGTTGAAAAGGGCCAGGTGATCTCGTCGCCGATGATGGACGTCGGCGGCGGCGCGGTGCTGATGAAGATGGCGGACCTGACCCATGTGGAGGTCCGCACCCAGGTCGATGAAACCGATGTCGGCAAGATCGTGCCGGGGCAGCCTGCCGTGGTCACGGTAACCGCGTTCCCGAACCAGCCCTTCAAGGGCGTGGTGGACAAGATCGAGCCGCAGGCCACCGCCAACCAGACCGTGACCACCTTCGCCGTCCGGATCGTCCTCGACAACCAGAGCGGGCTGCTCCGCCCCGGCATGAACGCGGACGTCAGGATCCTCGTCGCGGAGCGCAAGGACGTCGTGGCCGTACCCACCGGCTCGCTCCGCACCGAACGCGACCTCGCGACCTCGGCCATGCTGGTCGGGCTGGACGCGGCGACGGCCCGCGAACAGCTCAAGGCGAACGCCTTGCCGGACAATGCCCAGGGCGCCACCCGGCCCGCGGCGGCCAGCGCCTCGACTGCACCCGAAGCGGCGGGCTCCTCGGCTGCAGCGGAGGCGGCCGCGCAGAAATACCGCTTCAGCAATCGTTACTGGGTTTTCGTCAAGGAAGGCGGCAAGCCCGTCGCGCGTCCGGTCATCACCGGCATCACCGACCTCGATTACAGCGAAGTGCTGGCCGGCCTGAAACCCGGCGACGAGGTCTACCTGCTGCCCAGCTCGGGGCTCGTGGAGACCCAGCAGCAGTTCCAGCAGCGGATGCGCCAGTTCACCGGCATGCCGGGCATGGCAAGCAAGGGCGGCTCCAGCGGCAAGCCGGACAGCGCCAGCCGGCCAGCCAGTCAGCCAGGCGAACGACCTGCCGCGGAGTCGTCCCGGCCGGCCACGTCGCGGCCAGCACCGCAGCCGGCACCGAACGGCGCGCGGCCGTCCGGAGGCTGAGCCCATGCTGTTCGCCGAAATGGTCCTGGTGGCGCTGCAATCCGTCAGGGCCAACCTGTTCCGGGCCTTCCTGACCATGCTCGGCATCATCATCGGCGTCGCTTCGGTGATCACCATGATCGCGATCGGCTCCGGCGCCCGCCAGGCCGTCGACCAGCAGATCAATGCGCTGGGCGCCAGCGTGCTCACGATCCGCGCCGGCAGCTTCATGCGCATGGGCGTGGCCAATACGGGCGCGCCGCTCAAGGTGAAGGATGCCGAGGCGATCGCGGCGGATGCGCCGTCCATCGTCGGGGTCGTGCCGGAGATCAGCGGCCAGCTGCAAGTCAAGTTCGGCGGCCGCAACGAGAACCTGCGCGTGATCGGCGCGAGCGCGAATTTCCCCGAGGTCCAGGGCTACACCACCGCGCTTGGCCATTCGTTCACGCGGGCCGATGACGCAGCCCGCAAGACCGTCGCGGTGCTCGGTGCCTCCGTGCCGGCCAAGCTCGGCACCACGGCCGCCGCGATCCTCGACCAGGAAATCTACATCAACGGCATCGCGTTCAAGGTCAGCGGCGTGTTCGAGGACAAGGGCTCGAGCGGCTTCCGCAACGTCGACGAGCAGATCTGGATCCCCTTCTACACCGCGCGCTACCGCGTGCTCGGCACCGAGCAACTCGAATCCATCAGCGCCCAGATGGCGCCGGGGACCACGGTGGAACGGGCGATCGTCGAGATCGAACAGGTGTTGCGGCGCGAGCACCAGATCCTGCCCGGCAAGGACAACGATTTCAGCATTGCCGACCCCCGGCAGTTCTTCAACGTCCGCGAGGCAGCCGCGGACATCTTCGCAATCCTTCTGGCGGGCATCGCCAGCATCAGCCTCGTGGTCGGCGGCATCGGCATCATGAACATCATGCTGGTCACGGTAACCGAGCGCACGCGGGAGATCGGCATCCGCAAGGCGCTTGGCGCCAGCCGGCGCAACATCCTGCTGCAATTCGTCGTCGAAGCCATGGTGCTGTGCATGCTCGGTGGCGCGGCAGGAATCGCCCTGGGCGCCGGCATCACGATGCTGATTGCGCGTTTCGCCGGCTGGAACATGGCAATCTCGCCGACTGCGGTCGGCCTCGCCTTCGGCTTCAGCGCCGTGGTCGGGCTGTTCTTCGGCATCTGGCCGGCGCGCAAGGCCGCGCGGCTCGACCCGATCGAGGCCCTCCGCTACGAATAGTCGCTACGGCAGCGCCAGGCTGATCGCGGCCGTCAACCTCGACAGGTCCTCCGGCGCGATGACATACGGCGGCATCAGGTAGACCAGCCGGCCAAACGGCCGGATCCAGACCCCGGCCTCGACGAAACGCTGCTGCACCGTCGCCACGTCGACCGGCTCGTGCAGTTCCACCACGCCGATCGCGCCGAGCACGCGCACGTCGGCCACGGCCGGATGTGCCCGGTACACGGCAAGCTCGCGACGCAGTTGCGCCTCGATGGCCAGCACCCGCTGCTGCCACGGACTC
>CAZMVP010000018.1:5562-7374 GCA_964569355.1 uncultured Chromatiaceae bacterium | reverse complement strand
AAGCTCGCGACGCAGTTGCGCCTCGATGGCCAGCACCCGCTGCTGCCACGGACTCTCCAGCAGGAGTGCGATGCTCCGGCCGGCCACGGCGGTCGCCAGCGGATTGCCCATGAAAGTCGGGCCGTGCATCAGGAGGCCGCCGTCGGCCGACAGGCCGTGCGCCACCTCGGCCGTGGCCAGCGTCGCCGCGAGGCTCAGGTAGCCGCCGGTCAGTGCCTTGCCGACGCACAGGATGTCCGGGCTCACACCGGCATGCTCGCAGGCAAAGAGCTTGCCGGTGCGGCCGAAGCCGGTGGCGATCTCGTCGGCGATCAGCAGCACGCCGTGGCGGTGGCACAGGTCGGCCACGGCCTTCAGGATGTCGGCTGAATAGAACCACATCCCGCCGGCGCCCTGGACGATCGGCTCGAGGATCACGGCGGCGAGCTCGTCGCGGTGACCGGCCAGCAGCTGCTCGAATTCGGCAAGATCACCCTCGGCCGACGGCTCACCGAAACGCCGTTCGGGCCGTGGTGCGAACAGGTGCTGCGGCAAAACCCGCTCGAACAGCCGGTGCATGCCGTTCACCGGATCGCAGGCGGCCATCGCGCCGAAGGTGTCACCGTGGTAACCACCACGGAACGTGAGCAGGCGGGTCTTCCGCGACCGGCCGCGGGCCTGCCAGTACTGCAGCGCCATCTTGATCGCGACTTCGACGGCCACCGAGCCGGAGTCCGCATAGAACACGTGTTGCAGCGGCTCCGGCGTGATCGAGAGCAGCTGTCGGCCGAGCGCGATCGCCGGCTCGTGGGTCAGGCCGCCGAACATGACGTGGGCCATGTGTTGAAGCTGGCCGGTGACCGCGGCATTGAGCGCCGGATGGTTGTAGCCATGGATCACGCACCACCACGACGACATTCCGTCGATCAGCGTCCGGCCGTCCGCGAGATGCAGCCGCACGCCTTCGGCGGATGCCACCTCGAAGGCCGGCAGCGGGTCGGTCATCGAGGTGTACGGATGCCAGAGGTGGTCGCGGTCGAAGTAGTTCATGGCCCGAAGTATGCCTGCCACGCGGTTCGCACGATCAGCGCGGCGACCACGACGACGAAGATCCGCCGCACGAGGCCACTGCCATGGCGCATCGCAATCCCCACGCCGACCGCCGCGCCGACGACATTGGCCACCGCCATCCCCGCCCCCAGGGTCCACAGGATCTCGACCCGCGTGCCGAAATACAG
The DNA here is from genome assembly GCA_964569355.1 of uncultured Chromatiaceae bacterium. Classification (GTDB taxonomy): domain Bacteria; phylum Pseudomonadota; class Gammaproteobacteria; order Steroidobacterales; genus SHZI01. Next base: position 6,157 of record CAZMVP010000018.1, on the reverse strand, counting down.
CAGCGCGCCGACATTCGTCGCGACATTGAGCAGCCGGGCGCTGGCGGCCGAATGCAGGAAGTCGTAGCCATGCAGGCGAACGAACAGCAGCATGAACAGGCTGCCGGTGCCCGGGCCGAAGAAGCCGTCGTAGAAGGCCACGAGGCCGAGCAGGCCCGTGGCGAGCAACCAGCCGCGACGATCCTGCACGACAGGCGCATGCCGGACCCCGAGGTCCTTGCGCCACAGCACATAGGCCAGCACCACGGCCATCAGCACCGGCACCAGCGGCCGGAACAGGTCCGGCGGCACGCGGGTCGCGAACCAGGCGCCGGCCAGCGCGCCGAAGAAGACGACCGGCAACAGCGGGGCCAGCGTCCGCCACGGGATCGTGACGCCGCGGGCGTAGCGCAGCACGGCACTGCCGGTGCCGAACACGCTGGCGAACTTGTTGGTGCCGAGCAGGATCGGCGGTGCGGTCGCCGGAAAGGCCGAAAGCAGCGCCGGCAACTGGATCAGGCCCCCGCCGCCGACCATCGCGTCGACAAGGCCGGCGCCGAAGGCCGCCAGCAGGACCAGCAGCAGGTCGAATCCGGCGTCAGGCACGGGGGCCTGG
>CAZMVP010000018.1:0-5462 GCA_964569355.1 uncultured Chromatiaceae bacterium | reverse complement strand
GTTGGCCACCCAGCCGGCGAGCGGCAGCCCGGCCGCCTCGATGGCCGCAGCGGTCAGCAAGGCATGGTTCAGGCAACCAAGCCGCATCGCGACCACGAGGATCACCGGGTAGCCCAGCATGACCGCCAAGTCTGCCAGCGTCTCCGTGTCGTTCAGCGGCACGAGCCAGCCGCCGGCACCTTCCACGAACACGCTATCGAAGCCGCGAGCCCCGGACTGGCCGACCAGCGCCCGGACCGCTGCAGCCAGGTCCGCCGCCGCGAGCTCGATGCCGGCCTGCGCCGCCGCGATATGCGGCGCCATCGCCGGGATGAGCGCCACCGGGTTGACCTCGGCATAGGCGAGCGGCACCGCAGATGCCGCTCGCAGCTGCCGCGCATCGTCATTCATCCATTCGCCGTCGATCCGCTCGCAGCCGGCGGCGAGCGGCTTCAAGCCCACGGCCCGGCGGCCGAGGCCGCGGGCCGCGTGGAGCAATCCTGTCGTCACCAGCGTCTTGCCCACGCCCGTGTCCGTGCCCGTGATGAACCAGCCGCGCACGCTCATGGCTCTACCGGCACCACCGACTGCAGGGCCTCGAGCAGGCGGTCGACATCACCGGGCAGGTGCAGCGCCGAGAACGTGATGCGCAGCCGGGCGGTGCCGGCCGGCACCGTGGGCGGCCGGATCGCCGGCACGAGGAAGCCCTGTTCCTCGAGCGCCGCACTGGCAGCCAGCGCGGCCGCCGAACCGCCGACCACGAGCGGTTGTATCGGCGTATCGGAGGGCAGCAGCTTCAGCCCGAGCTGGCCCGCGCCACCGCGAAAGCGCGCGATCAGGGCGCGCAGGCGCTCGCGCCGCCATTCCTCCTCGCGCGCGATGCGCAGGCTCTCGAGCGTGGCCACCGCGAGCGCCGCGGGCATGGCCGTGGTGTAGATATAATGGCGGGCGCGCTGGATGAGCGTCTCGATGAGCGCCTCCTCGCCAGCCACGAAGGCCCCGGCGGTGCCGAAGGCCTTGCCGAGCGTACCGACCAGCACCGGCACCTGGGCAGTGCCGTGCACGGCGGGATCGACGACGCCGCAGCCACCCCGGCCATGCACGCCCATGCCATGGGCATCATCGATCATGAGCCAGGCGCGGTGCCTTTCGGCGGCGTCCACCAGTCCCGGCAACGGACAGAGATCGCCATCCATGCTGAAGGTGCCGTCGCTGACGATGAGCCGACGCTGCCGACCCTGGCTGCCTGCGGTGAGTTGCGTTTCGAGGTCCACCACATCGCCATGCTCGAACCAGCGGAACTGCGCCCGCGACAGCCAGCCACCGTCGAGCAGCGAAGCATGGTTCAGCCGGTCCTCGAAGATCTCGTCACCCGTTCCCAGCAAGGCCTTGATCGTGCCCTGGTTGGCGGCATACCCGCTGCCGAAGAGCAGGGCTCGCGGCCGCTTCGTGAATTCCGCCAGCGCCTCCTCAAGCTGCTGGTGGGCTGCGGTGTGGCCGCTGACCAGGTGCGAGGCGCCGCTGCCCACGCCCCAGCGGTCGAGACCCGCATGGCAGGCCGCAATGACGCGCGGATCGGCCGCAAGGCCCAGGTAGTCGTTGCTGCAGAAGCCGAGCAGCCGGCGGCCATCGACCACGGCTTCCCGTCCGGCTGGCGCTTCCTGCACCCGGCGACGACGATAGAGCCGGCGACGGGCCAGCGCGAGCAGCGAGGTGGCGAGATCATCGAAGGGTGTCATGGGCCGGATGCCGGGTAGCCGTCAATGGCAACGCGTGCAGCTCTCAAGCTGCACGAGGCGCGCGGCCTGAGTCTCTGTCGGCCCGGGTTGCCAGGGGCCGCGATGGCAGCCGGCGCAGGCCTCGCCACGTTCGACGACCAGCGCATGGGACACCTCGAAGTGCCAGTATCCCGGCCGCGGGGTGCGCAGCAAGGTCGGCAGCTCGATGGCCGAGCCGGTGGATGGCCATGCCTCCGGCGGTGCTGCGGCGACCGGCTTCGCCGGTCGGGCCACCGGTGGTTCGACACGATCGGCGCGCGGACCCAGGACCTGCAGCGCCGCCTGCCGGCCAGCCATGCGTCCCATCAGCAACGACGGCCCCATGAATCCCCCCGAACCGCCGAAGCTGCCATTGAGGCCGGCGACGCCAGTGACTTCACCGACCGCGTACAGCCCGGTGAGCGGCTGCCCGGTGGCACGGGACAGGACCCGGGTGTCGTGGTCCACGCTGATCCCGCCCATGCTCTGGCGGGTCATCGGATACAGCTGGATCGCGTAGAACGGCGGCTGCCGGACGGCCGGGGGCGGCATCCGCATGCCGGGCCCGAGTCGGCCAAAATCCTCGTCCTTCCCCCGGTCGACGAAGCCGTTGAAGCGCTGGACCGTGCGCTCGAGCTCGCTGGCCGGCAGGCCGGCGGCCACCGCAAGCTGCGCGATGCTGCCTGCCTTGCGGACCAGCGCCGGGTTATCGAGGATCTCTGCCTTCACGGTCTGCGGCGTGAGCCAGGCAGTGCCGCGGATCGTGAGCTGCTTGAGGCCCACGCTGTCGAACACCAACCAGTGGGTCGCCGGGGTCTTTTCCAGCACCACCCGGTCGGTGACCTTGCCCGGCCCCGCCTCGTTGACGAAGCGCCGGCCCGTGGCATCCACCCAGATGGCCGCCGGGTTCTGCACGAGCAGGCCATGCGCGCCGCGCGGATCACGGGGATCGGGCAGGCCGTTGACGAAGGTCACCTGGTGATCGAGCCGGGTGATGGCCGCCCCCGCGTGCTCGGCGAGCGCGAGGCCGCTGCCGGTGGCGAAGTGGCCGGCGCCCAGCAGCAACCGTTCCGGCCGGCGCACGCCCGGGTGCCAGTTGCCCTGGACCAATTCGAGGCTGTTCTGGTAGCCGCCGGTCGCGATGACCACCGCCGGCGCGCGCAGGATCCGCGTGGCGCCGTTGCGCAGTTGCCGGGTGCGTACCTCGACCCACCCGTCGCCCGGCACGATGGCCGTGACTTCGGTATTGAACCGGTAGGCAATGTGCCGGCGTCCGAAGGCCTCGCGCATTATCGGCACCACGGCACCGATCGCCGCGCCGCGCGTCATGTGGAAGCGCGGCACCGAATCCTCGGCGGTCGGCAGCAGCAGCGCAAAGTGCACGCCCATCGACGCCAGCCAGTCATGCACCTGAACCCGGGAGTTCTCCACGTAGTACCGCACCCACCAGGCGTCGGCGTCCTCGCCCCAGGCCATCAGGTCGCCAAAGGCCAGGTCCGGTGAGTCCTGCACGCCGCGTGCCTGCTGGAGCGGCGTGCCGACCAGCGTGAAGCCGGCCGCCCGCACGGCATGCCCGCCGGCCACCGAGTTGGCGTCGATCACGAGCACGCGCGCGCCGCGGCCTTCGGCCTCCATCGCCGCCGCCAGCCCTCCGATGCCCGCGCCGATCACGATGAGGTCCGCCTCCATCCCGCCCGGCCGGATACTGCGGCAGCCCGCCAGCGCGATCGCCGCCGAGAGCATCGCGATCACGACGCGCCCTGCCCTGCCTGCCATCCGGGACCGCCTGACCGGACTCAACGGTGCAGGCCGTGGTACTCGGGATTCGGCATCAGGTCGAGGCCGGCGGACACGCGGTTCGAGTAGTTGAAGAAGGCCGCGGTCTCGCTGATGTCGAAGATGTCGGCTTCGCTGAAGCCTGCCGCCCGCAACTGCTGCCGCTCGGCCTCGAAGCCCTCGTGCGGCGCCGTGGTCAGCCGGTGGGCGTAGTCCAGCATCGCGCGGTGCCGGGGCGGGAGCGGCGCCACGCGATGGTTCATCACCAGCATCTCGCCGAGCTGCGGATCACCACTGAGCTCGCGCACTGCCTGGCCGTGCGCGACCAGGCAGTAGTAGCAGCGGTTGGCGCTCGAGACCACCACGGCGATCATCTCGCGCTCGAGCTTCGACAGGCCTGAATCCTCGCCGAGCATGATCTCGTTGTAGAAGCTGATGAAATTCCGCAACCGGGCCGGCCTGAGCGCATAGGCCCGCAGCACGTTCGGCACCATGCCGAGCTTTTCCTGGCAGATCCGCAGGTACTTCCGCAGATCGGCATCCAGGGACTCGATATCCGGCACTGGCAGGCGGGAGATGTGGGACGGCTGAGGCATCGGGCACCCTGGGTCGCGCGAACCGCGCCCCGCCAGCATACCCGTGCTTCACTTCCGCGGCACCCCGGGCTAGGCTCTTGCGCCATGTCGACGCGCGCCCTCTTTCCCACTCTGGTGTATTCGGGAACCCTGCCGGCTGCCACGGCGCGCGCGCTCAACCGCGAGCTGCTGAAGGAGAGCGTGCAGATCAGGGAACAGGATGCCGCCGGCCGGCGCTGGTCCGCCCGGCGCTACCCGGGCGGCTACACGTCGTACGGCTCGCTCTGCCACCTGCACAGGATGTCGTCCACCTTCGCCGCGCTGGAAAGCCGGCTGCGGCGGCACGTGCGGGCCTACGTGCGTTCGCTCGAGTTCGATCTCGATGCCCGTGCGCTCGTGATGACGGATTGCTGGGTGAACATCATGCCGCGCGGCGTGGCCCATGGCCTGCACCTGCACCCGAACGCGACGATCAGCGGCACCTACTACGTGAAGACCCCGCGCGGCTGTCCCGGGTTGAAATTCGAGGACCCGCGGCTCGACCGCTTCATGGGCGCGCCGGCCCGGCGGGCGGACGCGAGCGAGGAAGCCCGACCCTGGGTCACGCTGCCGGCGCAGGCTGGCCGGCTGTTGCTGTTCGAGAGCTGGCTGCGCCACGAGGTGCCACCAAACCCGGTGGACGGCGACCGCGTGAGCGTGAGCTTCAACTACAACTGGTACTGACGTCCGGCCGGGGCCCCGGCCCGCGACCAAACCAGCGCCGCGGCGGCGCGACTCAAGCCCGCGGTGCGGGGGTACCGGTGCCGCCGGGCGAGCGCACCACCGTGGTTGCGAGCGCGATCATCGAGGCAAGGTCCGTCAGGTTGGCCGGCACCACCAGCGTGTTGCCGGCCTTGGCCAGTTTGCCGAATTCCGCCACGTACTCCTCGGCGACCCGCAGCTGCATGGCCTCGTGGCCACCCGGCTCGCGGAGTGCCAGCGCGACCTTGCGCAGGCCTTCCGCGGTGGCCGTCGCCACGGCCAGGATCGCCTCCGCTTCGCCCTGGGCCTCGTTGATCTGCTGGCGCTGGCTCGCCTCGGAAGCCTTGATGACCCGCTGCTTGTCGCCCTCGGCCTCGTTGATCTTCGCGTCGCGCTCGCCCTCGGACGTGAGCACCACCGCGCGCTTCTCCCGCTCCGCGCGCATCTGCTTTTCCATCGCGCTCAGGATGTCCTTGGGCGGGTTGATGTTCTTGATCTCGTAGCGCAGCACCTTGACGCCCCAGGGGTCGGAGGCCTTGTCCAGCTCGACGACGATGTTGCCGTTGATCGCACTGCGCTCCTCGAAGGTGCGGTCGAGGTCGATCTTGCCGATCTCGCTGCGCAGGGTCGTCTG
>CAZMVP010000017.1:15500-21907 GCA_964569355.1 uncultured Chromatiaceae bacterium | reverse complement strand
GGCCCCCCCTCGCCCCCCCCCCCACCACCCATTGCTGCAAGCGAGTTCAGCCGAGCAGGACGCGGTTCATCCGTTGCACGAAGGCGCCGGGGTCATCGGGCAGGCCGCCCTCGGCCAGCCGCGCCTGGTCGAGGATCAGGCGGGCGAGGTCGGCATACCGGTTCTCGTCGGTTTCCCTGTCGAGGCGCTGGATGAGCGGGTGGTCCGGGTTCACCTCGAGGATCGGGGCGGTGTCGGGTACGGCCTGGCCGGTGGCCTGCATGAGCTTGCGCATCTGCGCGCCCATGTCCTGTTCGCTGATGACGAGGCACGCCGCGGACTCGCTCAACCGTGTCGTGGCCCGGACTTCCTGCACCTGCTCGCCCAGCGTGGCCTTCAGGCGTTCCAGCAGTGCCTTGTGTTCGCCCGGCTCTTCCTTGTCGACGGCCTTCTCTGCCTGGTTGTCGCCGTCCAGTTCCAGCTCGCCACGCTTGACGTCGCGGAACTGGTGGCCGTCGAACTCGCCCAGGTGCCCGACCAGCCACTCATCGATGGGATCGGTCAGCAGCAGGACTTCGATGCCCTTCCGGCGGAATACTTCGAGATGTGGGCTGCCCCGCGCGGCGTTGAAGCTCTCGGCGGTCAGGTACCAGATGGTCTTGCCCTCGCCCTTGGCCCGCCCGATATAGTCGGCCAGCGACTGGTCCGGCACGGGGTTGTCGGCGTGCGTCGTGGAAAAGCGCAGCAGGCCGGCGATCTTCTCCCGGTTGGCATGGTCCTCGGCCGGGCCCTCCTTCAGTACGCGGCCGAACTCGTGCCAGAAGGTCGCATATTTCTCCGGGCTGTCCTTCGCCAGGTGCTCCAGCATCTCCAGCGTGCGCTTGGTCAATGCCGATTTCATCGACGCGACCACGGCATCCTGCTGCAGCAGTTCGCGGGAGACATTGAGCGACAGGTCGCCGGAATCGACGACACCACGGATGAAGCGGAGGTAGAGCGGCAGGAACTGCTCGGCGTCGTCCATGATGAACACGCGCTTGACGTAGAGCTTCAAGCCGCGCGAGCCGGTCCGGTTCCACAGGTCCCAGGGCGCGCGGGCCGGCACGTAGAGCAGGCTCGTGTACTCGCGCTTGCCCTCGACCTTGTTGTGGCTCCAGGCGAGCGGCTCCTGGAAGTCGTGCGCGATGTGCCGGTAGAAGGCCTGGTATTCCTCATCGGTGATTTCGGACCGCGGACGGGTCCACAGCGCCCTGGCCTCGTTGGCCGGCTCCTCCGTGACCTCGCCCTCCTTGCCGTGGGCAACGATCAGCACCGGGAACGCGATGTGGTCGGAATACTTGCGGATCAGGGTCTTCAGCCGGAACTCGTCGGCGAACTCGGCGGCATCCTCGCGCAGGTGCAGGGTCACGCGCGTACCGCGCCCTGCCCACTCGATCTGCTCGACGCTGAATTCCCCCTGGCCATCCGACTCCCAGCGCACGCCCTCGGCAGGAGGCGTGCCGGCCCGGCGCGTCTCGACCACGACCCGGTCGGCCACGATGAAGGCCGAGTAGAACCCGACGCCGAACTGGCCGATCAGGTTGGCATCCTTGCGCTGTTCGCCGCTCAACCCGCTCAGGAATTCCCCGGTGCCGGAACGGGCGATCGTGCCGAGCTGCCGGACCACCTCTTCCCGCGTCATGCCGATGCCATTGTCTTCGACCGTGACGGTCCGGGCCGTTGCGTCGTACTCCACGCGGAGTTTCAACTCCGGATCGGGCTCGAGCAGCGCCGGGTCGGCGAGCGCGGCAAAGCGCAGGCGATCGGCCGCATCGGAGGCGTTGGAGATGAGTTCCCTCAGGAAGATCTCGCGATTGCTGTACAGGGAATGGATCATCAGGTGCAGGAGCTTCTGCACCTCGGCCTGGAAGCCGTGGGTTTCGCGGGTCGCAACGGTCATGGGCTCGGATACCTTGAACGGGGAACGGCGGACATGGGGCCGTTTCCCGGGATTTCAAGGACCGGGGTTCGCAGTGAGCCGGCGGAGCGCGGTTCAGCGATGGCCGGCGTTGCGCACCACGTATAGCCGCGGCCGGGCCGGCTTCCGGCCAGTGGCTGCGGGTGGCAGGTCCGGGCTGGCTGCGGCCAGCATCTCCGGCTCGGCAGCCGGCACGGGTAATGCCTCGTGCGGGTCGGCCGCGTCGCGCGCCAGGCGATCGCGGACCGCCGCCAGGGCGCTGTCGATCCAGTCCCGGCGGCGCAAGGTCTCTTCGTTGCGGATCAGCGGGCGGTCGGTGTCGTCATCCGATGGGAACATCAGGGGCTCCAGTATCCGGTCTGCGCCGGCTTCTTGGCGGCTTGCGCCGACTCACTAACGGTCTTACTTCTCTTCAGGGGTCCAGTCCCGGCGAACCTTTTCGGCCCAGTTCCGATAGCCCTTCCATGTGTACAGCGCGGGATCCATCGCCGTACGCCGCTTGTCGGGCAGCTGCACCCGGCCAAGCCAGCGGCGATAGGCATCCCAGCCACTCACGTCGCGGCCGTCCTGGCCAACGAGGCTGGGTCCGGCGCGGCGGGTTCCGTTCTTGTCGTTGCTGGCCGGAACGTTGGGGATCTCCGGCTGATTCCGGTTGTCCGTCATCGTCGTTGTCCCCGCTTCATCAGCATGGGACAACTCTAGGGAGCGGTGCCTGCGCCCGGAAGGAACTGGATCACAGGCAACGGGCCGCCATCGATGCGTGTTTCCCCGCGCGTGATGATCGTGCAAGGTCATTCGACAGAAGCCCGGCGATAGCGAGACCGCGCTCGCACTTCACCGGGAGAGCCTGCCGTCGCCTCAGACCGCGACGCGATAGCAGGGTTCGTACTTGCGGCCGGGAAGCTTCATCCGGTTCTGCCGCACGAAGGCGCACAACAGCTCATCGAGCTGCGCCAGGATGTCGCGGTCACCATGGATCTCGAACGGGCCGTGCTGCTCGATGGCCTGCAGGCCCTCCTCGCGGACATTGCCGCTGACGATCCCGGAGAATGCCCGGCGCAGGTTCGCGGCGAGTTCCGCCGGCGGCAGGCTCTTGCGGATCTCGAGCTTCGCCATCGACTCGTGGGTGGCGATGAACGGCTGCTGGAACACATCGTCGATGTGCAGGCGCCAGTTGTAGTAGTACGCATCGTTGTTTCGCTGCCGGTAGTCCCGGACGCGGCGCACGTTGTGCAGCGCCCAGCTGCCCACGCTGGCCGGGTCGCCGATGACGATGCGGTATTTCGCCCGGGCCTCCGGCCCCAGCGTTCCGAGGATGAAGGCATCGACCTGCTCGATGTAGGCACGACTCGACTCGGGGCCGGTGAGGATCAGCGGCAGCGGGATGTCGGCATTGTCCGGGTGCAGCAGGATGCCGAGCAGGAACAGGATTTCCTCGGCGGTGCCGACGCCGCCCGGGAAGATGACGATCGCGTGCGCCACCCGCACGAAGGCCTCGAGCCGCTTCTCCATGTCCGGCATGATCACGAGCTCGTTGACGATCGGATTGGGCGACTCGGCGGCGATGATCCCGGGTTCGGTCAGGCCGATGTAGCGGCCGTTCCTGATGCGCTGCTTCGCATGTCCGATGGTGGCCCCCTTCATGGGCCCCTTCATGGCGCCGGCGCCGCAGCCGGTGCAGACGTTGAGCTTGCGCAGGCCCAGCTCGTAGCCGACCTGCTTCGTGTAGTCGTACTCGTCGCGACCGATGGAGTGCCCGCCCCAGCAGACCACGAGGTTGGGATCGTTGCCGAGTTTCAGCACGCCGGCATTGCGCAGCACGTGGAACACCGCATTGCTGATGCCGTGGCTGGACTCGAGGTCGAACTGGCCACGGCCGGTGAACTCGCTGTTGATGTAGATGATGTCGCGGAGCACCGAGAACAGCAGCTCCCGGATACCCCTGATCATCTCGCCTTCGACGAAGGCAGTGGCCGGGGCGTCGACCAGGGCCAGCTTGATGCCGCGGTCCTGCTGGATGATGTTGATGTCGAAGCTGCGGAACTGCTCGAGCAGTTCACGCGTGTCGTCGGTGGCATTGCCCGAATTGAGGACCGCCAGCGCACAACGCCGCAGGATCTCGTGCTGGCCGCCCTCCCCCGAACTGCGCAGCCGGTTGACTTCGTGCTGGGACAGGAGCTCCAGCGAGCCCTCCGGCATGACCTCGACCTGCCCCCGGGAAACGTCCGGGCTGCCGGCACCCGATGCCGGGCGATGCGCCCCTTCATGGCCGGAATAACGGATCACGGCAGGATCTGGATCGGCGTGTTGTCGGGCGTCATCAGCCAGATGTCCACCATGTCCGCGTTCGACACCGCGATGCAGCCATTGGTCCAGTCGTGGGTCTCGTAGTAGTCGAGCGGCCGGCTCGGCTGGTTCGGCTGGCCATGGATCATGATCTGGCCGCCCGGCGATACGCCGGCCGCGGCGGCCCGCTTCAGGTCCTCGGGGCCGGGGTAGGAGACCTTCAGCGCCAGGAAATAATCGCTGTTGGCACGCCGCCCGGAGACGCGGTAGTTGCCTTCCGGCGTGCGGAAATCGCCTTCGCGCTCCTTGGCGCCCTTCGGCGACAGGCCGAGCGCAATCCTGAAGGTGCGCAGGACCTCGTTGTCCCGCATGAGCACGAGCTTGCGCTCGGCCTTGTGGATGACGACCTGGTCTGCCATCGGCAAGGTCGAGGCAATGGCCGCCGACGGGCCGCCGACCATCACCAGCAACAGCAACACGGCCCGCAGCGGAGCCGCCAGCAGCGATGCAGCGCCTGTCGAACGCCCGTTCATCAACCGCCCTCGGCGCCGCCGGTCAGCTTCAGGCGCTGGCCGGGATAGATCCGGTTGGCGTTGTCGAGGTCGTTGAGCGCGAGCAGGCGACGCTGCGGGACTCCGGTGCGTGCCGCGATCACCGACAGGCTGTCGCCCCGCCGCACCACGTAGGTGCCCCGGGACGACGTCGGCGCGACCTTGCCGGGCGAATCGCCGGCGCGGCTGCCGGGCAGCTTCAGCACCTGGCCAACCCGGATCAGGCTGCGCTTCGACAGGCCGTTGAGCTCCGCCAGCGCCCTTGCCGAGGTGCCGTAACGGGCGGCGATCCCCGACACCGTGTCGCCGCGGCCCACGCGGTGGGTACGCGGCACCGGATCCCGGGCCTGGGCTGCCTGCACCTGCGAATCGGGAATTGCGGCCAGCACCTCGCGGGCTTCCGCATGCGACAGCGACTCCGGCAAATGCAGGATGAGCCCCTTGGGAATGTACTTCTTGCCCGCCCAGATCGACGGCAACAGCGCCGGGTTGTAGTCCTGCAGCGTTTCCGCGGAAATGCCGAAGGCCTTTTCCACGGTCCGGGCACTCAGGTAACCGGGCGTCGTGATCACGGTGAGTTGTTCGGCCGGCTCGCGCTCCACCTTGCCGAAATACTTCTCGGAGGATCGCTCCACCTCTTCGGCGGCCAGGAAGGACACATAGAAGTTCCGTGACGCGAAACCGAAGGCCGGGCCATCGTAGTTGCGCATGATGGCTTCGATCCGGTCGGTGCCGAGGGCCCGCATGGCCCGGCGCATCCCGCCGACACCGTGGTTGTAGGCCGTGATGGCCAGCGGCCAGGAATCCAGGTTGTCGTAGTTGGCCTTGAGCAGCCGTGCGGCAGCCTCGCTGGACCGGTAGGGATCGCGACGTTCATCCACCGCGCCGTCGATGCGCATGAACCGCCGGCCCGTGCCGACGGTGAACTGCCAGAGCCCGGCGGCACCGGCGCTGGAGCGTGCCTCGGGATTGAACGATGACTCCACGTGCGGCAGCGACGCCAGGGCCGCGGGGACGCCATGCTCCTGCAGCGTCTCCCGGATATGCACCTCCCAGCGGCCGGAGCGGATCAGGCCCTCGCGGTAGCGATCCGCCAGGCCCTGCTGGACACGAACCCGGCCGGCGGCTGCCCTGAGCTCCGACGAGCTGGCATGCCCGGCCCAGAGATCCAGCACCCGCCGCTCGTCGGCATCGAGGCCCTGGCGGTCGCCACCGGCCAGGCGCTTGAGGATCGTGGCGTAGCGAGCCTTGGCGGCATCCAGCCGGTGTTGCCGGGCCCGATCGGTCCGGGCACCGGACAGGTCAACCTTTTCGTAGACGATGTCGAGATATCGATCATCGTGGATCAACGCCTCGTCGGTGGAAACCTCGGCGAAGATCTGCCGCCAGAACGCGATGTCCGGTTCCAGGCCCTTCGGGCGCGGCAATTCCCCGGCCACGGCCCCGGCCCCGGCCCCGGTTGCCGCCTGCGTTGCCGGTGGAACCATGACCACGACGGCAGTGGCAATGCCGGCCAGCAGGATCCGCAACGGGCGGGCGGCAAATCGGCAATCGGAGTTGTTCAATCCAGTTCTCATTGGTACTCGCCAGGTCCATCGCCTGATGCAGCGGACGGACATGCAGCCGCTGATACG
>CAZMVP010000017.1:0-15400 GCA_964569355.1 uncultured Chromatiaceae bacterium | reverse complement strand
CTTCCGCCGACGCGCCCGGCACCCTGCACCTGCTCGGTGAGGCCATTGCGCCGGGTACCAGCCGACGCCTGATCTGGTCGTCCGGACAATCCTTCGATGACACCTCCGGCGATTCGCCGGTACTCGTGGTCAACGGCGTGGGGCGGGGTCCCACGCTGTGCCTGACGGCCGCCGTCCATGGCGACGAATTGAACGGCATCGAAATCGTCCGGCGCGTGATGCAGGACCTGGACCCGCGGCGGGTCAAGGGCGCCGTGGTCGGCATTCCGATCGTCAACCTGCAGGGCTTCCGCCGCGGCTCGCGCTACCTGCCGGATCGCCGCGACCTGAACCGCTACTTTCCCGGCAATCCCGCCGGCAGTTCCGCCTCGCGGATCGCCGCGTCACTGTTCGACGGCATCATCCGCCACTGCGATGGCCTGGTGGACATCCATACGGGATCGCTCAGCCGCACCAACATCCCGCAGCTCCGTGCCGACCTGCGCAAGCCCAGGGTCCGCGCCTTCGCCGACGGCATCGGCGCGCTCATGGTGCTGCACAGCGCCGGCACGCCCGGCACGCTGCGCAGGGCCGCCACCGACGCGGGGATCCCCGCCGTGACCCTGGAGGCTGGCGAACCGGGCCGGCTGCAGTCCAGCCAGGTCCGCGAGGGCACCGCCGCAATCGTCTGGCTGCTCGATGCGATGCAGATCGTCAACCGGGTGAATGTGCTGAAGGCCCCACGCCCCGTCTACTACCGCTCCACCTGGGTGCGGTCCGACTACGGCGGCATCCTGTTCTCGCTGGCCCGCCTGGGCCAGCTCGTGTCCGCCGGAGACATCCTCGGCACGGTGACCGACCCCATCACCAACGAACAGTTCCTGATCTACGCGCCGGTCAATGGCCGGATCGTGGGCATGGCGCTGAACCAGGTGGTGATGCCGGGCTTTGCCACGTTCCACCTGGGCATCGAGGGGGACACGGACAACCACGGCTCGCTGCACGCCACCCTGGAGCCGCCGCCGAGACCGCTCACGCCGGACGACTCGGCCGCCGATCCGACCGGCACGACCGCAAGCCCCGAGGTCGACGAACGGCCGGAGTAGATCCCGGCCGGCAGGGTCGTCAGCGACTCGCGCCAGGGCTCGTCCCGGGGTTCGTGCCGGCCTGCAGGGCGGCGATCCGTTCCTCGAGCGGCGGATGGCTCATGAACAGCCGGCCGAAGCGGCTGACGCCACCGGAGATCCCGAAGGCCTTCATCGCATCCGGCAGGGCGGACGGCTCGTGCACCCGCTGCAGGCGCTGCAGGGCCGCCACCATGTACGAACGGCCGGCAAGCCGGGCACCGCCAGCATCGGCGCGGAACTCCCGCTGTCGCGAGAACCACGCCACGATGACGCTCGCCAGGATGCCGAGGATGATCTGCGCGACGATCACCGTGATGAAGAAACCGGGGCCGTTGTCGCGTTCGCTGCGGAACACCACCTGGTCGACGATCCGGCCGATGATCCGGGACAGGAAGATCACGAACGTGTTCACGACGCCCTGGATCAACGTCAGCGTGACCATGTCGCCATTGGCGACGTGGGTGATCTCGTGGCCGAGCACGGCCTCGACCTCGTGCCGCTCCATGCTGCGCAGGAGGCCGGTGCTCACGGCAACGAGCGCGGCATCCCGGCGGGCACCGGTGGCAAAGGCATTGACGTCCGGCGAGTCATAGATGGCGACCTCCGGCATGCCGATGCCGGCCTGGTTCGCCAGGCGCTGGACGGTCGCGACCAGCCACGATTCATCGGCATTGCCGGGCTGGGTGATGACCCGGGCGCCGGTGGAGCGCTTGGCGATGAATTTCGACATCGCGAGCGAGATCAGCGAGCCTGCGAAGCCGAGCACGGCCGAGAAGATGAGCAGGCCGCCGAGGTTCTGCCCGGTGCTGGCGAGATAGGTGTCGACGCCGAGCAGCCGCATGGTCACCGACAGCACCGCGAGCACCGCGATGTTGGTCGCCAGGTACAGAAGGATCCGCTTCACGAACAATCTCCAGGGGGCAGTTTCCCGGCATTCTATGGGACTATTGCCCCTTCGTTTCAAGAGGGCGCACCCCGCCACCAGACGCAATGCAGCCGGCGCCTGACAGCCCCGGGAACCGGCGCGATGCCGGCCCCGATGAAGCCGCCCGGACGGCGTCGCTGGCCCGCTTCTGGCAGCCGCGCCATTGGCCGGTGTGGATCGGCATCGGCGTCCTCAGGCTGGCTTCGCTCCTGCCGGTGCGCGGCCAGCTCGCGCTCGGCCGGGGACTGGGGCGCCTGCTCTACTGGCTGCTGCCCGGGCGCCGGCGCATCGCCGCGGTGAACCTGGCGCTGTGCTTTCCCGAGCAGTCGGCCGCCGACCGGCAGGAACTGCTTCGGCGTCATTTCGAGTCTCTCGGCATGACGGTCATGGAACAGGGCCTGGCATGGTGGGGCAGCGATGCCTTCATCGAGCGGCATGTGGAACTCGTTGGCGAGGAGCATCTCGAGGCGGCGCTTGCCACGGGCCGCCGGGTCGTGCTGCTGACCGGGCACTTTGCCTCCCAGGAGCTCACGGGCCGCGTGATGAAATTGCGGCATCCGACGCTGGCGGTACTCTATCGGCCCAGCAAGGATCCCATGATCGACGAGATCCTGCGGCGGGTCCGCGGCCGGTCCGCCAGCATCCTGATCCCCAAGCAGAGCATGCGGCGGATGATCCGCACGCTGCGCAACGGGATCCCGGTGTGGTATGCGCCGGACCAGAGCCATCGCCGGGCCATGAGCGCGCTGGTGCCATTCTTCGGCGAGCCGGCCATGACCACCACCGCGCTGACCGAGATCGTGCGGCTGGCCGATGCGGTGGTCGTGCCGCTGATGCCGACCAGGCTTCGCGACGACATGGCCGGCCCCGGTGCAGCCCAGGGAGCACGCCAACGCACACGCCAACGCACACGCCAACGCACACGATGGGGCCGCTACGTGCTGGAGATCCTGCCGCCCGTGGCCGGCTTCCCGGGCGAAAGCCCCGTGGAGGATGCGCGGCGGATCAACGAACTGCTGGAGAAGCACATCCGGCAGGTGCCCGAGCAGTATTTCTGGATCCACCGGCGCTTCAAGGGACGACCGGCGCCGCTGCCGGATCCCTACGCTGGCGCCACGGATCCGCCGCCGGCGGCATAGCCTTCCAGCAGCCACCGCCATTGCCGCTCGCCGAACGTCACGGTCGGCGAAGCCGGCCCCGGCGCGCTGATCTTGGTCAGCGACCGGTGCAGCCGCGCGAGAGTGGCCTCGCGCCACGGACGACGGTCATGCCGGATCCGGCCACGATCGAAGTCGAGCAGGAAAATCCGGTCCGCCACGTCGATCTGCAGGTTGTGGGCGGTCAAGTCGGCGTGATAGACACCGGCCCGATGGAACTCGGCAATGCAACGGCCCACGGCCTGCCAGACACCGGCACCGGGCGTCGTGCGCGCGAGCCGGCTGGACAAGGGCTCCACATCCGGGATCCTGGCCGTCACCAGGTCGGCGACGTAATACCCGGGCGGACTGCGGCGATAGTGCGCCGCGACCGGCACCGGTGCGGGCAGGCCCAGCTCCCCGAGTCGTGCCAGCAGCCGCCATTCCCGGAAGCAGCGGGTGCGCGCCTCGCCGAGCCACAGGAACTGGTCGTTCAGCAGCCGGCCGACGATCCCGCCGCGGTGATAGTGGCGGAGCACCCACTGCCGGCCCTCGTGTCCGATGAAGCGCGTGGCGCCACGCCCCCCGGAATAGCCGGGGGCAACCGGCGCATCGGCCCAGGTCGTCGCGGCAAAGAGTGCCGGCTCCGGTTCGCGAAGCACGGTATCCTCGTACAGGATGCCCGTCCCGCCCTGTCTCACGATGCTTTCCGCCAAGGTGGATGCCGCCCGGTGGTGACTGCTGGCCTGCTTGTTGTGTCGTGGGCGATGTGCCGGTGATGGATCAATCGCAACCTGTCACGCCGCCCGCCGCCCCCCTGCCACCGGCGCCCGCTGCGCTGTGCCTGATCCGCCTGTCGGCGATCGGCGACTGCTGCCACACGCTGCCCGTGGTGCGCACCCTGCAGGCGGCCTGGCCGGACACGCCGATCACGTGGATCATCGGCCGCACGGAACATGGCCTGCTCGAGGGCGCGTCCGGCATCGAGTTTATCACCTTCGACAAACGCAACCCCCGGGCGAGCCTCGCGCGCATCCGGCGGCAACTTTCGGCGCGTCGCTTCCCGGTGTTGCTCCACATGCATGCCTCGATGCGCGCCAACCTCGTCAGCCGGGTGGTGCGGGCCGACACCCGGCTGGGCTTTGATCGCGCGCGGGCCCGTGACTACCAGTGGTTGTTCACCAACCGGAAGATCGCACCCACGCCGTCCCAGCACGTGATGGACGGATTGTTCGGCTTTGCCGAGGCCCTCGGCATCCGGCAGCGCCGGATCCGCTGGGATTTCGCGCTGTCTCCCGACGATCACGCACTGGCTGCCGACCTTGCTTCGGGCCCGCGCCCCCTGTGCGTGATCAGCCCCTGCTCGAGCCAGCGCTTCCGCAACTACCGGAACTGGAGCGTGGGCAACTACATCGAACTCATTCGCCACCTGATCGGTGCTCGCGGTGCGCGCGTGGTGCTCACCGGCGGACCTACCGACATCGAGAAGCGCTATGGCACCGACATCGAGGCAGCCATCGGCAATGCATCGCTCGTCAACCTGATCGGCGGGACGCGGTTGAAGGAACTGTTCGCGATCATCGAGGCTGCCGACCTGCTGGTCTGTCCGGATTCGGGACCGGCGCACATGGCAACCGCAGCCGGCACGCCGGTGGTCGGGCTGTATGCCACGTCGAACCGGCATCGGACCGGGCCCTATTTCAGCCAGCAGCTCGTGGTGGATCACTATCCGGAAGCGGTCATGCGCGAGTTCGGCAAGCCGGTTGCCGCGTTGCGCTGGGGTGAGCGCGTGCGCGATCCGGGCGCGATGGACCTGATCGGCGTGGCCGAGGTCGTGGACCGCGTGGATGCCGTGCTGGATGGCCGGCTCAAGCCGGATCGGGAGCTGCCGCCCGTTGCAGCGTCGATGCCGGATCACCGACACTAGTCGCCGGAGCATCACGTGCTGGAAACTTTCGACAAAGAGCGCCTGGCGACCGCCGGGCCACGCGACCTGTCCGACGTGCTGGAACGAGGCGGGATCGTGTACCTGCCGCAGTGCCCGGTGCCGCTGCCGGATGAGGCGGATCTCGACATCCTGCGCGGCCAGCTCCCCGGCGCCATCACCCGCAAGAACGTCAGCTACCACCCGGAGGCGGACTCGGTCCGTGGCCTCGACCGGAAGTCGCCACTGTATCCGGCGACCTACCGCGCGCTCACCGGCCTGCGCACGGCCATCGCGGACTGGACCCGGCGCTCGATGCCGGACCTGCTGCGCGATGCGGACATCGGCACCTGCAGCTTCCGTCCGATGGAAGAAGCCGGGCGCGCGATCGATGCGCGCAAGGCGAGCGAGCTGATCCACGTGGATGCCGGAGCCTATGGCGCAACCAATGGCAACCGCATCCTGCGTTTCCTCGTCAACGTGAACCCCGATCGCGATCGCGTCTGGGCCAGCAAGGGCAGTTTCGAAGCGGTCTTCGGCCGGTACGCGGCACAGGCCGGGTTCACGGGACCCGGTGGCCGCGTGGGTCGCCTCGACAGGAATGCCCTCGATGAGCTGCTGAGCGCGCTGCTCCGGGGGGTCGGCATCCTCGTGCCGCTCGCCAAGGTGCTGGACACCAGCCCCTACGATCGCGCGATGAAGCGCTTCCACGACTTCCTGAAGGAGTCGGCCGAATTCCAGAACGACATGGAACACCATGTCGAGATGCGCTTTGCCCCGTACTCGGCCTGGATGGTCTTTGCCGACGGCGTGAGCCATGGCTGCGTGTCCGGCCAGCACTGCTTCATCTGGACTGCGCTCACGCCGCTTGCCAATGCCCACTTCCCCGGGCTCGCTCCCCTCAACATCCTCAAGGCCACGAAGGCTGGTACCGGACTGCAAAGGGGCTAGCCTCGCCAGTGCCCCGGCAAACCTAGGCTTTCTGGAACCCGGTACCTTCGAGGATGGTCTTGACGGTGGCGGAGACGGTGGCGGGAGAGATCTCGCGCAGGCAGTTCAGGTGCCCGAGCGGGCAGGTGCGCTTGAAGCAGGGACTGCAATCGAGGCCGAGGTAGAGGATGGTCCGGTGCGTCGTGAGCGGTGGCGTGAATTCGGGCGAACTGCTGCCGTAGAGCGCAACCACATGGGTGCCGGCCGCTGCCGCCACATGCATCAACCCGGAGTCGTTGGTGACGGCCACCCGGGCCGCCGACAGCAGGTCGACGGTATCCTCCAGCCGGGTCTCGCCGCACAGGTTCATGGCCGGCAGGCCGGCACAGATGGTCTCGCCAAGCGACCGTTCGGCTGCCGATCCGAGCACCCACACCGCATGGCCAGCCTCGAGCAGCAAGGTGGCGAGCGTCCGGAAATATTCCACCGGCCATTGCTTCGCCGGGCCGAAGGCCGCCCCGGGCATCAGCGCAATGGCCGATTGCGCCCCGAGGCCAAAGCGGTCGATGAGCTGCTGCCGATTGGCCGCATCCACGCGCAAGACCGGCGACACCGGCTTGGGCACCGGTGCATCGCGCGGGAGGCCCAGGGCGAGCAACCGCTTGACCGTCTGGTTGAGCCGTTCGCGGTCCAGCCGGCGCGGATCGGTGAGCAGCACGCTCCGCCCCTCGCCCGCGAAGCCGGTCCGCACCGGGATCCGGGCTGCCCAGGGCACGACGGCCGACTTGAACGACCGCGGCAGGATGATGGCCCGGTCGTAGTGCTCGCCCCGCAACGCGAGTCCCAGCGCGCGGCGCGCGCCGAAGGCCCACTCGCCGTGCCCGACTGCCAGCGGAATCCCGCGGCGTACCTCCGGCATCCGCGCGACCAGCGGCACGGACCATGGCGGCCCGACCACGTCGATCGGCTCGTCGGGGGCTCCGCCACGCAACAGCGCGAACAACGCCTGTGCCATGACCATGTCGCCGACCCAGGCCGGCCCGATGACGAGCGTCCCGCCCATTCGCCTAACCCGCTTGCAGCGCGTCCAGGTACCGCGGCACGCCCACTTCGATCGGGATGAAGGCAGCGTCGTAACCGGCCGCGCGCAACCCGGAGAGATCGGCCTCCGTGAAACTCTGGTAGCTCCCGGCCAGCTGTTCCGGGAACGGGATGTAGGTGATCCGCCCGCGGCCATGCCACTGGAGCACGGCCCCGGCCACATCGTTGAAGCTCCGCGCAGCACCGGTGCCGAGGTTGTGGATGCCCGACTTGCCTCCGGCCTCCCAGGCCCAGAGGTTCGCGGCCACGATGTCGTCGACATGGATGAAGTCGCGTCGCTGTTCACCATCGCCGAAGCCGCCGCAGCCGCGGAAGAGCCGGATCTCGTCGCCGGCCTGCAACTGTTCGCGAAAGTGGTGGATCACGCTCGCCATCCGGCCCTTGTGCGCCTCGCCCGGCCCATAGACGTTGAAATAGCGGAAGCCGATGACCGGCGAGCGGAAGCCGGCCGCCTGCTGGCGCACGTGCCGGTCGAACATCAGCTTGGAGAAGGCATAGACGTTGATCGGCCGCTCGCATTCCTCGCTCACGCGGAACTCGCGGCCTGCACCGTACACCGAGGCCGATGACGCATAGATCAGCGGCACCCGCCGGCTGGTCGCATACCGCAGCAGATGGCGGGAGAAATCGTAATTGGTCCGCATCATCAAGAGACCGTTCCACTCGGTGGTGTCCGTGCAGGCTCCCTGGTGGAAGATGACCTCCAGCTTCGCGGCGAAGTCCTCATCGGCGGCCATGCGGGTCGTGAACTCGTGCATGTCGATGTAATCGGCGATCCGGCAGTCGCGCAGGTTCAGGATCTTGTGCGCATCGCGCAGGTCATCGACCACGAGCAGGTCGGTGCGTCCCGCCTGGTTCAGGGCCCGCACGAGATTGCTGCCGATGAAACCGGCGCCGCCGGTGACGATGATCATGGATCGGACCTCGATGGCAGGTTCAGCGAAACGCCCGGCCGGGCGGCCAGTTCCCGGTACAGCCGCTCATAGCGGCCCGTCATCACGGCCGCGGAAAACTGCCGGGCCTTCTGCCGGTTGGCCGCCGCCACGCGCGCCCGCAGGCCCGCATCATCGACGAAGGTTGCCACCGCGGCGGCAAACGCCGCGCCGTCATCCGGCGCCACCAGCTGCCCGTTCGCGCCGTCGGTGATCACTTCCGGAATGCCCCCAACCGCCGTGGCCACCACCGGCAAACCGGCATCCAGCGCATCCAGCAGGATCGACCCCAGCCCTTCATGCCGGGAAGGGTAGACAAAGATGTCGAAGGCGGCCAGATAGTCGCCGACGTTGGCGACTTCGCCCGTGAACAGCACGTTGTCGAGGCCCCGTGCCGCCTCGCGCAACAAGGCTTCATCACGCCCGGCCCCGACCAGCACGAATCGCAGGCCAGGGCGCGTGGCCTGCCAGTCGCGCGCCAGCCGGATGATCTGCAACTGGCCCTTGTGCGAATCATCCAGCGCACCCACGTGGCCGATCACGAATTCACCACCGAAGCTGGCCCGCAACCGCTCCACGTTGCCGAGCCGGACCGGCAGGCCGGCGCTGGCGCTCGGGATCACGAGCGTCGGCAACCGGGCGTCGAGCCGGGCGAGCGACACGCGGATCGCTTCGGAGATCGCGACCACCACGGCCGCGGAGCGGTACATCCGCCGGTTCAGCCAGGACTGGCGTGGTCCCTTCTGCACCCGGCGGGTGATGAGGTATGGCGCGCCGCCGCTTGAATGTCCCAGCCAGGCAGCCTGCACGCCACGCCCTTCGTGGCTGTGCACGAGGCCGGCACCCTGCAGGGCCCGACAGGCCCCGGCCACGCCGAAGCCGGCCTCCCTGATCACAAGCCCCGGGATGTCGCTGCAACGCCCGGCCAGCAGTCCGCCCCGGCGCGCCACCAGTCGTTGGCTGAAGCCCAGCCCCGCCAGGCCCCGCATCAGCAACTCCGTCTGGCGCTCGCCGCCGCGGAAGCCCGGCGCGAGGTTCAAGTGCGTGAGCGGGCCCGTCACGGCCGGGCCGTCAGCGCGGGTCCGTCAGCGTGTAGTTGGCGCCACAGTAGGGACAGGTGACCTTGCCGCTGCGTTCCAGCGACAGGTAGACCTTCGGATGCGAGTTCCACAGGTACATGCCGGGCATCGGGCAGGACAGGGGCAGGTCCGCGCGCGTGACGTGGTAGTGATGCTCGGCATTCGGCTGGATCAGCGTGACGGTGGATCGGGGGCGGGTGGCCATGGCTGTCTATTCGGCGGCTGCGGGCCCGGCAGTATAGAACACCGCCTCCCAGTGCCGCGCCACGGTGGCCACCTGGGCCTCGAGGCCGGCGCGCGGCAGCAGGCCCGGCTGGCCCGCCAGGTTCAGGTGGTGCATGCGCTTGCGGTAATCGCGATAGGTGTCGGCCAGTTCGGCCGCCGCTGCCGGCGCCAGGATGCCGTGGTCGGCCAGTGATTCCAGCTGCCGGATGTTGTCGGACCAGCGCACGAGGTCGGGAATCCGGCGCGCATGCCGCAGCACCAGGTACTGGACCAGGAACTCGAGGTCGGTGATGCCGCCGGGGTCCTGCTTGACGTCCATGAGCTCGTCCGTGCCTCGCGACAGCTCGTCGCGCATGCGCTGGCGCATCGCCACGACCTCCTTCGCCAGGCTGTCCTCGCGCACGTAATGGGTCAGGGCGTGGGTGCGCAGGGTCTCGAAGCCGGCCCTGACATCGGCATCGCCGGCCACCGCCCGGCTGCGCAGCAGGGCCTGGTGCTCCCAGGTCCAGGCATGGTCGCGCTGGTAGATGTCCAGCGCCGCGAGGCTCGAGACCAGCAGGCCGGATTCGCCGCTCGGCCGCAGCCGGATGTCCACCTCGTACAACTTGCCCGAGGTCGTGTGCATCGTCAGGATGCTGATGATCCGGCGCGTCAGCCGGGCGAAGTAGGTCGGGTTGTCGAGCGGCTGCGCGCCGTCGGTCTGCTGCTGCTCGCCCTGTGAGTCGTTGACGAACACGAGGTCCAGGTCCGAGCCGTAGCCCAGCTCCAGGCCGCCGAGCTTGCCGTAGGCGACGATCGCGAAGCGTGCGGGCCGCGCCTGCCCGTCCACCACGCAGGAGGGCGTGCCATGGCGGATCGCGAGCTCCTCCCGGGCCAGCGACAGTGCTGCTTCCAGCACGAGTTCGGCGATGTCGGTCAGCCGGTCGCTGACCTTCATCAGCGGCAGCACGCCGGAGAGATCGACCACGGCCACGCGGAAGATCCCGGCCTGCTGGAAGTTCCGCACGGCCTCGAGCCGGGCCTCGAACTGCCCGGCGGCATCATCCGCCGGCACGGCCGCGAGCCGCGTCGCGAGGTCGGCGGCCAGCTCCTCGCGTGACGGCGCCTGTTCGAAGATCCTCGGATCCAGCAGTTCGTCCATCAGCAGCGGATGGGTGGCGACCAGCCCGGCAAGGAACCGGCTCGAACCGCAGATGCTCACCAGCCGCTGCAGCGCCTGCGGGTTTTCGTTCAGCAACGCGAAGTAGGCCGAGCGCCGGCCGATCGCTTCGAGCACGAGGATCAGGCCATCGAGCGCGGCGGCCGGATTCGCCTGGTGGCTCGCGGCCTTGAGCAGGGCCGGCACCAGCACGTCAAGCCGCTGGCGTCCCTGCTGGCCGAGCCGGCCGGGCAGTCCACCCTCGTGCAGCCGGACGATCCGCTCGAGGATGGCCGGCGGATCGTCGAAGCCGGCGGCTGCCAGTCGTTCAAGCTGCTCCTTCGGTTCGGCCTCGGCGCGGACCTCGACGCGGGCCTCGGCGCGCGCTTGCGCCAGCCAGACCTCAGCCAGCGCGTCGTCCGGTTCCGGGGCTGCCGCCGGATCGGCCTGCGCGCCATCCGCCGGGCCGACCCCGCGGAACACGATGTCCCGGAAGTGGCGCGAGACCACGTTGCGATGCTGGTTCAGCCGGGCAACGAAGCCGGGCCAGGCAGGCGGCGCGCCTGCGCCCGGATCACCAGTCATCAGGTCGCCGGCCATGGCCGCTGCCAGCCTTTCGCGATCGGCCGGGTCCGCGGGCAGGTCGTGGGTCTGGTGGTCCCGCTGGGCCTGCAAGCGGTTTTCGGCCAGCCGCAGGAAGCGATAGCTGGCCTCGAGCTCCGCCGCGTCGCCGGCCGGCAGGCAGCCTGCCTGCACCAGGGCCGGCAGCGCCTTCAGCAGTTGCCGCTCGCGCAAGGCCGCCACCGTGCCACCGCGAACGAGCTGCAGGGCCTGCACGATGAACTCGATCTCGCGGATGCCGCCGGGACCCAGCTTCAGGTTGTCGCGGAATTCCTTGCGGGCGACTTCCGCCTCGATCAGCGCCTTCATGTCGCGCAGCGAGCTGAACACCCCGTAGTCGAGGTAGCGCCGATAGACGAAGGGCCGCAGCACGTCGCGGTAGAGCGTGTCGCTCTCGTCCCAGTCATTGACCACGCGGGCCTTGATCCAGGCGTAGCGCTCCCAGTCGCGACCGTGCTTCACGAGGTAGTTCTCGAGCGTCGACAGGCTCACCGCAAGCGGCCCTGCCGTGCCGAAGGGCCGCAGGCGGACATCGACCCGGTAGACAAAACCGTCCGGCGTGTTGCGGCTCAAGGCATCGATGACCCGCTGGGAGAGCAGCCGGAAATATTCCTCGTTGCTGACCGGCCGGCTGCCGCTGGTCTCGCCGGCCTCGCCATAGACGAACACGAGGTCCACGTCGGAGGAAAAATTGAGCTCATGGCCGCCGAGCTTGCCCATCGCGACGATGCCGATGCCGCAGGGCTCGCCCGATGCCGTGCGCGGCTCGCCATGGCGCGCCTTCAGGGATTCCCGCGCAAATGCCAGCGCGGCATTGATGGCCGCATCGGCCAGGTCCGACAGGTCGCGGAGCGATTCGGCGACATCGACCGCCGCCTCCTGGTCGCGCCACATGATCCGCAGCAATTCGCGGTGGCGAAACCAGCGCAGGCGCTGCAGGAATGCCTGTTCGGCGGCGGCCGGGGTGACATCACCGATCGTGGCGCCGGCCAGGAAGGCTTCGAGTTCGTGCCGGAGCTCACCCGTGGCCGCCGATCGTTGCAGCCGGCCACTGGCCTCGAGCCCGGCAACCAGCGCGGGATAGCGGCTGATGATGTCGGCGGCATAGCTGCTAAGCCCGCACAGGCGCATGAAGCGCTCGGGACACGATTCCGGGACGACGTCTGGCATGGCCGCGATCTTAAGCGACGCGGCCGGCCACTGCCGAGTCAGCGATACCAGTCCTGCTCGTAGGCGATGATCGGCAGCCGGGAATAGGCCAGGGCGTCCCTGGCGAAATCCGGATCCACGGGCACCGGCTTCAAGTCGTCGCCGACCACCTGGAACTGCCGGACCGGCTGGCGCGGCTCGAGCACGGCCACGCGGTCACCCACGCGGTAGGCCTCGTTGTCGTGGAACTGCATGATGGCCTGCCCCGGCCCGACGAGGTCCGTGCGACTCTGGTCGATGCCGGGGGCCGGCAGCGTCGCCTCGACGCCCATCAGCGAGAGCGCGGTCGGCAGCAGGTCGATCTGGCCGGCGATCCGCGTCACGATGCGGGGCTCCACCGGCCCGCCGGTGATGAAGCCCGGAATGTGGAAGGCAAACACCGGCACGAGCTGCGGTCCGATGGTCCGGCTGGCATGGTCGGCGGCCAGCGTGAATACCGTATTGGACCAGTACGGCGACCGGGTGGCCTGCTTAAGGAACTGGCCGACCGCGAAATCCGCATAGCGGGCCGCATTGTGGCGGGTCCGCTTCGGTTTCTCGTAGAGCGCGATCCGGCCATCGGGAAAATCGTAGGGCGGGTGGTTGGAGGTGCTGAACACCAGCGTGAAGAACGGCTGGCCGGCGGCGGCATGCTGGCGCAGCTCCTCGTCCACCCGGGCATAGAGATCCTCGTCGGACACGCCCCAGGTCGTCGTGAACCTGGCCGTCGACTGCAGGTCGTGCTGGTCGATCACGCGATCGAAGCCGTTGTTGAGGAAGAAGCGCTTCATGTTGTCGAAGCGCGCGTCGCCGCCGTAGATGAATTCGGTGCGATAGCCCTGCGCCTTCAGCGTCCGGGCCAGCGTGTAGAAATCATGCTGGGCGCCACCCAGCTTGATGATGCTGCTCGTCCTCGTGGGCAGGAAGCCGGTGACCACGGCCTCGATGCCGCGCGCCGAGCGGGTGCCGCTGGCGTAGAGGTGGTCGAACCAGAAGCTGCGGGTGCGCCATTTCTCCAGTTCCTGCGCCACCGGCTCGCCACCGAGGCTCGCGAAGTATTCGGCACCCAGGCTCTCCTGCAGCAGGATCACGAGGTTGCGCCGGTTGCCGGGGCGCGCCGTGGGCACCAGCAGGTGATCCATCGGCAGCTTCGGGTTGGTGAATGCCGCCGCCGGCACCTGCATCCCGGTCCGGACTCGGGCCAGCACTTCGGGCGTGGGCAGGTGGCCATAGCCCCGCAGTGCCTTTTGCGCATGCAGGATCTGCCGGATGCTGTAGGCCATCGAGTAGGTGGAGTTCAACGCCAGGTCGTTGGCCGTCTGGTCGTTGGTCAGTGCCGCGGCGCTGGGGCCGATCGGCCGATGCCCCAGGCTGCCGCGGGCCGCGTAGCCGAGAACCACGAGCAGCGGCAACAGCAGGAGGACACGGCCGGCCGGGGTGGGCGTGGCCGCGGGCAAGCCGGCCAGCCGCGCGCTGGCGCGCCCGAGGATCTGCACCGCCGCCACCCCCGCCATGGCGGTCAAGGCCAGGCCCAGGAGCAGGCTCAGCCGGTAGCTCCCCCAGATCGTCTGCAGCACGAGGCCCGGCGTGTCGAGGTATTGCACGTAGATCTGGTTCGGCCGCACGCCGAATTCCGTCATGAACGAGGGCGTCGCGGCTTCATTGAAGACCAGCACCATGAACCAGGCGCAGAACCAGGTGGTGAGCGCGATCGCCCAGGCACGGCTGCGCAGCACCACGCCCGGCAGCAGCAGCGTGGCGAGCAGCGGCAGGATGCACGTGTAGGCAATGATGACCAGATCGAAGCGCAGGCCGGTACGCAGCACCTCGAGGGTGGCGCCCGGTTGCTCCAGGTGGTCGGCATGCAGCCAGATGAGCCCCAACCGGCTCACCTGCAGCACGACGAGCGCCATCAACGCAAACCAGGCCAGTGGCGCCAGCACACGACCCATGCCGGCAAACGGACGGACGGCCAGGCGGGGCCGGGCGCTCGCGAGGCACGGGGCGGGAGCGGCGGCGATCGCGTTGCCGGATCGCAGCCACCTGCCGCGAAACCACCTCTCCCAAGCCATGGACCACCCCGCTCTGAACCGATCCGGCACGTTGCAGTTGGACGCAGACAGGTCGCCGCATCAATCGTCGGGAAATCAGCGCATCAGGTCGCCAGCCCCTCGGCGCTGCGGGCCGCCTGCACGGCCGGCCGCTGCTGGATCCGGTCGCGGTAGGCAACCAGCACCGGCCACGTCGAGAGATCGATGCCGGAAAGTTTCGTCCAGGTCAGCACCGTGTACAGGTAGGCATCGGCCACCGTGAAATGATCGCCCACGAGGTACTGCCGGCTCGCCAGGTGATTTGCGGTGTAGGCAAAGCGCTTGCCAAGCCGCTCGCGCGCCGCAGCCTTGCCCGCCTCGTCCGCGCCCGGCCGCAGCAGCGGGCCGAAGCCCTTGTGCAGTTCCGACACGATGAAGTTCAGCCACTCGAGCAGATGGTAGTGCGGCATCGTGCCGGACGGTGGCGCCAGCCTGGCCGCCGGCTTCCGATCCGCGATGTACTGCAGGATCGCCGCCCCTTCGCTCAGGACCTCGCCATCATCCAGCCCCAGCGCCGGCACGTAGCCCTTGGGATTGATCGTCGTGAAGCTTCCGCCGTCACTGGTGGTCTGGTCACGGACGTTGGTCTTGACGAGTTCAAACGGCAGACCCGCCTCGCGCAACGCGATGTGCGAGGCCAGCGAGCAGGCGCCCGGACTGAAATAGAGTTTCATGATTTGCCCTCCGCCAGTGACACCCGTGAGAATGAACCCTTCACCGCTCCCGGCAGCGGGCGGATCCGGCGATGGCAACTATAGTCCTGGTACATGGCGCATGGCATGGCAGCTGGTGCTGGCGGCATGTCGTCCCGCTGCTGGAACTCGAGGGCCATCGGGTGCTGGCGCCCGACCTGCCCGGCCACGGCGATGACCCGGCGTCACCGCACATCCAGACCCTGGCCCGCTATGTCGAGCGCATCGGGACGGTGGTGGCCGGCTGCGATGAACCGGCGGTGCTCGTGGGACACAGCCTGGCGGGGCTCGTCATCAGTGCGGTGGCGGAAGC
>CAZMVP010000016.1:0-22259 GCA_964569355.1 uncultured Chromatiaceae bacterium | reverse complement strand
GTGGCCGGCTTGCGCCGGCCACCCGCCTTGGTCTTGTCGTGCGTGGGCTTAACGGAACAGGCCCAGCACCGTCTGCGGCACCGCGTTGGCCTGGGCCAACACGGCGACACCGGCCTGCTGCAGGATCTGCGCCTTGGTCAGCGAGGCCGTCTCGGCCGCGAAATCGGAGTCCTGGATCCGGCTCCGGGAAGCAGAGAGGTTCTCGGAGACGGCGCTCAGGTTCGAGATCGTGGACTCGAAACGGTTCTGGATTGCGCCGAGCTGGCTGCGCAGTGACGACACCGAAGCCAGGGCGGCATCGCTGCGCTGGATCGCGGTGTTGGCATTGGCGACGGAGGTCACGTTGACGCTGGCGAGCGTGGTCGTGTCGACCGCGATCGACGTGCTGGCAAAGCCGGCGTCCGCGTAGGCACCACCGAGCGTGATGTTCTCCGCGGCTGACAGCGTGACCGTGCCGCGCAGCGTGCCTTCCTGTGCCGTCGCGATGCCGGTACCGGTCAGCGTGGCGCCGGTGCCCTGCGTCAGCGTCTCGGCCACCACGACGTTCCGGCCGTCGGCGGCCGTCAGCGTCATCGAGGTGCCGGACACGGAGGCGGAAACGCCGGTCTGGGCGGAGAACAGGTTGATCTGTGCCGCGACATCCGAGGCCGACAGCGAGGAGCCGGCCGCCAGGTTGTCGGTGCCGGCGTAGATCGCCGTCCCGTTGATCGTCAGGTTGTAGGTGGACGTGCCACCGGTCGTGCCGATCGTCGAGAAGGTGCCCGTCGTGGCATTGGTGGCGGTGGCCGTCAGGCCGGAGACACCTGCCGAGTTGATCGCATTCACCTTGGCATAGGCACTGTCGGCAGTCTGGCCCGCCTGGGTGCCGGCGGTGCTGGCGCCAATGGCGACAGCGGCCGACTGCCCAACCGCGATCGTGACGCCGCCGTCGGTAAAGGCGCTGCCCGTGACGGCGGTGCCCGTTGCCGTGGCGATCTGGCCGATCTGGTCGGCGCGCATGCCGGTGGTCAGGTTGATGCCGATCGTCTCGCCGACGTTCGCACCGACCTGGAACTGAGCCGAGCCGAAGCTGCCGTCCAGCACCTTCTGGCCGTTGAATGAAGTCTGGGAACCGATACGGTTGATCTCGGCCAGGCGCTGCTGCACTTCCTGGTCGAGGGCCGCGCGGTCGGAGGCCGAGTTCGTGGCGTTGGCCGACTGCACTGCCAGCTCGCGGATGCGCTGCAGGTTGTTGGTGAGCTCATCCAGCGCCGATTCGGCGGTCTGGGACAGCGAGATGGCGTCGTTGGCGTTCCGCACGGCCTGGTTCATGCCGCGGATCTGCGTGGTGAAGCGGGAAGCAATGGCGAGACCGGCCGCGTCGTCCTTGGCGCTGTTGATGCGCAGGCCGGACGACAGTCGCTGCAATGAAGTGGCGAGCGCGCTGTCGGATCGCGACAGGTTGCGCTGCGCGTTCAGCGACATGATGTTGGTATTTACGATGCTAGGCATGATGCCCTCCTGAAGGATTTACCAGTGTTCGCCGGCTTTCCCGGTCCGCGTCACCTCGCGCGGAACCCGTGAAGCTGTGCAGGCGGTTTATCGGCTTCGGGGGAGGGGACTTGAAGCGGACCCTGTGACGGGCGTCGCAGTTACAGCACGTCGAAGAGCGAGAGCGACTGCGTCCGGGCGTAGGCCTTCTGCGCGACCTCGAGGCTGTTCAACTGCTGTTCCAGCTTCGAGATCGCGGAGGCGTAGTCGAGGTCGCGGATGGCCGACAGGGAACCGGACAGTTCCACGTTGAGATCGGCATTGTTTTCGGCCTGCTGGTCGATCGTGGACAGGCGGGCACCCACCTGGCTGCGGACGTTGCTGACGTGCTGGAGCGCCTGGTCCAGGTTCTGCAGGTCGGAGTTCAACCGGTTCTGGAATGCAGCACGGGCCGCCGGCGTGTTGGTGGGCTGGGCCAGCGTGCGGATGAAATCCTGCACCGTGGTGAACGCGTCCCTGAAGCCGGCCGTGGCCACCGTGAAGGTGTCGCCGGCCGCGGGCGTACCCTGGAATTCCAGCGTGGCGCCCTGGAAGCTGATGGCCTCGCCCGGCGCATGGGTGCCGCTGGCGATCACCGTGCCGCCATTGCGGGCTTCCCAGGTGGTCGGCGAGGTGAACACCACCGTGTAGCTGCCGGGCACGAAGGCCTGGCCGGCCGTGACCGTGGCCGATGACCAGCTGGCCGAGCCCTGGTTGCCGGCGCCGGCGGCCACGCTGAAGCTGCCATTGGCGGCCGGGATCTGCATGAAGACGGCGGATCCGGGATCACCTTCCTGCACGGTCCGGGCGTCGGCCACGCGCTGCGACCGCACGCCATGGTCGCCCACGTACTGGACGGTCCCCGACTGGATGAAGGGCCGGGCCTTTACCTGGTTGCCGGCAAACAGGTAACGACCTTCGCCATCCTGCGCGTTGGCGGTGTTGAGCAGGCCGTCCAGGAGTTCGGCGGCTTCGGCCGCGATGGCGCTGCGGCTCTCGGCGGTCTGCGCGCCGGTGCCGGCCTGCACGGCAAGTTCCCGCACGCGATCGAGCACGTCGGTTGCCTGCGAGAGCGAGCTCTCTTCCAGGCTCAGCCGCCGGCGGGCGGTTTCCGAGTTGCTGGCGTAGTTCTGCAGCCGGTCGAGGCCCTGCTGGAGCAGGATGGCCTGGGCCGTGCCCGCCGGGTCGTCCGATGCCGTGTTGATGCGCTTGCCGCTGCTGACCTGGGCCTGGTTGTCCGCGAGTTCCTGCTGCTGGCGGCGGATCGAGGCCAGCCACTGGAGTTGATAGACGGTTGAGCTGATCCGCATGGCTAGCGACCCACGATCTGCAGGAGGTTCTGGAACAGGCCATCGGCCACGCTGATCACCTTGCTTGCCGCCAGGTAGGACTGCTGGTACTTGAGCATGTTGGCGGCCTCCTCATCGAGGTTCACGCCGGAGACGTTCTGCAGGTCGATCTCGGCCTGCTGGCGCAACGCCTCCTGGACATCGATGTCGTTCTTCGCGCGGTTCGCGGCCGAACCGACCGACGCCACGATGCCGGCACCGAGGTCCTGCAGTGATTGCGTCCCGCCGCCGAAGAATCCCTGGCCCGCCACGCTGGCCAGGGCCTGGACATTGGCATTGTCGCCGCTGCCGGGCGCGGTACCGGACACGAAGAAGCGGTCCCCGGCCTGCGGCGTGCCGCTGACCTTTGCCGTCCACCCGGCAAAGCTGATGTCGCTGCCGCTCGTGTACGGGAACGGGCCGACTGCATCGGCGCCGCTGCCGGTGAAGACCGTGTAGGTGGTTGGCGTGTTGAAGTAGATCTGCGCCGGCGTCAGCAGCTTCGGGTCGTTGTAGTCGGCGACGACCGGGGTACTGACGCTTGCCTGGGAGGCATTGGCCGCGCTCGCGCTGGAAACCAGCGGGGCAGCCGCGGCAATCGCCTCCGGGCTGCCGAGCACCACGTGCAGGTCGGTGATGGCGTTGGCGACCGGACGGATCATGAAACGGTCACCGGCGGCGACGCCGGCCGATGCCGTGATCGACAGGCCCTCGAACTGCAATGGGCTCGCCGTCGTGCCGGCACCGGTTGCGGGCACGATGGCGCCGGAGCGGCGATCGGTGACGGTCCAGGCAGTGCCGTCGAAGCGGGCCACGTAGTCGCGGCCGGCCAGCCCGGTGGCATCGGCAATGGAGGCCGAGACCGTGCCGCTGCCGCTGTTGGTGGTGGCCGCCGACACGACGGGCGTGCTGGTGCCGAAGAAATCCCCACCCAGGTTGCCGTCCAGGTCCACGCCCCTGGCATGCTGGTCATTGAAGCCGGCGGCCAGGCCCGCGGCCAGCTGGCCGAGCTGCTGGGTCGTGGCATCGAGCACGTTGTTGCGGAAGGCGAGCAGCCCGCCGATCACGCCGCCACCGACCCGGGTCGAGATGTCCTGCACGCTGGTGCCGGTATCGACTGCAAGCTGCAGCCGTGAGCCATCCAGGGGGTCGGGAATCGTCGCCAGGCGCGAGGCGCGTCCACCGAGCACCAGGGACTGGCCGTTGCCGACGAAGACCGACACGGTCCCGTCCTTCTGGGTCACGCTGGTGATGTCGATCTGCGCCCCCAGGGACTTCAGCAGTTCATCGCGCTTGTCGAGCAGGTCCGGCGCCGCCGAGGAGCCGGCCGCCGAGATCTGCGCGTTGACATCGGCAATCTGGCCGGCGAGGTCATTGGCCGTGGCCGCTGCGCTCTTCATGCGGGCGTCGACCTCGAGGCCGAGGCCCGAGAGCTGCGACTGCAGCTGCCTGAAGCGCGACGCGAGGTTGTCGCCCTCCAGCAGCAGTTGCTGGCGCTGGGTGATGGAGGTCGGATCGCGTCCCACGGCCTCGACCTGGTCGAAGAACCGCTGCACCGACGTGTTGATGCCGGTGTCCGGGTTGCCGAGGATGCCGTCGAGCCGCGAGGTGAAGCTGCCATAGGTCACATGGCGCTGCTCGAGCGACGAGGCGCTGCGCAGGTTGTCCGTGAGGTACTGGTCGTAGATCCGCGTGACATCCGTGATGCCCACGCCGGCGCCGACCGTGTAGCGGCCGTTTGGCGTGCCCGGCAATTCGACGAAGTCGGTGCGCTGGCGCACGTAGCCTGGCGTGTTCGCGTTCGCGATGTTGTTGCTGGTGGTCTGCAACGCGCGCTGGGCTGCCAGCAGGGCGGTCAGGCCGTTGGTGATGGTGCCGCTCATGGGACGCTCACAGGGTTGTTCACGGGCTCATTCACTTCCGTGCTCAGAGGTAGGTCGGCAGGCTGCCGCCGTCCTTGAGCGGGGCATTGCCGCCATCGAGGATGGGGCTCGCGATGATCGCGCTGATCTTTTCTGCATAACGCGGGTCGGTCGCATAGCCCGCCGCCTGCAGGCGTTCGGCGTAAGTGTCGGCATTGCCGCCGGATTGCAGCGCCTCGCCATAGCGCGGATTGGCCTTGAGGAACCGGACATAATCCTCGAAGCCTGCCTCGAGCGTGGGGTAGGCGCGGAATTGCGCGCGTTGGGGTTTCGGCAGGTCATTGTCAAATTCCAGCGTGGTCACCGCGACCCGGTCACCCGCCCAGGACCGGTCTGCCTTGATGCCGAACAGGTTGTTGCCGCTGACCCCGGCATCGTCGCGGATCTGCCGCTGGCCCCAGCCGGTTTCGAGCGCGGCCTGGGCCACGATGGCCCGCGGGTTCACGCCGAGTTTCTCGCCTGCCCGCACCGCGAGCGGCCAGATCCGGCGGATGAATTCATCCCGGGTGCCTGGCCGGAAGTCGTCGCGATCGGCGTCAATGGCGGCACTGCTGCCTGTTGCGGTGCTGGTGCCGGTGATGCTGGCGGGTGGCCGGTCCGGCATCCGCAGGCCGCCGTCGGCCGGCGCTGCGTTGCCTGCCGTGCCGGCCAGTTGCCGCATCATCAGCTCTGCCATGCCCAGCCCCTTGCCGCGGGTCATCTCCATCGCGATCTGCTTGTCGAACATTTCCGGGTAGGTCGTGTCCTGCTGCTCGCCGAGCACGGCATTCGCGTCGCGCATGCTCTTCAGCATCATCTGCACGAACAGCGCCTCGAACTGCCTCGCGGCCTGGCGGGCCGCCTCGGGCGAGTTCGCGGAGGCCTCCGCCTTGAGCTGCGAGAGGCCCTGGAAGTCGTTGTAGGTACTGATGGGTACGGTCATGGGGCGTGCTCAGATGACGATCAGCTCTGCCCGGAGCGCGCCGGCCTGGCGCAGGGCTTCGAGGATGGCCACGAGATCGCCGGGGGCTGCTCCCACCTGGTTCACCGCCTGCACGATGTCGTTCAGCTCGACGCCGGGCTTGAACAGGAACATGCGGTTGTCGCCCTGGGTCACGCTGATGTTCGAGTCCGGCGTGACGACGGTGCTGCCGTTCTGGCTGAAGGGCTGCGGCTGGCTGACGTTGAAGTCCTCGGTTATCGACACGACCAGCGAACCGTGCGAGACGGCCGCGGGCGAGACATGCACGCTGGCATTGATGACCACCGTACCGGTCCGCGAGTTCACGATCACGCGGGCTGGCGCCTCCCCGGGCGTGACCTCGAGGTTCTCGATCGTGGACACGAGCCCCATGCGGTCCACCTGGCTTGCCGGTGCGCGCACCTGCACGGTCATCGGGTCGATGGACCGGGCGGTGCCGGCGCCGAGCAGGCCATTGATCGTGTCGGCGAGCCGCGTGGAGGTGGTGAAGTCCGCCTGGTGCAGGTTCAGCGTCAGCACGTCCGCGGCACCGATCTGCGTCGGTACCTCGCGTTCCACGGTCGCACCGTTGGGGATGCGGCCGACGCTCGGCACGTTGATCGAGACCTTCGAGCCGTCCTTGCCGGACATGCCGAGGCCGCCCACGGCAAGGTTGCCCTGCGCCATGGCGTACACCTGGCCATCGAGACCCTTCAGTGGCGTGAGCAGCAGCGTACCGCCGCGCAGGCTCTTCGCATTGGCGATCGAGGAAACGGTGACGTCGATGTTCTGGCCGGGCTTGGAGAACGGCGGCAGGTCGGCGCTGACGGCCACCGCGGCGATGTTCTTCAGCTGCAGGCTGGTGCCGGGCGGAATCGACACGCCGAGGCGCTCCAGCATGTTGATGAGCGATTGGGTCGTGAACGGCGCCTGCGTTGTCTGGTCGCCGGTGCCGTCCAGGCCGACGACGAGACCATAACCGATGAGCTGGTTCTGGCGGACGCCGCCGACCGTGGCGAGGTCCTTGATCCGTTCCGCCTGGGCGCCACCCATGTGCAGCAGCAGCGCCAGCATGGCGCCGGCGAGCAGGAACAGGGTGTGTTGTCGAAGCTGGTCGCGTTGCCGGTTCATGGGGGTGTTTCCGCGTCAGAGGGGCCACAGCTTCATGAAGAAGCGGGTCAGGATTCCGGGCTGGTTGGCATCGGCCAGCGTGCCGGTGCCGCTGTAGGTGATCCGGGCGTCGGCCACCTTGTACGAGGGCACCGAGTTGTCCGGGCCGATGTCCACGGGCCGCACGATGCCGCTGATCTGCAGGAATTCCTTGCCCTGGTTCAGCGTCAGCCATTTCTCGCCACGCACCAGCAGGTTGCCGTTCGGATAGACCTCGGCCACCGTCACGGTGATGTTGCCGTCCAGCCGGTTGCTCTGGCTGCTGCTGCCGGAGCCGCCGAATTCCTGGCCGGTGCTCCACTTGTTGTTCAGGATCGGATCGCCGTTGCTCGTGACGACGCCGCCGAGGATCGTTGGCGCGCCGGTGTCGATCGACGAGTCCTTCTTGGCGTCGGTGCTGGCGCTCTTCGAGGCCTGGGTGCGTTCGGCGAGCCGGATCGTCACGGTGTCGCCGACCTGGCGGGCCTTCACGTCGTTGAACAGCGCGAGGCCGCGCGCCGGCTGGTAGATGGTGCCGTTTTCCGCCGGCTGGCTCGCGTAGTTCACGGGCTCCGCGGGCGGATACTGGCCAGGCGTCGGCCCCAGGTGCACCGAGGAGCAGGCGGCCAGCATGAGCAGGCTGGCGCCGATGCCGGGCAGTCTCATGGCCATTGGCATGCTCATGGGCATCACAGGTTGTTGTTCAGGTACTGCAGCATCTGGTCGCTGGTCGAGATGGCCTTCGAGTTCATCTCGTAGGCGCGCTGTGTCTCGATCATGCTCACGAGCTCCTCGACCACGTTCACGTTGGAGCTCTCGAGCGAGCCCTGCACCAGCGTGCCGGCGCCTTCGACGCCGGGGTTGGCGACCTGGGGCGAGCCGCTGGCGGCGGTCTCGATGTACAGGTTCTGGCCCTTCGGCTGCAGGCCGGCCGGGTTGATGAAGTCGGCCAGCTGCAGCGTGCCGAGCTGGGTCGGGGAGGTCTGGCCCGGCAGGGTGGCCTCCACCGTGCCGTCGAGGCCGATGCTGATCGCCTGGGCATTGGCCGGGATCTGCAGCGCCGGCTGGATCTCGTAGCCGTTGGCGGTGACCAATCGGCCCTCGGAATCGACCTTGAAGGAACCGTCGCGCGTGTAGGCGAGGCTGCCGTCGGGTTGCAGCACCTGGAAGAAGCCGTGCCCCTGGATCAACACGTCGAGCGCGTTGCCGGTCTGCTGCGCCGAGCCCTGCGTGAAGGCCTTTTCCGTGGCCACCACCCGGACGCCCGTGCCCACAGTCAGGCCGGTCGGGCTTTGGGTGTCCTGCGACGTGGCGCCGCCGGACTGGTGGACGTTCTGGTAGAGCAGGTCCTCGAACACCGCCCGGCCGCGCTTGAATCCCGTCGTGTTGACGTTGGCGAGGTTGTTCGACACGACGGTCATGCGCGTCTGCTGCGCATCAAGTCCCGTCTTGGCCACCCACAATGCTTCCATGTTGCTTGCTCCTCGGTATCTGTCTGCTGCGTCAGCCGTTCATGCGGATCAGGCGTGCGCTCGCGGCGTCGAGCTCGTCGGCCGTGTTCATCGCGCGGACCTGCATCTCGTAGTGGCGCGAGGTCTCGATCATGCTGGCCAGCGCCTCGGCGGCGTTGACGTTGCTCGATTCAAGCTGGCCGCTTGCCACCTTCACGGTGGAATCGGGCGGGGCCTGGCTGCCGTCGCGCAGGGCGAACAGGCCATTGCCGCTGCGGGCCATGTCTTCCACGGGAGGGTTCACGAGCTTCAGCCGGTCGACCTCGGCGAGCGACTCGGGGGACTGGCCCTTCGGCACGATCGAGATCTGGCCGTCGTCGCCGATGAAGATCGATTCGTAGGGCGGGATCGTGATCGGCCCGCCATTGCCCTGCACCTGGAGTCCGGCGGCCGTTTCGAGCATGCCGTTGGCGCTCACGTGCAGGTCGCCGGCCCGGGTGTAGGCCTCGTTGCCTTCCTCGTCCTGCACCACGAGCCAGCCGGCGCCCTGGATGGCGACGTCCAGGTCCCGGCCGGTCGGCTGGGCCTGGCCCTGGCGCGCGTTCCAGAGCTCGGGCTCGCGCACGGTGTTCACGCGGCTTGGCAGGCCGGGACCGGCGATCGGCGCGCTTTCCAGCAGGTTGTGGAGCGCGCGGAAGCCGGTCGTGGAGATGTTCGCCAGGTTCTGGCTCGTGGTGGCCTGGGCCTGCATCGCCGCCCTGGCACCCGACATCGCCACATAGATGAGTCTGTCCATGGCTCAATCACTCATCAGCGGAGGTTGATGATGGTCTGCGTGATCGTGTCCTGCGTGGAGATCACCTGTGCGTTGGCCTGGAAGAGTCGCTGGGCCGTGATCAGCCGCACCAGCTGCTCGGTCAGGTCGACGTTGGAAGTTTCCAGCGCGCCCGACTGCAGCAGGCCGAAGTTCGATTCGGTGGCCTCGCCACGCTGGGCGACGCCAGAGCGGTAGGTTTCCTGGAATGACGTATCGCTGACCTTCTGCAGGCCTTCCGGATTGGAGAAGTTCGCCAGCGCGATCTTGCCGAGCGTCTCCGACTGGCCGTTGGAGAAGCGTGCGAACACCACGCCCGTCTGGTCGATCTCGAGCCCGCGCAGCCGGCCTTCGGCCTGGCCGTCCGGGTTGATGTTGTTCACGGCGAAGTTGGTGCCGTACTGCGTGGTGTTGCCGAGGTTGAGGCCCACGGTGAGCGGGGCCGCGCCATTGGTCAGCGTGATCGTCGGGAACGTGATCTGGCCGTTGGCAGGTGTCGCGATCGTGCCGGTCGAGTTGAAGGTGAATGCCTGGCCGGTGCCCACCGTATTGCCGTCGAGGCTCATGTGCACGTCCCAGCCGGGTGCCGTCTTGGTGAAATAGTAGGTCGCCGTGTGCGACACGCCGAGCGAATCGAACAGCACGGTCGACGTGCTCTGGTTGTACGACAGCGGATCATTCGGGTCGAAGGTCGGGATCGACGGGGCCGTTGCGTTGCCGGGCAGGTTGATGTTCATGTCCACGCTGGTGCTGGCCACCGGCGGGGCGGTCTTGGCCGTGATGACGAGATCGGCCAGCGCGCCCTGGTTGAAGGCGCCGGTGCCGGGTTCGTACTGGTAGACCTGCAGCCGCTC
Organism: uncultured Chromatiaceae bacterium; assembly: GCA_964569355.1. Classification (GTDB taxonomy): domain Bacteria; phylum Pseudomonadota; class Gammaproteobacteria; order Steroidobacterales; genus SHZI01. The sequence continues at coordinate 12,292 of CAZMVP010000016.1, read as the reverse complement.
ACCCTCGGCGTTCTGCACGACGCCATTGGAGTCAAGACCGAACGCGCCGACACGCGAGTAGAGCAGGCTGCCGTTGTCGTTGGTGATGAAGAAGCCGTTGCCGCTGATCGCGAGATCGAGCTGCCGGCCGGTGATCTCGACGTTGCCCTGGGTGAACTCCTGCCGCACCTCGGTCAGGCGCACGCCGTTGCCGATGCCGGCGGAGTCGCCGGAGAACACGTCGGCGAACTCGCCGCGCGAGGACTTGAAGCCGAACGTGTTGGCGTTGGCGATGTTGTTCGACGTGACCTGCAGGTCGGTGGAGGCGGCATTGAGGCCGCTCAGTGCGATCTGGAATGACATTTCTCGATTTCTCCTTACATGATTGCCTTGACGTCTGACAGGCGCACGTTGGCGCCGCCGTCGGTCCTGATCTGTGCGCCGCTGCCGTCGCCCGAGAGCGTGACGCTCTCGACCTTCGAGGCGACGTAGGTGGTGAGTGCGGTGGCCTTGCTGCCACTCTCGATGGCCGCCGTGAACCGGTAGCGCCCGGCCGGCGCGGGTTGGCCATTGGCCAACGTGCCGTCCCACGAGAAGTTGCTCAAGCCCGCTTCCTGGCTGCCCAGCGGCAGTTCGCGGACCGGTTCCCCGGCCGCGTTGTAGACGCGGACCACGGCAAACGGTGTTGCCTGCGGCAGGTCGACAGCGCCGACCATGGCATGGCTGCCATCGAAGCTGCCGGCATTGCCTTCGGTGAGCACGGTGCGGCCGACCATCGAGGCGGCCTGCAGCGCCTGGCCCGAGTTGAAGGCGGTGGCAAGCCCGGCGATCGACTTCGTCATGTCGGATATGCCGCTGACGGTGCTGAACTGCGCCATCTGGCCGATGAACTCGCCGTTCTCCATCGGCTTCAATGGATCCTGGTTGCGCAGCTGCTGGATCATCAATGCCAGGAAATCCTCCTGGCCCAGTCCCTTGCCGCCCTTGCCCCTGGTCGTGCTGGCCAGTTGCAGTCCGCCGAGATCCGGGTCGGTTCCCGGCGCAGTGATTGAGGTCACGGGTTACTCCTTATTGGCCAAGTGACAGGGTCCGGAGCAGCAACTCCTTGGAGGTGCTCAGGACCTCGACGCTGTTCTGGTACGAACGGGAAGCGGAAATCATGTTCACGAGCTCATCCACCGGATTGACGTTGGACTGGTAGACGTAGCCATCGGCATCCGCGAGCGGATTGCCGGGGTCGTGGATCTTCAGTGGCGGTGCGCTCGTTTCCACGATGCCGGCCACGCGGACGCCGGCACTGGCCGGATCCGTCGCCGCACCGGCACCGCCGGAGTTCTCCATCACGGTCTGGAACACCGGCTGGCGCGAGCGGTACGCGGCCTCGGCGCTGCCGGCAATGGTGTTGGCATTGGCCAGGTTGCTGGCGGTGGTGTTCAGGCGCACCGACTGGGCGCTCATGGCCGAGCCGGCGATGTCGAAGATGTTGAAGAGTCCCATGGTCAGCGGCCTCCGGTGATGGCGTCCCTGAGGCCGCGGATCCGCGCCGACAGGAAGGTGAGGGTGGCCTGGTAGCGCACCGTGGTGTCGGCAATGGCCGCGTTCTCCTTCTGGGAGTCGACCGTGTTGCCGTCGAGGGAGGGCTGTTCGGGCACCCGGTATAAAGGAGTGGTGGTGTTGGTCCCGACGCCGGCGATCTGCAGGTGACCTGAGCGCGTGGTCGAAAGCGGCAGCGTGCCGCCGAGGCCCGGCGCCTGTTCGGCAGCCTGCATCGCGGCCTGGAAATCGATGTCGCGCGCCTTGTAGTTGGGCGTGTCGGCATTGGCCACGTTGGCGGCCAGCAGCTCCAGCCGCTGGTTCGCCAGGCCGAGCGCCCGGGCCTGCAGTTCGAACTGTGAGTTGATGTCCAGTGCCATGGTCGTGTCGTCGCTGCCTCGCTGTGGTGTGCGAATGGTCCATGCAAGCGACGTGCCAGCCGTGCCGATGACCGGCCGGTCCGCGTGATCCGGCAAGTCCGGGCCGCCGGAGCGGCAAGGCGCTGCCGGACGATCGGCAAGACCCTGCCCCTCGAATCGCGCCGGCGTTGATCGATGCGGGCGGGTGGCTGGCGGGAGCAGGCACGCTTCTTGCAAAACGCTTCGCATGAACAGGTTCCTTCGCATGAATGGGCGTACGCCCGATCAAACGATCCGTTACTGGCTGCCACTGGCCCTGCTGCTGGCGGCAGGGCTCGCGTCGGCCGCGGCTCCCGCGCTGGTGATGGCCGGCACCACGGCGGATGCGGCTTCACGATGGCAGGACCATGCGACGATCCGCGAGGCGGCGGAAGCCGCAGCAAGACAAGTGATCCACGGCCCGGCGGCGCTCACGGCGGACCGGCCGGATCCGCGCTTGCGCCTGACCCGTTGCAGCGAGCCGCTCAGTGCCACGGTGCCGGCCAATGGCGTGGGCAAGGCACGGGTCATGGCTGAAGTGCGTTGCACCGGCAGCCGCCCCTGGAGCCTCTATCTGCCGGTGCAGGTCACCGCGACCCGCTCGGTGGTGGTGGCCGCCCGGTCACTGGCACGTGACACGGTTTTGGCGCCAGGTGACATTCGATTGGCGGACTCGGTGGCTGGATCGGTGCCCTCGGGGACCCTGCATGATCCGGTCAATGTCGTCGGTCGTCGCCTGAAGCGGCCGGTCAACGAGGGCCAGGCACTCACCGCGGGCCTGCTTGCGGCGGCCACCGTGATCCAGCGCGGGCAGGATGTCAGCGTGGAGGCCCGCAGCGGCGCGCTCGAGGTGCGGATGGCGGGTGTCGCCCGGGAGAACGGTGCGCTGGGCGACATAATCGATGTGGAAAGCAAGACCTCGGGCCGGGTGGTCCAGGGCATCGTGCGGTCGCCGCAGACCGTCGAGGTGTTGTTGAGATAGCGCCCGCAAATCAGGCCTCAAGTTCCCGGTCGACCTGCCGATAGGCCCCGAAGGACTCGAGTGCATGCCGTTTTTCGACGGCGCTTCAGATACGGAGCAGAGTGGATGGCGAACAAGATCACAGGTTATGGCAACAACCACGTCGACCCGGCGGTTTCGCGTGCGCGTGAGTCCCAGCGCTCGGGCCGGGCCGCCAGCGATCAGGTCGATGGGGGCAACCGGACCGCGAAAACGGCCCCGCCGGCGGCCGACAGCCATGTCCGGCTGACCGACACGGCCACCAATCTCAAGCAGGTCGAGCAGCGCCTCGCCTCGGTCCCCGACGTGGACCAGGCCCGGGTCAGCGCGGTCCGCCAGCGGGTGGAATCGGGCAACTACCAGGTCAACGCGGGCCGCCTCGCGGACCGGTTGCTGGCCTTCGAGCGGGATCTCGCTTGACCGCGTTGCAGTCCATCCTGGAGGAGGAAGTCGGCGCACTGCGTGCCGTTCTGCTGACCCTCGAAGACGAGCATGCGGCGCTGCTTGCGCGTACGCCCGACGGGTTGCAGGCGGCGAGCCAGGCGAAGGCCGCGGCCGTTGCGCGTGCCCTCGGGCTGGAGCAGCAGCGACAGGAGGTCTCCGGAACGGATGCCGGCGAGGCTGGCGATGCGACCGCCTCCCTGCGCGCCGAGCTGCGGAACCTCGCCGCCGAATGCCGCACGCGCAATGATCGCAACGGCCTGTTGATCAACGGCCAGCGCCGACGCGTCGAAGCATCGCTCAACGTGTTGCGGGGCAGGGCCGCGGTTCCCGACCTCTATGGCCGGGATGGCACCGGCACCTTCGAGCGCCGACCAGGGACCCCGCTGGCATCGTACTAGCGCCGCTCCGGCGGCTGATTCGGGATGCCGCCTCAGGCGGCGATCACCCGCATCACGGCTTCGATGTCCGACCGGGCGTCGGCCATCGTGTCGAGGAACGGTTGCGAACCGAAGCGCACGTTCTCGAGGGCGCCACGCGCTTCGTCCGCTCCCTCCGCCTTGTCCTGCACCAGCAGGTAGAGCTTGGCCGATGCCAGCAGGCGCGTCAGCAGCGGCATCTCCGCCGGGTCGCCGTCGGCGAGCCCATCCTGGTTCTGCACGGCTTCGGCCAGGTGCTCGGGCATGCCCCAGTTCTCGAGGATGGCCCGGGCGATGGTCGGGTGCCAGCCGGCAATGGTCGAGGCCCAGTCGGCGCCGCCGCCGATCTTCACGCTCTCGCGGTGGGCACGGGTCAGCACGTACAGGCTGCCGAGCTGGTGGAACAGGCCGGCAGAGAGGGCCTCGTCGGGCCGCATGCCATCCGTGCGTTTCGCACCGACATAACAGATGGCGGCCACCCGGGTGCTGTCCCGCCAGATCCGGGCGAGATGGGGCTGGATGGGCTGGAGCCATTCCTGCTGCTCGAGCTGGCGCATCGCGAAGGTGGTCGCGGTGCTGCGCACCAGGCTGAAGCCGAGCAGCGTGATGGCCGACTTCAGGTCGCTGATCGCGCGATCGCCCGGATTGAAGGCCGCGGTGTTGGCCAGGTGCATCAGCCGCGCGCTCAGCGAAGGTTCGGCACTGACCAGCCGCACGATGTCCCGGGTCGAGCTGTTGCTGTCGGCCAGCGTCCGGTGCAGCCGCATCACGACATCGGGGAAGCCCGGCAACTCCAGGTCCTCGTACATGTCATTGACCAGTTTCTGCAGGAACCGGAAGAGTTCCGCGCTGCTGGGCGCTGCTGGTTCCGGTTGGTCGCAACGCGCCTGGTTGGTCGACATGCCCTCGAATCCCTTTCCATCCGTCCATCCGGCCACTGCCGGCAACCCCTCGTTGCCGGCCACGACCGGATGAACGCACAGTTTCGGACAGGTGGCGGACGCGCGCTGTGTCGCGGGTCTACGTTTCCGGCCAGCAGACCTTCGCGTCGCGATCCGTCCACGGCGCAATGGCCGGCGCGCCATCGACCGGGGGCGCTGCCATGAGTGCGGCCACGGAGGCGCGGCCCGCGCGGGGGATCGAGCGGATCTTCGCATCGAGCTGCGTGCGGCGGAAGGCAATGCCGTAGTGGTTCATGCCATCGGTCCAGCACAGGTAGTACTTGCCGTTGTCGATCGGATGGCGAACGATCTCGCTCTGGGGCAGTTCGACGAAGACGAGCTTCGCAATCCAGTTGTCGGTGATCGGTGCCATCCAGCTCGTGGGTATCGGCGCCGCGATGGCGGCCGTCACCGCCGCCGTGCCAAGGCCAATCGTAAAGCCCAATGCGAGGTCGCGAATCTTCATTGCATATCCATCCTTGGAATTGCAGGGGTGAAGGAAGGGGGAGGCGAGGCGGTTTTATACGTCGCAGTCCGGAACCGGACAACGGAGTTGCGACATAAACCCGGATATCGCAATCCGGGGCATCCGTCTTCAGCGGCAATTCATCGACCGGCGAGTAGCTTCATCACCAGCGTCATACCGGAGGACGAACATGACGAAGCAGAAGGTTCTTGCGTTGGTCGCCATGCTGGGTCTTGGCACGATGGGCCTCGCCGGCAGCGGCACGGCACTGGCCGATGGCCACTGGCGGAGTCGCCCGGACCATGCGCCCCAGCCGCGCGTGCAGATCGGCGTGAACATCTCGCTGGGCGGTTACGGCTACGCGCCGGGGGTTCCGGTCCCCATGGTCCCGGTGGTGCAGCAGTGGTCGAGGCAGCCCGTGGTGGTCTGGGCGCCCGGCTACCGGATGGTCTACACGCCGACGTACGGTGGTGGCTACCAGCCTGGTTACTGGCCGGGGACCCGCCGGGGGTACCAGCCGGGCTACCCGGGTGGCAACCGCGGCTACGACCGGCATGACCATCGCAATCATCGGCATCATGGCGGGGATCGCTGCGACGACTGAACCGCGTGCCGAAAATCCGGAAGAAGGGTATATATGGGAGGACCCCTGTTTCCGGAGATGACGATGGCTGACAAGGACATCCTGGTATTCCCCACCGACTTCTCGACCCGCTCGCTCGAGGCCCTGCCGTGGCTGCGTCGCATGCGGGACCTCATGAAGGCGGAAATCCACGTCATCTACGTGGTCGAGGAGCCGCAGATCTACACGACCCTGGACATGGGTCCGGTGCCGATGCCGTCGACGAGCGAGCTCGTGGCCACGGCGCGCGAACGGCTCGCGAGCTTCATCGCCAAATCACTCGGTGGCCTGGCCCCGGGCCTTGTTTCCTCGGTGATCGTCGGCCGCCCGGCCGACGAGATCGTGGCCTACGCCCGCGATGCCGGCGCCAGCATGCTCGTCATGACAACCCACGGCTACAGCGGCGTGAAGCACATGCTTCTTGGCAGCACCACGGAGTCGGTGCTTCGCCAGGCAACCTGCCCGGTGCTGTCGATCCGCGTGAGTTGATCCGGCAAGCCTGCAGATGACTGCGCCGGCAGGTACACTTGCCGGCCATGCCGACACAACCGGAAAATCCGTCTCGCGGGCGACAGCCCGCTCCCGAACCCGCTTACCGGATGCCGGCCGAGTGGAGTCCGCACCAGGCCACGTGGTTCTCCTGGCCGCACAACATCGACACCTGGAGCGAGTACCTGCCCGCGGTCGAGCAGGTGCTGGCGCAGGCCGTCGCCGCGCTCTCCCGCAGTGAGCTCGTGCGGATCAACGTCCGGGATGCCGGCCATGGCTATCACGTGCAGAAGCTGCTGGCCGGCAAGGTGTCGCCCGAACGCGTGGTACTGCACCAGTTCCCGACCAACGACTCCTGGTGCCGGGACCATGGCGCGATCTTCGTCACCCGCACTGCCGGCAGTGCAGGCGGTGCTGCACCGCTCAAGGCCTTGAATTTCCAGTACAACGCCTGGGGTGGCAAGTACCCGCCGTTCGACCTCGACAATGGCATCCCCGAACGCATGGCCGCGGCGCTCGATGTGCCCGTGGAGACCATCCCGATGGTGCTCGAGGGCGGATCGATCGAGGTCAATGGCCGGGGCACGTTGCTGACGACGGAGCAGTGCCTGCTGAACCCGAACCGGAACCCGGGCATGACGCGGGCCGCCATCGAGCAGAAGCTGCGCGAGTTGCTCGGAGTCAGCCAGGTCATCTGGCTCGGCGAGGGCATCGCCGGCGACGACACCGATGGCCACATCGATGACATCACGCGCTTTGTATCAGAGGATCAGGTGGTTACCGTCATCGAGCCGGATCCGGATGACGTGAACCATGCGCCGCTCAAGGCCAACCGGGAGCGGCTCGAGGGGCTGCGGGTTGCCGACGGCCGGCCGCTGCGGGTCATCGAATTGCCCATGCCGGCGCCCCTTCACCGCGATGGCCAGCGACTGCCCGCGAGTTACGCCAATTTCTACGTCGGCAATCGCGTGGTCCTGCTGCCGACCTTCGACTGCCCGGCGGACGAGGAAGCCGCCGCGATCCTCGCCCGCTGTTTTCCGGGCCGGCGCATCGCGAGCCTGGATTGCCGCGATGTCGTGGTGGGCCTCGGCACCTTCCATTGCCTGACCCAGCAGGTGCCGGTCGCGCCCGAGTAGGCGCCAGCCGCCAGCCGTCGCTCCGGATTTTTCGCCTGGTCGGATTTTCGGCCGTTCCGTTTTTCCAGTTGTTCAAGGGGACCGTATTCCCTAAGCTTCCGCTGCTCTTCGCCGGGAAATTCCGATGACCACCATCAGCCAGTTCGTCCACCACCATTTTCGGCATTTCAACAGTGCCGCCCTCATCGATGCGGCGGATGCCTATGTGCGGCACCTGGATGCCGGCGGCCGCATGTTCATGACGCTCGCCGGCGCGATGAGCACGGGCGAGCTCGGCCTGTCGCTGGCGGAGATGATCCGGCAGGACAAGGTCCATGCCATCTGCTGCACCGGGGCGAACCTCGAGGAGGACGTTTTCAACCTCGTGGCCCACGACCACTATGTGCGGATTCCCGGCTACCGCCACCTGACCGCGGCGGAGGAGGAGGGCCTGCTGGCCCGGCACCTGAACCGGGTGACCGACACCTGCATCCCGGAAGAGGAGGCCATCCGGCGCATCGAGCGGGCCGTGCTCGACGAATGGACCCGGGCCGACCAGGCCGGGGAGCGCTTTTTTCCCCATGAATTCCTCTACCGGATCCTGCGCTCGGGGGTGCTGAAGCAGTACCACCAGATCGACCCGAAGGACAGCTGGCTCGTGGCCGCCTGCGAAAAGAACCTGCCAATGTTCGTGCCCGGCTGGGAGGATTCCACGCTGGGCAACATCTACAGCTCCCACGTGATCTCCGGCGACATCCGGAACGTGCACACGGTCCGCACCGGCATCGAGTACATGGTCGAGCTGGCCCGCTGGTACCAGGCGGAGTGCCGCAAGCACTCCATCGGCTTCTTCCAGATCGGCGGCGGGATCGCCGGGGATTTCCCGATCTGCGTCGTGCCCATGCTGGAGCAGGACCTGCAGATCCGGGACATCCCGCGCTGGGGCTATTTCTGCCAGATCAGCGATTCCACGACCAGCTACGGCTCCTACTCGGGCGCCGTGCCGAACGAGAAGATCACCTGGGGGAAGTTGTCGGCGGACACGCCCAAGTTCATCATCGAATCGGATGCGACCATCGTCGCGCCGCTGGTCTTTGCCTGCGTCCTGGGACAGTGAGAAGGAACGTCGTTGGCCGATAGCGCAGCAGCCTTGAACATCGAGGCCGTCCGGTCGCCGGATGCCGGGTGGACGCCGGAAGACTCCACGGAGCTCTACCGGGTCGAATCCTGGGGTGACTCCTTCTTCCTGATCAACGAGCACGGGCACGCGGCGGTCCGGCCCTACGGGGACGAGCGGCTGTCGATCGACCTCGTGGACCTGATCGACGAAGTCGAGCGGCGCGCGATCTCCTTCCCGGTGCTGATCCGCTTCCAGGACGTGCTGCAGGCCCGGGTGCGGATGCTGAACGAGGCCTTTGCGTCCGCGATCGAGGAGGCGGGCTACGGCAACCGCTACAACGGCGTCTATCCGATCAAGGTCAACCAGCTCCACGAAGTCGTGGAGGAAGTGCTGGATGCCGGCCGCAAGTACGGCATGGGCCTCGAGTGCGGCTCCAAGGGGGAGCTGATCGCCTGCCTGCCACACCTGACCGAGGACGGCATGCTGCTGGTGTGCAACGGCGTGAAGGACCGGCCGATGCTGGCCCTGATCCTGTCCTCGCAGCGGCTCGGCCTGAACGTCATCCCGGTCATGGAGAAGTTCACCGAGTTCGAGACGCTGCTGGAGCTCGCCGATGCCCAGGGCGTGGTGCCGACGCTCGGCGTGCGGGTGCGGCTGGCCACGCGCGGCTCCGGGCGCTGGTCGGAGTCCGGCGGCGCGAAGTCCAAGTTCGGCCTGTCCGTGCCGGAACTCGTGCGCCTCGTGGCCGAGCTCGAGCGCCGCGGCAAGCCGGAGGCGCTGGCGCTGCTGCATTTCCACATCGGCAGCCAGATCATCGACATCCAGGTATTGAAGCGCGCAATCAAGGAAATGACGCAGATCTACGCGTCGCTGCAGCAGCGTGGCGTCCCGGTGCGCTACATAGACGTGGGCGGTGGCCTGGGCGTGAGCTACGGCGCGGGCCATGGCCGTGGCGAGACGGGCGTGAACTACGGGCTGCAGGAATACGCCAATGCGGTCGTGTTCGCCATCAAGGAAGTCTGCGACGCCCAGGACGTGCCGAACCCGATCATCGTGTCCGAAAGCGGCCGCGCGATCACCGCGCACCATTCCGTGCTGCTGGTGCCGGTCCTCGAGGGGCACCGGCGCAATGGCGGCAACCACGTGCCCATTCCCGCCGAGCCGCATGCCGCGGTGGAGTCCATGGTCAAGATCCTGGACAACGTGCGCGACCCGGACCGCGAGCCGCAGGAGCTGATCGAGGCCTACCACGACATCGAGGAGGTCCGGGTCGAATCCCGGACGCTGTTCAGCCTGGGTTACCTGGAGCTGGACCAGCTGGCCGCCATCGAGGACCTCTACTGGACGATCGCCCGCGACGTGCTCGACCGGCTGCGCACCGCAGAACTGGATCCGACCCCGGCGGAAGAGCTGGAACTCGAGGAGAAGCTGACCGACCGCTACCTCTGCGATTTCTCAGTGTTCCAGTCGATCCTGGACCACTGGGCCATCGACCAGTCGTTCCCGATCCTGCCGATCGACCGGCTCGACGAGAAGCCGGATCGCCGCGCGGTGCTGGTCGACCTCACCTGCGACTCCGACGGCAAGGTCAGCCATTACATTTCCGCGCTGAACGACAAGAGTTTCCTGCCGGTGCATTCGCTCGAGGACGACCGCCAGTACTACCTCGGGTTTTTCCTGATGGGTGCCTACCAGGACATCATGGGCGACACGCACAACCTGTTTGGCCGCGTGCCGGAAGTCCACGTGTACGCCGATGCCGAGGAGCAGGACAAGTTCTGGATCGAGCGGGTGATCCCCGGTGCGACCATCCACGAGATGCTGGCGCACGTGCAGTATTTCCCGAACGACCTGAGCCGCCGGATGACGGAGATCGTCAAGCGCAAGATCGATGCCGGCGCGATCCGGCCGAAGCAGGCCATGGACATCCTCGGGCAGTACGTGGCCTTCTTCAACGATCCCACCTACTGCGAACCACGGCCGGTGACTGCCGCCACCCGTGCCAACGGCGGGGAGAATCCGTGATGCCGGGCGGGAAGCTGCCGGTGGCGCTGATCCAGATGCGCTGTTCGGCCGACCCGGCCGACAACCTCGAACGGGCGTTGTCGATGACCCGCGAGGCCGCGCGGAACGGTGCGCGCCTCGTCTGCCTGCCGGAACTGTTCCGCAGCCGGTATTTCTGCCAGAGCCAGGACAGCGCGCTGTTCTCGCTCGCCGAGCCGGTGCCCGGGCCGAGCACCGAAGCCTTCGCCGCGATTGCCGCCGAGTTCGATGCGACGATCGTCGTGAGCCTGTTCGAGCGGCGCGCGCCGGGGTTGTTCCACAACACGGCGGCCGTGCTCGACGGCCGCAACGGCTATGCCGGCAAGTACCGCAAGATGCACATCCCCGACGACCCGCGCTATTACGAGAAGTACTACTTCACGCCGGGCGACCTGGGCTTCCAGTCGTTCGCCACCCGCGCCGGCAAGCTCGGCGTGCTGGTCTGCTGGGACCAGTGGTATCCGGAAGCCGCGCGACTGACGGCGTTGAAGGGTGCCGAGATCCTGATCTATCCGACGGCCATCGGCTGGCACCCGGAGGAGAAGGACCGTGTGGGCGAGCGGCAGCACGACGCCTGGGAGCTGGCGCAACGCGCGCATGCGGTGGCCAATGGCTGTTTCGTGCTGGCGATCAACCGCACGGGCTTCGAGCCCGACCCGACCGGCAACGGCGGCGTCGAGTTCTGGGGCCAGAGCTTTGCCGTCGCGCCGGACGGGCATGTGCTGGCCCGCGGCCCGGTCGATCAGGAAGCGATCGTGACCGTGGAACTCGACTTCGCCGAGATCGAGGCCTTCCGCATCGGCTGGCCGTTCCTGCGCGACCGGCGCATCGATGCCTACGAGGACATCACCCGGCGATTCGCGGACTGACGCGGCCCCGGTCGGTGCCGGTGAAGCGACCGACGCCGGCGTAGCGGCAGGCGCCGGTCGTGCAGGCCGTCAGTGCGGTGCGCCGATGCCGTAACGCCGCGCGAGGTACTTGCCGATGTCGGCCACACCGTTCAGGAACCGGTGGCCGGTGCCCGTGCCGACATCCAGTCCCTGCAACGCCGCATCACTGGCCGGATCCGCCTTCGCTGCAATGACCAGCACCGGCAGCCCCTGGTGCGCCTCGCCGATCGCGGCGATCACCGGCGCCCGCGGCCGCGGGAAGTCGAGGTACTGCACTGCGAGCTGCGAGCGCAGCTTCGGGTAGAAGGACAGCAGGCCCTCGAGCGTCGCGCATGACGGGCAATACCACGGGCCCGTGCCGCCGTCGCTGAAGTCCGGCTTGAGCAGAAACAACTGATCTTTGTCCACGTGTGTCCTTTCCTGGTCCGGCATAATCCGGGGCACGGCATTGTATGCGGGAGTTTTTCCGATGGTTGACTATATTGCGACGATCTATGCGAAGCCGGGCCACGAGGAAGCGGTCACCCGGTTCTACCAGGACATGGAGCCGCTGCTCGCCGCGGCCCAAGGCTACAGGGGTCGACGTGTGCTGCGCGCCCGCCCCGGCACGATCGAGGCAGAAGTCCGCCGGGTGACGCCGCCGGCCCAGTTCAAGGGTCATGCCGACGAGGTGGCTCCGCCGGACGGCGTGCACTTCGTGATGATCGAGCAGTGGGACAGCGTGGCCGACCGGGTGGCCTTTGCGCGCGGTGCGTCGGCGGGACGGGCGCGGGAACTGTTCCCGCACATCCTGCCGGAGCACACGCACGAGTTCTACGAGGACGTGACGCCGGGGG
>CAZMVP010000015.1:12186-23720 GCA_964569355.1 uncultured Chromatiaceae bacterium | reverse complement strand
GGGCGGACCCGAGGGCTCGCCAACCCCCCCTCCTGCCGGCACGGCTCGCCACCAACAATGCCCTCCCGTCGACACAGCTGCCCGACCAAGTCGTCCTCCCGTCGACAAGGCCGCTGCTGCAGTGACTGCCACGAGGCAAATTGCCCGCTTTCATGAAGGGGCCATCGGGCCGTAAAATGCCCGCCCGGGGTCCGCTTGTCGCGCCCCCGACCCACTGACTCCGAGCGTGATTTATGGAACACCACCCGCGCCGTGGCCGACCAGTCCTGCCCGCAAGGGCGCCGGGCAAGCAAGGTCTTTACGATCCCGCCCATGAGCACGATGCCTGCGGCGTCGGCTTCATCGTCGACATCAAGGGTCGCAAGTCGCACCAGCTGCTGGCCGACGCCATCCAGGTCCTGCGCAACCTCGACCATCGCGGCGCCAGCGGCTGCGAGGTCAATACCGGCGACGGCGCCGGCGTGCTGCTGCAGATGCCGCACAAGTTCCTGCGCAAGGTGGCCGAGGAACAGGGCTTCGAGGTCCCCGGGCCCGGCGACTATGGCAGCGGGCTTCTGTTCCTGCCGCGCAATGCGAGCATGCGCCGCCGGCTGGAACAGCACTTCGAGCAGATCGTGCAATCCGAAGGCCAGACAGTGCTCGGCTGGCGCACCGTGCCGGTCAACAACCGGATGCTCGGTGACACGGCCAAGGCCTCGGAACCCTTCGTGCGCCAGATATTCGTCGGCCGGGATCCATCGCTCGGCGATGGGCCGGATGGCCTGGAGTTCGAGCGCAGCCTGTACGTGATCCGCAAGCGCGCCTATTCGGAGATCCGCACCTCCACCCAGGACGGTGCGGACAACTGGTATGTCTGCAGCCTGTCGAGCAAGACGCTGGTCTACAAGGGGATGCTGCTGACCGAGCAGCTCACGCAGTACTACCCCGACCTGCTCGACCCGGACATGGAGACGGCGCTGGCGATGGTGCACTCGCGATTCAGCACCAACACCTTCCCGAGCTGGGATCGCGCCCACCCGTACCGCTACCTCGCCCACAACGGCGAGATCAACACCCTGCGCGGCAACATCAACTGGATGCAGGCCCGCGAACCATTGTTCGAGTCCGAGCTGTTCGGCGAGGACGCCGCCAAGATCCCGCCGGTCGTCAACCCGAACGGCAGCGACTCGGCGATGTTCGACAACTCGCTGGAGCTGCTGGTTCTGGCCGGCCGCTCGCTGCCCCACGCGATCATGATGATGATCCCGGAGCCGTGGTCGCACCACGCCACGATGGATGACGACCTCAAGGCCTTCTACCAGTACCACTCGAGCCTGATGGAGCCCTGGGACGGTCCGGCCTCCATCACCTTCACCGACGGCAAGAAGATCGGCGCCGTGCTGGATCGCAATGGCCTGCGGCCTTCGCGCTACTACGTCACCACCGATGACCGGGTGATCATGGCCTCGGAAGCCGGCGTGCTGGACATCCCGCCGGAGAACATCGTGCGCAAGGGCCGGCTGCAGCCAGGCAGGATGTTCCTGGTCGACACTGAACAGGGCCGCATCGTCGACGACGAGGAGATCAAGCAGCAGGTTGCCCATGAACGGCCCTACCGCGAATACCTGGACCAGTACCTGGTCCACCTCGACCAGCTGCCGCAGGCGCCGGAAGTGCCGGCGCCCAACCACGACACGCTGCTGCAGCGGCAGATCGCCTTCGGCTATACCTTCGAGGACCAGCGCATCCTGATGGTGCCGATGGCGCGCGATGGCGTGGAGGCCATCGGCTCGATGGGCAACGATGCACCGCTGGCCGCGCTGTCCAGCCGGCCGCGCCTGCTGTTCGATTACTTCAAGCAGCTGTTTGCCCAGGTCACCAACCCGCCGATCGACTGCATCCGCGAGGAACTGATCACCTCGTCCGAGGTCTGGCTGGGATCGGAAGGCAACCTGCTGCAACCGCAGCCGGCGGATTGCCGGCGGCTGGAGTTGTCGGGGCCGGTCCTGACGAACGAGGAATTCGCCAAGGTGCGGCGCCTGGACCTGCCGGGGCTGCGCGTTGGCATGCTGTCCACGCTGTTCCGGATCTCGCGCGGCGAGAAGGGCCTGACGGGCGTCCTCGAGGACCTCTGGGCCCATGCCCGGCGCATGATCGAGAGCGAGAACCTCAATGTCCTCGTGCTGAGCGACCGGGGCGTCAATCGGGAGCTGGCGCCGGTGCCCTCGCTGCTCGCGGTCTCGAGCCTGCACCACTACCTGATCCGCGAGGGCCTGCGCACGCGTGTCAGCCTCGTGGTGGAAACGGGCGAAGCCCGCGAGGTGCATCACTTCGCGCTGCTGATCGGCTACGGCGCGACGGCCATCAATCCCTACCTGGCCTTCGAGACGCTCGATGGCATGATCATCGACGGCCTGCTGCCCAACATCGACCACAAGACCGCCTGCAAGAACTACGCAAAGGCGGCCACCAAGGGCGTGGTGAAGGTGATGTCGAAGATGGGCGTGTCGGCCGTGCAGAGCTACCACGGCTCGCAGCTGTTCGAGGCGCTCGGCCTGCGCCAGGACCTGATCGACGAGCACTTCACGGGCACGGCGTCGCGGATCGGCGGCGTCGGCATGGACGTGGTCGCGAGCGAGGTGCGGATGCGCCACCAGGCCGCGTTCCCGGCCCGCCCGCTGCCGGGCCAGGCCCTGTCCTCCGGCGGCCAGTACCAGTGGCGGTCGGACGGCGAGCAGCACCTGTTCACGCCGGAATCCATCCACCGCCTGCAGAAGGCCGTGCGCACCGGCAGCTACCAGACCTACAAGTCCTACGCGCAACTGATCGACGACCAGGCCGGGCGCCTGTGCACGCTGCGCGGCCTGCTCGATTTCAAGGTCGGCAAGTCCGTGCCGCTTTCCGAGGTGGAGTCGGTCGAGAGCCTGGTACGCCGCTTCAAGACCGGCGCAATGTCCTACGGCTCGATCAGCAGCGAGGCCCACGAGGCACTCGCGATCGCGATGAACCGCATCGGCGGCAAGAGCAACACCGGCGAAGGCGGCGAGGATCCGGCGCGCTACCTGCCCCTGCCGAACGGCGATTCGAAGAATTCGGCGATCAAGCAGGTGGCCTCGGGCCGCTTCGGCGTGACCAGCGAGTACCTGGTCAATGCCCGGGAGCTGCAGATCAAGATGGCCCAGGGCGCCAAGCCCGGCGAAGGCGGCCAGCTGCCCGGCACCAAGGTGTACCCGTGGATCGCCAAGACCCGGCTGACCACGGCCGGCGTCGGCCTGATCTCGCCGCCGCCACACCATGACATCTACTCGATCGAGGACCTGGCCGAACTGATCCATGATCTCAAGAACGGCAACCGCGAGGCCCGGATCAGCGTGAAGCTGGTCGCGGAGGTCGGCGTCGGCACGATTGCTGCCGGCGTCGCCAAGGCCCACGCCGATGTCGTGCTGATCAGCGGCCACGATGGCGGCACTGGCGCGTCACCGCAGGGATCGATCACCCATGCCGGCCTGCCGTGGGAACTCGGCCTTGCCGAAGCACACCAGACGCTCGTGCTGAATAACCTCCGCAGCCGGATCACCGTGGAGACCGATGGCCAGCTCAAGACCGGGCGGGACGTGGTCATCGCGGCATTGCTCGGCGCCGAGGAATTCGGCTTCGCGACCGCGCCGCTGGTGGCGGTCGGCTGCATCATGATGCGGGTCTGCCACCTCAACACCTGCCCGACCGGCGTGGCCACGCAGGACCCGCGCTTGCGCGAACGGTTCACCGGCAAGCCGGAGCACGTGGTGAACTTCATGCGCTTCATCGCCGAGGACATGCGCGAGCACATGGCCCGGCTCGGCTTCCGCACCGTCGAGGAGATGGTCGGTCGCGTCGACCGGCTGGAACCGAAGAAGGCGCTCAACCACTGGAAGGCCAAGGGCTTCGACTTCAGCAACATCCTCTACAAGCCGGACCTCGGGCCCGAGGTCGGCCGCTATCGGCAGATGGAGCAGGACCACGGCCTGGACAAGTCGCTCGATGTCACCACGCTGCTCGGGCTTTGCGCTCCAGCCATCGAGCGCGGCGAGAAGGTCACGGGCAGCCTGCCGATCCGCAACGTCAACCGCGTGGTCGGCACGATCACCGGCAGCGAGATCACGCGGAAGTGGGGTCGGGACGGCCTGCCGGACGACACCATCCGGTTGAAGTTCACGGGCTCGGCCGGCCAGAGCTTCGGCGGCTTCATGCCGCGCGGCATGACCTTCGAGCTCGAAGGCGATGCCAACGACTATTTCGGCAAGGGGCTGTCGGGCGGGCGCCTGATCGTCCGGCCGCCAGCCGCCGCGACCTTCGCCGCCGAAGACAACATCATCGTTGGCAACGTGGCCCTGTATGGCGCCACGAGCGGCGAGGCATTCATCCGGGGCATGGCCGGCGAGCGCTTCGCGGTCCGCAACAGCGGCGTCGATGCGGTGGTGGAGTCGGTCGGCGACCATGGCTGCGAGTACATGACCGGCGGCCACGTGGTCGTGCTGGGTCCTGCCGGCCGCAACTTCGGGGCCGGCATGTCCGGTGGCATTGCCTACCTGCTGGATGAAACCGGCACGGTCCGCGACAACGTCAATACCCAGATGGTGCATGTCGAGGAACTGACCGAACCACTCGAGATCGCGCGGGTGAAGACGCTGGTGGAACGGCACCGCGACCTGACCGGCAGCGACAAGGCCGGGCACATCCTCGATGACTGGGACCGGCACGTCACGCGCTTCGTCAGGGTCATCCCGAAGGATTACAAGCGGATGCTCGCCTGCATCACGCGGGCCCATGACCAGGGCCTGACCGGCGACGACGCGATCATGGTGGCATTCGAGGAGAACGCACGGGACCTGTCCCGCGTGGGTGGAAACTGATGGGCAAGCCAACCGGATTCATCGAGTACCTGCGGGAGCTGCCGGTGGACCGCACGCCGCGCGAGCGCGTGCGTGACTGGAACGAATTCCACCTCCACATGGACGAGAAGCGGCTGCGCCAGCAGGGTGCGCGTTGCATGGACTGCGGCGTGCCCTTCTGCCAGACAGGCAAGATCATCAACGGCGCGACCTCCGGTTGCCCGGTGAACAACCTGATCCCCGAATGGAACGACCTCGTCTACCGCGGCCTGTGGCAGGAGGCGCTGGTGCGCCTGCACAAGACCAACAACTTCCCGGACTTCACCGGTCGGGTCTGCCCGGCGCCCTGCGAAGGCTCCTGCGTGCTCGGCATCAGCAGCCCGCCGGTCACGATCAAGAACCTCGAGGCAGCCATCATCGAGCGTGGCTTCGAGGAAGGCTGGGTGGTGGCCGAACCGCCCGCCACGCGCACCGACAAGAAGGTCGTGGTCATCGGCTCCGGGCCGGCCGGCCTCGCGGCCGCGGCCCAGTTGAACCGGGCGGGCCATCGCGTGACCGTGCTCGAGCGGGAGGACCGCCCCGGCGGCCTCCTGATGTACGGCATCCCGAACATGAAGCTCGACAAGCGCGGCGTGGTCGAGCGGCGGCTGAAGCTGCTCGAGGAGGAAGGCATCAAGTTCATCTGCAACGCGAACGTCGGCGAGAACGTCGAGCCCCAGCTGCTGCTGAAGGATTTCGATGCCACCGTGATCTGCACCGGCGCCACCCAGCCACGCGACCTCGATGTCCCCGGGCGCCGGCTTCGCGGCGTGCACTTCGCGATGGAATACCTGACCGCGAGCCAGAAGGCCCTGCTGGACGGCAACCCGGACGCCTCCCCCATCCACGCCCGCGACAAGCGGGTCATCGTGCTCGGTGGCGGCGACACCGGCACCGACTGCGTCGGCACCGCGATGCGCCACGGCTGCCGCTCGCTCGGCCAGCTCGAGATCATGCCGCGCCCGCCAATGGACCGGGCCGAGGACAATCCCTGGCCGGAATGGCCGAAGATCTACCGGCTCGACTACGCGCAGGAGGAAGCCGCGGCGAAGTTCGGCAAGGATCCGCGCGCCTACCTGACGACCGTGAAGGAGTTCATCGGCGACGACAACGGCGCGGTCAAGGCCATCGTCACGGTGGAGATCGGCTGGGAACGCGACGGCACCGGACGGTTCGTGCCGCAGGAAAAGCCGGGCAGCGAGATCACGGTGGAAGCGGATCTCGTGCTGCTCGCGATGGGTTTCACGGGTCCTGAAGCCGCACCGCTGCAGGATTTCGGCGTGCGCTGCGACGCGCGCAGCAACGTCGAGGCCGAACACGAGAAGTACACGACCAACGTCAAGGGCGTGTTCGCGGCCGGCGACTGCCGGCGCGGCCAGAGCCTGATCGTCTGGGCCATCAACGAAGGCCGTGGCGTCGCGCGCGAGGTCGACCGCTATCTGATGGGGTCGACGCAGCTCCCGTGACCCGGGAGCCAGGCGAGTCAGGACGATTGATCCAATGGCGATGGATGCTGGCAGCATGAAGTACTGCAGCGCCTGCGGCGGCGCGCTTTCGACATTGGTCCCGGAGAACGACAACCGGCCGCGTGCAGTGTGCGGTACTTGCGGCATGATCCACTACGTCAACCCGAAGCTCGTCGTGGGCTGCGTGCCGGAGCATGACGGACGGATCCTCCTGTGCCGACGCGCGATCGCGCCGCGCCTCGGCTTCTGGACCGTACCGGCGGGCTTCATGGAGATGGGCGAAACCCTGGGCGAAGCGGCGATCCGCGAGACGCGCGAAGAGGCGCTCGCCAGCGTCGAACTGGGCTCGCTGTTCTCGGTGGTCGATGTCGTGCAGGCAGGACAGGTCCACGTGTTTTTCACGGGTCGTCTGTCGCCTCCGGAATTCGGCGTCGGGGACGAGTCGCTGGAAACGAGGTTGTTCACGCCGGGCGAGATCCCGTGGGATGACCTGGCCTTCCCCAGCATCCGGATCGCCCTCGAGCAGTTTCTCGATAACCGGCAGACCGGCAATGTCGAGGTGCGGTCAAAGGCCGCACCTCACCTCAAGATAGGTAGTTCCCCTGACTGATCATCGGCGGACAACCCGCGATCAGATTGCGTTGCGGCTGGTCAGCGCCGGCTGAAATTACTAAAGTAGAGGCTCGAGCAGGAGTTCTGAAGACCATGGCCTTCGTCGTTACTGAACAATGCATCAAGTGCAAGTACATGGACTGCGTGGAGGTGTGTCCGGTGGACTGCTTCCACGAGGGTCCCAACATGCTGGTCATCGACCCGGACGAGTGCATCGACTGCACCCTGTGCGAACCAGAATGTCCGGTGGAAGCCATCTTCTCCGAAGATGAGGTCCCGGCCGACCAGAAGGATTTCATCCCGTTGAACGGCGAGCTGGCCAAGCAGTGGCCGGTGATCACCGAAGTCGGCACACCGCCTTCGGATGCCGACGAGTGGGCGAAGGTCAAGGAAAAGCGGCAGCTCATCGAGCGCTGAGGCGCGAACATCGACCGAGGCCGGAACGCCTGGCCAGAACGCCAAGCCAGGAACGCTTGGTCGCAGGCGCCAGCTGAAGGCCTAGTTCCTGGCAGCCCTGTCGTTCGCTGGATTGGCGCCCGCTGGATTGACGCGGGCCGCATTGGCCTTGGCGACCTTCGCTTCGGCAATGTACTGGGACAGTTCAGCCGGACTCAGGTAGCCACCGATCAATTCTCCCGACTCCAGCACGATGGCCGGCGTGCCCTGCAATCCGAACTCCCGGCCGATGTTGTAGTCACGGGCCACCGGGTTGTTGGCACAGGGCTTGCCCTTGAGCGTGAGACCGAGCTTCGCCTGGGTCAGCGCCGCCTTGCGGTCCGGCGAGCAGGCCACCTGCTCGGCCTTGATCCAGCTGTCGGTGCCCGGGCCGCTGCGCGGGAAATACAGGTAACGAACCTTGATGCCGCGGGCGTTGTAGTCGGCGATCTGCTTGTGCAGCTTGCGGCAGTACGCGCAGTCGACGTCGGTGAACACGGTGATGGTGCTCGTCGGATTCGGTGGCGAGAAGACCACCATGTCCGATTCCTTCAACCCGGCCAGCACGTCGCGCCGGACACTCTCCCGGCGACTTTCCGTCAGGTTCTGGTCCGTGTCGAGGTTGATGATCTCGCCCTGGACCAGGTACTTCGCATTGGCGGAGATGTAGGCGATCTTCGAACCGACCCGGACCTCGTACAGGCCCGGGATGGGCGTCTCGACGATCTGCTCCGGCTTGATCTCGGGGAACTTGGCGGTGATCGCGGCCCGTGGATTCTGGTCGGCGGACTGGGCCAGCGGACCGACCACCAGGGCCAGCACGCCGGCAGCCACCAACAAGCTCGAGCGGAGGAAACCTGCATTCATCGTTGGAACCTTGAAACGGAAGGAGTGCCGCCAGCGGGTGACAGAGGCTATGACTGGCAGCCAGCGCCCGAGTTCCGCGACGAAAAATTCTACCATGGCCCGCCCGGTCGCCTGGCTGGCGACCAGCCATCCGGGGGGTTGCGACCCGCCGCCGGACCGGGATGATCGGCTCCGCGGGCGATCACCCGCGCGGGTGGTGCTGCGCGTGCAGCTCCTTCATGCGCTCGCGGGCCACGTGGGTATAGATCTGCGTGGTCGACAGGTCGCTGTGGCCCAGCAGCATCTGCACCACGCGCAGGTCGGCACCGTTGTTGAGCAGGTGCGTGGCGAAAGCATGGCGCAGCGTATGCGGCGACAGCTTGCCGAGAATGTCGGCCTTCTTCGCATAGCGCTTGATGATGTGCCAGAAGGCCTGGCGGGTCATGTGGTCACCACGACGCGTGGGGAACAGGTACTCGCTCTGCCGTTCCAGCAGGATCTCGACGCGCGGCCCGGTCATGAACTCCCGGACCCAGCGCTGCGACTCCTCGCCGAGCGGGATGAGCCGCTCGCGGTCGCCCTTGCCGCGGATCCGCAGCACGCCCTGGTTGAGGTTGACCTGGTTCTGCTTCAGGTTGATCAGCTCGGAGACCCGCAGCCCGGTGGCGTACAGGACCTCGAGCATCGCCCGGTCCCGGTAGCCCAGCGGGTCGGCAATTTCGGGAGCGGCCAGCAGCGACTCGACTTCGGATTCCGTGAGAGACTTCGGCAGCGACCGGCCGATCTTCGGCATGTCGATCTTGACGGTCGGGTCTTCCTGGATCATGCCTTCGCGGAGGAGGAAGCGATAGAAACGACGGAAGCTGGACAACTGGCGTGCCGTGGAGCGGGGCTTGGCGCCCTCCTTCGCCCGGCCGGCGATGAAGGCCAGGAGGTCACCGCGCGTCGAATAGATCAGGCTGGTGTCACGCTGGGCCAGCCAGCGCTGCAGCGCCATCAGGTCGGCGCGATAGGCGCCGAGCGTATTGGCCGACAGCCCGCGCTCCATCCAGATGGCATCCAGGAACTTGTCGATGATCCCCTCGCTGGGGACCTGGGACGAGCTGCTGCTCGAGGCGCGAGTGACGGACGCAGGTGACATCAGGGGTTCTGTCCGGGTTTCCGAGTCGTGGCCAGTATGGCGGCGGCAGATTCTTGCCGGCGTGACCACACTCACAAATTATGATGAATTACATAAGCTTACGATTTGACTAAACAGCCGGATGCAGTCTCCATTCAAATCCGTTGGAAATGGCCTGTTCGGAGCGTGTGCCGGCGCCGCATTCACGGTGGTCAGCCTTGCCACGCTGGTCGTCCTTGTCGCGGTGCCAGGGCTATCGATGCGGCGTCGGATCGTGCACCGCGCCGCCCGTATTCTGTTCAGCGTACCGGGGATCAACCTGTCGATCCGTGGACTAGGCCACATTCCGTCTGAACCGTGCATTATCGTCGCCAACCATGCCAGCTACCTCGATGGCCCGATCCTCACTGCCGCATTGCCGCCACGCTTCGCCTTCGTCATCAAGCGGGAAATGACCCTCGTGCCGCTGGCGCATTTTTTCCTGCGGCGCATCGGTTCCGAATTCGTCGAGCGCAGTGAAAGCAGCCGCAATGCCGCGGATGCACGTCGCCTGCTGCAGAAGGCGACCGCGCGCGAGTCGCTGGCCTTCTTCCCCGAAGGCACCTTCCATGAGGAGCCCGGACTGCGTCGCTTCCACAACGGCGCTTTCGCGGCGGCCCGTCGCGGCAGCCTGCCGGTGGTGCCGGTCGTGATCCGGGGCAGCCGCCGGATGCTGCCCGCCTCGCGCTGGCTGCCGCAGCCAGGCCATCTCGAGGTGATCGTACGCTCTCCGCTCGATCCGGCCACCGCCACCACCACGGCGGAACTGCTCGAGGCCGCCCGGCGCAGCATCCTCGACGACCTCGACGAGCCGGATTCCGGCCGGCCAGCCGGCACTGCATAGGCGGAATCCGCTGCCGACTCGCACTTGGCAGCCTGCCTTTTTGCATCGCATAATCGGACCCTGCGATTGCTAGCTCATTGTCTGGAGTACTGATTTGTCCGCTGATTCTGTTGTTTTCGTCGCCGCCCGCCGCACTGCGATCGGCGCCTTCCAGGGAGCCCTGGAGTCCGTCCCGGCGCCCGAACTGTTCGCCGCCGCCGCGCGCGCCTGCCTCGCTGACTCGGGCATCGAGCCGGCGGATATCGGTGAGTCGCTGATCGGCTGCGTGCTGCAAGCCGGCCTCGGCCAGGCACCTGCCCGGCAGGCGAGCCTAGCTGCCGGGCTGCCGGTCTCGGTGCCGACCACCACGGTGAACAAGGTCTGTGGCTCCGGCATGAAGTCCGTGCACATCGGCACCAACCTGATCCGGGCCGGTGCCGTGTCCATCGTGCTGGCAGGCGGCATGGAATCGATGAGCAATGCGCCCTACCTGCTGCCCGGGGCCCGGAAGGGTTACCGGATGGGCCACCAGCAGGTCCTCGACCACATGTTCCGCGACGGGCTGCAGAACCCTCAAGACGGCAACATGATGGGCTTCTTCGGCGAAGCCACCGCCAAACGGTACGGGTTCTCCCGCGCCGAACAGGATGCGTTTGCCATCGAGTCGGTAGAGCGCGCCCTGGCGGCCATCAAGGCCGGAGCCTTTGCCGGCGAGATTGCACCAGTGTCGGTCAAGTCGCGCAACGGCGAGACGGTGGTCGACATGGACGAAGAGCCCGGCCGCTGCCACCTCGACCGCATTCCGACGATGCGTCCGGCCTTTGCCAAGGACGGCACGATCACGGCGGCCTCATCGTCGTCGATCTCCGACGGCGCTGCGGCCGTGATCCTGATGAGCGCAGCCGAAGCAGCCCGCCGCGGCCTGAAGCCGCTCGCCCGGATCGTGGCGCAAGCCAGCCATGCGCAGGAGCCGGAGTGGTTCACCACGGCGCCCGGCCCGGCGCTGACGAAGCTGCTCAAGGCCAGCGGCTGGTCGGTGGGCGATGTCGACCTGTTCGAGGTGAACGAGGCCTTCGCCTGCGTCTCGATGGCCGCGATGCGCGACATCGGGATCCCGCGGGACCGGTTGAACGTGAATGGCGGCGCCTGTGCGCTCGGTCATCCGATCGGCGCGACCGGCACCCGCTTGCTGGTGACGCTGATCAATGCGCTGAAGCAGCACGGCGGACGCCGGGGCGTGGCCAGCGCCTGCATCGGCGGTGGCGAGGCTATCGCGACGGCAATCGAGTTGCTGTAAAGGAGCT
>CAZMVP010000015.1:2794-12086 GCA_964569355.1 uncultured Chromatiaceae bacterium | reverse complement strand
TGCATCGGCGGTGGCGAGGCTATCGCGACGGCAATCGAGTTGCTGTAAAGGAGCTGTTCGGCCAGAAAGCCTGGCCAGACCCGCTGACCGGACTTTCCGGGGACATCTACATCCCGGAGTAGTTCGGCCCGCCGCCACCCTCCGGCGGCGTCCAGCGGATGTTGTCGGCTGGATCCTTGATGTCGCAGGTCTTGCAGTGGACGCAGTTCTGCGCGTTGATCTGGAAGCGCGCGCTGCCATCTTCCTGGCGCACCACTTCATAGACGCCGGCCGGGCAGTAGCGTTGCGCCGGCTCATCGTAGCGCGGCAGGTTCTGCGCGATCGGTATCGCGGGATCCTTGAGCTTCAGGTGACAGGGCTGGTCTTCCTCGTGGTTGGTGCTGGAGAGGAACACCGATGACAGCAGGTCGAAGCTGATCTTGCCATCCGGTTTGTCGTAGGCGATTGGCGACGCCTCGCTCGCAAGCTCCAAGCCATCGCGATCGGCCTGCCGGCTGTGCAGCGTGAACGGCAGCCGGCCGCGGAAGATGTTCTGGTCGAGCCAGGTGAAGGCACTGCCGAGCCACAGCCCAAATCTCTTCTGGGCCGGCCCGAAATTCCGGGCCTGGTGCAGCTCCTGCCAGACCCATGAGTTGCGGACGGCGTCCTCGAAATTCTCCAGCACGTCCGCCGCGGCATCGCCTTGGCCGAGCGCCTCGACCACGGCCTCGGCGGCCAGCATCCCGGTCTTGATCGCCGTGTGCGATCCCTTGATCTTCGCGCCGTTCAGGAAACCGGCATCGCAACCGGCCAGCAGGCCGCCGGGGAACACCAGCTTCGGCAGCGATTGCAGCCCGCCCTTGTTGACGGCGCGCGCACCGTAGCTCACGCGCTGCCCGCCTTCCAGCAGCGTGCGAATCGCCGGATGCTGCTTCCAGCGCTGGAACTCCTTGAAGGGATTCAGGTGCGGATTCCGGTAATTCAATGCGACGATCAGGCCGAGGAAGACCTGGTGGTTGCCGGCGTGGTACACGAAACCACCGCCCTCGGTGCCGTTGTCGAGCGGCCAGCCGAGGGTATGCATGACCATGCCCTCGCGGTGCTTCGCAGGATCAATGGTCCAGATTTCCTTCAGACCGATGCCGTAGTGCTGAGGATCACAATCCTTCCGCAGGTCGAACTGCGCCATCAAGGCCTCTCCGAGGCTGCCCCGACAGCCTTCGGCGAAGATCGTGTACTTGCCGCGCAGTTCATAGCCGGGCTGGAATCCAGCCTTCTCGTGACCGTCCGCCGCACGCCCCATGTCCCCGGTCAGCACGCCGGCCACGCGGCCGTTGTCGTACAGCACGCTGGCGGCGGCAAAACCCGGGAAGAGGTTGGCGCCCAGTGCTTCGGCCTGCTCGCCAAGCCACTGGCACAGGCGACCCAGGCTGATGATGTAGTTGCCGTGGTTGCGCATCGGCCTCGGGATCAGGGTACCGGGGATCCGCAGGCTCGCTTGCGGGTTACGCAGCCACAGGAATTCGTCGCCGGACACGGCAGTGGCCACCGGTGCGCCGCGCTCCTTCCAGTCGGGGAAGAGCTCGGTCAGGGCTGCCGGTTCCAGCACCGCGCCGGACAGGATATGGGCGCCGATCTCGGCACCCTTCTCGACCACGCAGACGGAAATCTCCCGGCCGGCGGCCTGCGCGAGCTGGAGGACCCGGCACGCGGCCGAGAGGCCGCATGGGCCCGCTCCGACGATGACCACGTCGAACTCCATGCATTCGCGCTCGGTTGTCATGAGGCCAGTCTACCGTGTTGCCATCGGAAACCGTTAGATTGTGCGCTCTGCAGCCAGTCGGGTTTTCATGTCGCTACTTGCCCTCTACCAGGCCCACGTGGCCGAGCAGACGCTCAATGAAGATCCGGCACAGTTGCGGGCCATCGCGGTCCTCGAGCGCGTAGCCACGGAGCTTGCCGCACGCCCACCGGCACGGCGCCGCCAACGCCTCTTGCGGCGAATCCTGCCGCACGTGGCGGCCCGGTCCCGGCTGCCGGTCCGTGGCGCCTACCTCTGGGGCGGCGTCGGCCGCGGCAAGACGCTGCTGATGGACCTGTTCCACGAGTCGCTGCCCTTCGCCGACAAGCGCCGCTTCCACTTCCACCACATCATGAGCCTTGTCAAAGGCCGGCTGGCCGGACTGCATGACATCCAGGATCCGATGGCCGTCATCACCGATGAGCTCGCCGACGAGGCACGCGTGATCTGCTTCGACGAATTCTTCGTGTCGGACATCGCCGACGCGATGCTGCTCGGCCGGTTCATCGCCGGCCTCGTGCGACGCGGGGTCACGCTGGTGGCCACCTCCAACATCGCACCGCGGGATCTCTATCGCGGCGGGCTGCAGCGGCAACAGTTCCTGCCGGCCATCGACCTGCTGGAACAACACACCGAGGTGGTGCACCTCGATGGCCTGACCGACTATCGGCTGCGGGTGCTGGAATCCGCCTACATCTGGCAGGTGCCGCCAGGGCCTGCCGCCGATGCCAACCTCGAGCGCTACTTCCGGCGCATGGCTCGCGGCGCGGGCGACAACGCCACCCACCTCGACGTACTCGGCCGCCGGATCCCGGTCCGCCATCACGCCGAGGGCGTGGTGTGGTTCGATTTTGCGGCGCTATGCGACGGGCCACGCAGCGCCGAGGACTACATCGAAATCGCCCGGTCCTACCAGACGGTGCTGGTGTCGGGCATCCCGCTGCTCGACGAGACCCGGGAAAATGCCGCCCGGCGGTTCATCGCGCTCGTGGACGAGCTTTACGACCGGCGCGTCAACCTGGTGGCCTCGGCGGCCCTGCCGATCGCGCGGATCTATGCCGGCACCCGGCTCCGGGCCGAATTCGAGCGGACCCGGAGCCGGCTGCTGGAAATGCAGTCCGTGGAATACCTGGCCGCCTCGCACCTGCAGTAGCAACGCCGGCGCCAGCGACTAGAATACCCGCTCTCCTTTCCCCGGAGCTTCCGAATGACAGGCAAACTGGTCCTCTGCCGCCACGGCCAGAGCACATGGAATCTCGAGAACCGCTTCACCGGCTGGACCGACGTGGACCTGACCGAGCAGGGTCGCCGCGAGGCCCGGGCGGCCGGAACCCAGTTGAAGGCGCTCGGCTGCCGCTTCGACATCGCCTACGCCTCGGTGCTGAAACGGGCGATCCGCACGCTGTGGCTGATCCTCGACGAAATGGACCTGATGTGGCTGCCGGTCGAACGCACGTGGCGGCTCAACGAACGCCACTATGGCGCGTTGCAGGGGCTGGACAAGGCAGAGACCGCCGCCAAGCATGGCGAAGACCAGGTGAAGATCTGGCGACGGAGCTACGACATCCCGCCGCCGCCGCTCGACGAGCACGACCAGCGCCACCCGGCCAATGACCCGCGCTATGCCGGCATCCCGGGATTGCCCGGCACCGAATCGCTGAAGGACACGCTGGCGCGCGTGTGGCCTTTCTGGCAGGACCAGGTCGCGCCCCGGCTGCTGCGCGGAGAGAACGTGCTGCTCGCCGCGCACGGCAACAGCCTGCGCGCACTCGTGAAGATGCTGGACGGCATGTCCGATGCCGAAATCCTGGAATTCAACATCCCGACCGGCATCCCGATGGTCTACACCTTCAGCCACGGCTTGCAGCCGCAGTCACGCGAGTTCGTCGGCGACCCGGAAGCCGTGCGCAAGGCAGCCGAAGCCGTGGCGCGCCAAGGCAGCGCCACGACCGACAAGGGCAGCGCCACGACCAACAAGGGCAGCGCCGCCGGCCAACGCCCATGATCTACACGCTCAATGGCATCACGCCCCGCCTCGGCCGCGACGTCTTCATCGCGCCCAACGCGACGGTGATCGCCGACGTCGACCTCGGCGACGAAGCGAGCATCTGGTTCGGCGCCGTGCTCCGTGGCGACATCGAATGCCTGACCGTCGGCCGCAGGACAAACGTGCAGGACAACTCCGTGATGCATTCCGACCGGGGCTCGCCGCTGACGCTCGGCGAGCGCGTGACAGTCGGACACTCGGTGGTACTGCATGGCTGCACGGTCGGCGATGGCTCGCTGATCGGCATGGGGTCATCAGTGCTCAATGACGCGCGGATCGGCAGGAACTGCCTCGTCGGCGCCAATGCGCTGGTGACCGAAGGCAAGACCTTTGCCGACGGCATGCTGATCGTGGGGTCACCAGCCCGGGCGATCCGGCCGCTGACGGCCGAGGAGCTGGCCCGGCTGGCGTTCAGTGCCGACCACTATGCCGAGCGTGCGGCACTTTATCGCCAGTCGCTGAAGCCGTTCACGGCGGGGGCCTGAAACACTCTGATCGAGTTCCGCGGCAACCGGGCGGCCATGACCAGGATCATGGCCAACCGCGGAAGTTCGCCGACATTGCCGCCAGCTTCCCGCCGATCGCCTCCCGCCTGCACGGTCCTCGTCCGGAACGAGTCCAGGCTGGCGGAATCACGCCCGCATGGGGGGCAGTTACAGGCGACGACCCGGCGTCGGCCACTTCCGGACCATTCCGATCTGCTCTGCCCGGACGAGCAGGTCCGCGCCGGGAGTTACCTTGCCACTCAAATAGGTGCTTAGTCGGCTTGCCGATGTGCCGAGCTGCGTCGCAAATGCCCTTTGTGTCATCCCGGATCGTGCGAGCAACGCGTGAAGCCTCCTCGCCACTTCAAGTCTGGCATCCGCCTCGGCCGTGCGCCGCGCTCGATGCAGTACCTGACGGAATAGTTCACGCTCCCCTTCATTCGATACGGCATCGATGACTTCATTCTCGAGCAGTCGCGCCACCGTACCGTAAGGCTGGCGGCGCAACTCTGCTGCGATACGGTCCCACAACTTCATGCCGCCCCGCTCGATCGCCGCCAGCAGACCCTCGAATCCCCACCTGGCAACCGGGTCGCCCGATACCACGTCAATGTTGCGAAATGTGGTCATTGTCAATCCCTCCCGACCATCGACGCTGCCAGATTGGCGAGCATGGTGCAGACATTGCGCCAGGAATCCCACGGGGGCTGGATGCCCTTGTAGCGATGAAGCTGTCGTGTGACGCTGACGTCTCGCGGCTTCGGGGCCGCAAGCTGCCTTGCAACCTGGGAACAGACAGCATCGTCACCACGTGCAACGTCGGCATAGTAGCGATCGATGTCGCGCAACACTTGCGCCGCGTCATCCACCCCCATGTCGGATGCCAGCGCCGCGATGTCGACGTAG
Organism: uncultured Chromatiaceae bacterium; assembly: GCA_964569355.1. Lineage (GTDB taxonomy): Bacteria > Pseudomonadota > Gammaproteobacteria > Steroidobacterales > SHZI01. The sequence goes on along the minus strand of CAZMVP010000015.1, from coordinate 6,868 downwards.
TCCCGCGTCTGGTTGCGCTTGAGCGCAAGATACGCCTTGATCCGCAATGCTTCGGCGATGGTTGGAACAACGAGTGTGCGGCCAGAGGGCAGCGCAATGCGCTCGGTCTCCAGCCGTACCTTGCGGATCAGTTGCCGGACGCCCGTTTCAATGCCACCCAACTCGCCCAGGATGATCTTGCCGTGAGCGACACGGTTCAGCACGAATTCGGGATCGGCTTCAAGCGCCTCGAGTACCGCATCGAAACGCTGGTTGAGATCGACAAGCACATGGTCGTGATCGAATGAGACCCGGTGCCCGGCATGCCAGGCGGCAGCGCTGCCACCGACCAGCACCGCGTCCGGCACCAGCTGCTGCAACCTGGCAGCAGACTCCAGGACGCGAGCGAGCTCAGGCGCTGGGGACTTTCGGGCCATCGCCACAGTCTAGGTGTTATCAGTTCAGATAACAACCATTTTCAGGCGCTGGTGCGGGTTTCACGCCATCACGGCGACCCGTGCGGCGTGCGTATCGCGAAGGCGGCCGCACTCTACGGAGTACCTTCAGCCAGCCGGCGCGGGCCGTACCCGGATCAGCCCTTCCTGCATCATCGTCACCACGAGTTCCCCCGCCTCGGTGAACACATAGCCTCGCACCAGCCCACGGCCGCCGGACGCCGCCGGGCTGTCCAGCGCGAACAGCAGCCATTCATCCACGCGGACCGGCCGGTGGAACCACATCGCGTGGTCGAGGCTTGCCATCTGCAACCGGTCTGGCGCGTTGTCGAGGCCATGCGGCAGCGTCGCCGTGGCAATCAGCTCATAGTCGGAGAAGTAGGTCAGCAGCGCCTGGTGCAGGAAGGAGTTCTCCGGCAGCACCTCGGCGGCGCGGATCCAGAACTGCTTCACCGGCACCCGGTTCTCGTGCAGCAGGAAGTGCCGCGGATCAACCGGCCGCACGTGGAAGGGCCGCTCCCACTTCAGGAATTTCCGCATGCGCTCCGGGATCTGGCCAGCGAGCTCCTCGGCCAGCACCTCGAGGTCCTTCAGTTTGTCCGGACCCGGCACGATGGGCATCGCGACCTGATGTTCCAGGCCCTTCTCGGCTACCTGGAACGAGGCGGTCATGTTGAAGATCTGCTCGCCGTGCTGGATGGCCACGACCCGGCGGTTGGAGAAGGAGCCCCCGTCGCGCGCGCGATCCACCTCGTAGATGATCGGCGCGTGCACGTCACCGCGCTTCAGGAAATAGGCGTGCAGCGAATGCACGGTGCGGCCGGTCACGGTGCAGCTGGCGGCAGACAGCGCCTGGCCGAGCACCTGGCCGCCGAAGACCTGTGGCGTGCCGATGTCACGGCTCTGGCCGCGGAAGATGTTCTTCTCGATGGGCTCGAGTTCGAGCAGGGAAACGAGGTCTTGCGGACGGTATATCATGCCGGGATTGTAACCGGCCCATGCCAGGGTTCCGGCATGACAGGGAGAACCCGATGAGAGACGCACTCCAGTCAGTCCCCCGCAAAGGTTCCCGCAGCTCCCGCATCGCGATCTGGCTCGCCGTCATCGGCGCCATCCTGGTGGTTGCCGCCGGCATCACGGCAAAAGCCGGTCTCTTGCCGCCGCTCACGAGCCTGGGCCTCTACGCGCTGGCGAGCCTGTTGCTGCTGCTGGTCATCATTTTCGCGGTCATCGGACTCATCCGCAGTGGTGGCACGGCAGGCACGGCCTCGCGCGGCGCGACGTGGCTGGCGCTCGTGGCAGGCATTGCCGTCACCGCGAACAACGGTCTCAGGTTGAGCCGGGCAAGCCATGCCCCGCCAATCCACGACATCACCACCGACACGGTCAACCCGCCGGCCTTCGTCGCGATCCTGCCGCTGCGCAAGCTCGATGCACGCAATCCGGCGGAATACGCCGGACCCGAAGTTGCCGCCGTCCAGAAGAAGGCCTACCCGGACCTCGGGCCGCTGACCATCACGCAGCCGGTGGAGACCGTGTTCGCGGCAGCCCGCGCCGTGGTGGCGGACCAGGGCTGGGCCCTGGTCGACGCGAGCCTGCCGGACGGACGCATCGAGGCCACGGCGGAAACTCCGTGGATGCACTTCAAGGATGATGTCGTGATCCGCATCCATCCCGAGGGCGATGGCACGCGGGTCGACGTGCGCTCGACCTCCCGGGTCGGCAAGGGCGACATGGGCGTCAATGCCGCGCGGATCCGTGGCTTCCTGGCCGCGCTGAAGGCCCGCCTGGCCGCCGGTTGAACCGGCCCGTCGTCAGCGCTCGAAGAAGTACAGCACCAGGGTTTCGATCGTGCAGGCGGGCTTTGTCTCGCCCTCGATCTCGATGATGTTCTCCATGATCACCTGCAGCCCGCCGGCCCGCTGCCGGGCAGACAGTAGCTTGCAGCGCATCCGCACCCGCTTGCCGGCCGGGACCATGTTCTTGAAGCGGACTTCGTTCAGGCCGTAGTTGATCACGCGGGTGACGCCCTGGAACTCGACGAAGGTGTCCAGCAATTTCGGCAGCAGCGACACGAGCAGGTAGCCGTGGGCGATGGTCGAGCCGATCGGCAGTTCCCTCCTGGCGCGTTCCGTGTCCACGTGGATCCACTGGTGGTCCTCGGTGGCATCGGCAAAGCGGTTGATCCGGTCCTGGTCCACGAGGATCCAGTCCGACACGCCGATTTCCCGGCCTTCACAGGCCTTCACGTCGGCCACGCAACTGAATACCAGCTTGCTCATCGTGTTGTCCTGCCTTCAGCCGCGTGCGATCGCGGCCAGGAACTCATCCCGGATCCGGTCGTCATCCTTGAAGGCCCCCAGCATCTCGCTGGTGGTCATCCGGACATTGTCCCTGTGGATGCCGCGCGTCGTCAGGCAATGGTGCCGGGCCTCGATCACCACGGCGACGCCACGTGGCTCTAGCACCTGCTGGATGCAGCGGGCGATGTCGGTCGTGAGCTTCTCCTGCACGATCAGCCTCCTCGTATAGGCCTCGACGACCCGCGCAAGCTTGCTGATGCCGGCCAGCCGTCGATCCGGCAGGTAGGCGACGTGCGCGCGGCCGATGACCGGTGCGACATGATGTTCGCAGTGGGATTCGAAATCGATGTTGGTCAGCGCGACGATCCGGTCGTAGGTGTCGACCTGCTGGAAGGACGCGCCAAGCAAGGCATGGGGATCGACCGTATAGCCGACGAACCAGTCCTCGTAGGCGCCGAGGAACCGGACCGGCGTGCGCTTGAGCCCGCGCCGCGCGGGATCCTCGCCGATGTAGGCGAGCAACGTCCGGACGGCCTCCTCGGCGGCTTCGCGGGAGGGCTTTCGCACGGTTTTCCTAGGAGCCTTGGTGGCCATCGGGATGATCCAGGTAACGACGCAGGTCGGCCGGCGTGTTGAGGCTTGCCAGGGCCTCGGCACGCGCCGGATGCAGCAGCTTCGGGCACGAGCCAGCCAGGACCCGGCGCGGGCTCACGGCTCCCGCGGCAGGCCCGGCAACCAGTTCGGCCAGGCGATCGAGGGTAGCCGGTTCCCAAATGGCGCACAACGGCTCGGGCAGTTCATCCACCGGATTGACCCAGGCGGTGCCACCCCGCGCGGCATCGCGCCCGGCCACCAGTGCCGAGAGCAGCGACCGGTCGACGCCGGGCATGTCACAGGCGAGCACCAGCCAGGCGGCATCGGGAGCGAAGGCCCGGGCTGCCAGCAGCGCGGCCACTGGCCCTTCGGCGACGGGATCATCGATCAGCACGTGGAACTGCCGGCGCAGCCGGTCATCCAGCTGGTCACGGCGGATGGCGACCGTCACGGAAGCGGTGAACACCGCGAGCAGCTCGACGGTCCGCGCCAGCAGCGGGCGATCGTCGATCGTGAGCGCGGCCTTGTCCTGCCCCATCCGCGTGCTCCGGCCGCCCGCCAGCACCAGGCCCTTGAGCTGTGGTACCAAAGCACGGAGCGGCACGGGCTCAGCCCCCGGCGCCAATGTCGCTCTTGCCGCCGGTCTTGGACAGCAGCCGCAAATCGGTGATCACGATGTCATGCGACAGCGCCTTGCACATGTCGTAGATCGTCAGGGCGGCCACCGAGGCGCCGGTCAGCGC
>CAZMVP010000015.1:0-2694 GCA_964569355.1 uncultured Chromatiaceae bacterium | reverse complement strand
CGCACCGCCGGCGGCAGGATCACGCGTACCCGCGCGTGGGCCGTGCGGCGCGTCACGGCCTTGCCGCTGACGTCGACCATCGCGGGCTGGTTCTTGCTGTCGATATGGGAAAGCACTGCGGCGATTATAGCCCCGGCGCCGGGGACACCTCGGCTGCCACCGGCGCGCGACCCTCGCGGAACGCAACCCACGTGCTGGCCAGCAGGGTCACCGTGCCCCAGCACAGCCCCACCAGCACGCCGGAATCGAGGATCCCGCGCCACGGCTGGGGGATCCGGTTGAAGAGCACCACGGCGCCGACAATCAGCGCGGTGCCGATCCAGATGGTCAGGCGCAGCCGCCTCGTGGCGCCGAAGTAGCCGGTACAGAACAGCGGCGCGAACACGAGCCTTGCCAGGGTCGGCTCCCGGTACAGGTGCAGCGCGCGGGCCGCGACGCGCGGGGAAAAGCGTTGCTGGAATCCGCGATAGCCCTCCGCCCAGGCCATGAACACCGAGGTGGCGATGAGCGCCAGCCACTCCGTTGCCGTCAGCCCGCCTTCGACGGCCTCGAGCGTGTAGCGACCGAGGCTCAGCGCGGCATACAGCAGGATCGCCGCGATGCCGCCGATGCCCCAGAGCACGCCGAGTTTGCGCAGGCCTGCCGACGGCAGGCAGCGAGGCTCGCGGCGCTGCGATTCACCCGGAACTGGTATCATCCCGGGCTCAGTCATGAAGCGCAGCATTTTCGAGAAATTGTGGAGCGGGCATCAGGTTGCCGACCTCGGCGATGACACGAGCCTGCTGTACATCGATCGCATCTTCCTGCACGAACGTACGGGCAGTGTAGCGCTAAAGGGCCTGGAGGCCGCCGGGCGCAAGGTCCGGCATCCGGAGCTCGTGTTCTGCACGATGGACCACATCGTCGACACCACGCCCGGCCGCACCGATGAGACCCGAGTACCCGGGGGACGGGAATTCATCACGAGCACCCGCACTTCGGCGCTGGCCGCGGGCATCAACCTGTTCGACCTCGGCGACGATCGCCAGGGCATCGTCCACGTGGTGTCGCCGGAAACGGGCATCGCGCTGCCTGGCGTCACGCTGGTATGCCCGGACAGCCATACCTGCACGATCGGCGGCCTGGGGGCACTGGCCTGGGGCATCGGCTCCACCGAGGCCGAGCATGCCATGGCCACGGGCACGCTCGTGGTCCGCAAGCCGAGATCGATGCGCGTGCGTTTCGAGGGCCGGTTGGCCCGCAATGTCTACGCCAAGGACCTCGTGCTGCACCTGATCAACCGTCATGGCGCGGCCGGCGGCGCTGGCCATGTGATCGAGTTTGCCGGAGAGGCCATCCGGAACCTGCCGGTGGAAGGCCGCCTGACCTTGTGCAACATGGCCGTGGAGTTCGGTGCCTTCACCGGCCTCATCGCGCCGGACGATCTCACCATCGAATACGTCAAGGGCCGCGCCTTTGCGCCGGGCCCGGACCTCTGGGATGAGGCCGTGGCGTACTGGCGGACCCTGCCCAGCGATCCCGGTGCCGAGTTCGACAAGGAACTCGAGATCGACTGCACGACACTCGCACCGCAAGTCACCTGGGGCACGAGTCCCCAGCACGGCAGCACGATCGACGGCCTGGTGCCGGACCCGGCCAACGAGGCCGACCCCCACCGGCGCCAATCCGCGGAACGCGCGCTGAAATACATGGGTCTCGAACCCGGCACGCCGTTGAAGGGCCTGCCGATCGGCAGCGCGTTCATCGGCTCGTGCACGAACAGCCGGCTCTCGGACCTGCGCGAAGCGGCCGGCATCCTGCGCGGCCGTCACGTCGCGGCCGGGGTCAACGCCATCTGCGTGCCGGGATCGACGCAGGTGAAAAAGGCCGCCGAGGCCGAGGGCCTCGACAAGGTGTTCCGCGATGCCGGTTTCCAGTGGCGGGAGTCGGGCTGCTCGATGTGCTTCTATGCCGGCGGCGAAAGCTTCGGCCTCGAGGAGCGCGTGGTGAGCAGCACCAACCGGAATTTCGAGAACCGGCAGGGCCCGCGGACCCGCACGCACCTCGCCAGTCCCGCCACGGTCGCCGCCTCGGCGATTGCCGGCGCACTGGCCGACGTGCGCGAGCTGCCGGCGGCCACGGGCTCGCGCTGATGGACAAGTTCACGAAGCTCTCGGCCATCGCCGCGCCGCTCCTGCGGATCAACGTGGACACCGATGCGATCATCCCGAGCCGCGAGATGAAGCGCGTGTCCAAGGTGGGCCTCGCCGATGGCCTGTTCGCCGGCTGGCGCTACCTGACTCCCGGCAGCCGCGACGAGAACCCCGACTTCGTGCTGAATCAGCCGCCGTATCGCAAGGCGCAAATCCTGCTGGGTGGCATGAATTTTGGCTGCGGCTCCTCGCGCGAACATGCGGTCTGGGCGCTGCACGAGTGGGGCTTCCGCGCGATCATCGCACCGAGCTTCGGTGCGATCTTCCAGGGCAACTGCGTGCGCAACGGCATCGTGCCGGTGGCGCTGCCGGATCCGGTGGTGGAAAACCTGGCGAAACAGGTCGAGGCCGCGCCGGAGAAGAACCTGGTGACCGTGGACCTCACGGCCTGCGAGGTGACTGCCCCGAATGGCGATCGGCATCCGTTCACGATGGCCGAGGCGGACCGCGAGATGCTGCTCGAGGGCCTCGATGCGATCGCGATGACGCTCAAGCGCAGTGG
>CAZMVP010000014.1:22186-23761 GCA_964569355.1 uncultured Chromatiaceae bacterium | reverse complement strand
GCAAGCCTCAGTGACTACGAGGTCGAGCGCGCATTGATCGACGTCCAGGGCGCCGCCGAGCATCGCTTCCAGGTCCAGGCCCCCAAGGCATTCCACGCCGAGCTCACGGCATTGCGCGACCGGCTGAAAAGCGGCGCCTCGCTGGCGCAGGTCGAGGCGACTGCGCGCTACCGGCTCATCAACGGCATCGTTTCCCGCACCGAACGGCGCGATCCGCCGCGCCTGACCTTCGCCGATCGCCTCGACCGGATCACCAACCACCCGGTCATCGGCTCGGTGCTCTTCCTGCTGGTCATGGCCGCGGTGTTCCAGGCCGTGTTCTCCTGGGCCACGCCGATGATGGAGCTGATCGACCACGCCACGTCACTGCTCTCGGAGATGGTCCGCGCCACGCTGCCGGCCGGCGCACTCACGAGCCTCATCGTCGATGGCGTGATCGCCGGCGTCGGCAGCGTGGTGGTCTTCCTGCCGCAGATCCTGATCCTGTTTGCCTTCATCATCTTCCTGGAGGACTCGGGCTACATGCCGCGCGTGGCGTTCATGGTCGACCGGCTGATGCGGGCGGTCGGGCTATCCGGGCAATCCTTCATTCCGATGCTCTCCGGTTTCGCCTGCGCAGTGCCGGGCATCATGGCCACCCGGGTCATCCCGGATCCTCGCGACCGCCTGGCCACGATCCTCGCCGCGCCCTTCATGACCTGCTCGGCCCGGCTGCCCGTCTATGCCCTGCTGATCGCCGCCTTCATTCCGCCGGAACACTACCTCGGCGGGTGGGTGAACCTGCAGGGCCTCGTGCTGCTCGGGCTGTACCTGCTCGGCATCGTCGGCGGCGTGCTGACGGCGCTTCTGATGAAGCGCACGATCCTGCGTGGCCCGACGCCGACCTTCATGATCGAGCTGCCGCCCTACCGTTGGCCCAACTGGAAATCGGTGCTGCTGAAGCTGGCGGGTCGCGGCAAGATCTTCCTGGTCCGGGCCGGCACCGTGATCTTCGGCGTGGCCATCGTCATCTGGGCGCTGGTGTATTTCCCGCGACCGGCCGCGATCGGCGAGTCCTTTGCCGCCGAACGGGCCGTCGTCGTGGCAAGCGGACTGCCAGCCGATGAACGGGATTCCCGCCTTGCCGCGCTGGATGCCGCCGAGGCCAGCCAGTACCTGGAAGACAGCTGGCTCGGCCAGCTCGGTCACTTCATCGAACCGGCGTTCAGGCCACTTGGCTGGGACTGGAAGGTCGCTGCGGCCGTGATCGCCAGCTTCCCCGCCCGGGAAGTGGTCATTGCCGTCATGGGCACGATCTATTCGGTCGGCAGCCAGGCCGATGACGCGGAAGACGCGCTGCGCGACCGGCTGAAGACGGCCACCCGGCCGGATGGCAGCCTCGTGTACACCATGCCGATGGCCATCGGCCTTTTGATCTTCTACGCGTTCTGCCTGCAGTGCGCGGCAACGATTGCAGTAATGCGCCGGGAAACCAACACGTGGCGCTGGCCGCTGTTCGCCTGGTGCTACATGACAGGCCTCGGTTATCTGGGCGCGATGCTGGCCTTCCAGCTCGGCAGCGCCTGACGGGAGCGG
>CAZMVP010000014.1:20001-22086 GCA_964569355.1 uncultured Chromatiaceae bacterium | reverse complement strand
GGATCAGCGGCCGGCTTGTGCCTGTCGACGCCGGCGCAGTGCCGCCGTCCCGGCCACCAGGCCCAGCCCGACCAGCGCCAGGCTCGTCGGTTCCGGCACCGTGGTGTTCTGCACCGAGCGGACCACGCCAAAGAGCTTCGCCGTGCCCAGCTGGTGCAGGTAGTCGTAGGTCCACGCGAACCACCGGTCACCCGGGTTCATCTGGTAGGCCGCCCACTTCACGTCGCTGTCCATCGCGCCGCCATGGCCCTGGAGCACGATGCTCAGGCTCGAGAACGAATCCCAGATGCCGGCCGCGAGGCTGCCGATCCCCATGTGCGTGCCATGGGGATTGCCACCGATGAACGACCAGAAGGTGCTGTCCACCCCGTCCCGGGTGTTGTCGAGCAACTGCCACGAACTGAGGCCGAAGAAATTGCCGGTATTCAGGTCGGAAGCCGTGGCCACGGTGTCACCGTCGGCGCCGTTTTGGCAGGCGATGCTGGGGGCCACGCCGCCCGACAGCAGGTTGCCACAGGGCACGGCGTTGGCCGCCGGCGCCAGGGCGAGGCTGGCCAGCATGGCGATCGCGGCCAAGGTGGCGGTGCGCGGCAGGGGCTGGAAAATGGTTGGCATCGAGGCGAGGGTCCCGTCTGGTGAATGAATGTGGACAGAATTTAACACATCAGGCTGAAGCAAACGGAACTGCATTACATAGTTCAGCGTTCAGCGGACGCTGCGATAGCCACCCGCCACGCCGGTCGGCGACAGCACGAGCTGCCACAACTGGTTGTGCCGGGCCCGGAACGCTCCGGCGCAGGAATGCAGGTAGTAGCGCCACATCCGGCGGAACCGCTCGTCGTAATGCCGTTTCAGCTCGGGCCAGGACTGCGTGAAGTTGGCGGACCACGCCATCAGCGTCCGGTCGTAGTCGCTGCCGAAGTTGTGCCAGTCCTCAACCACGAAGCGCCCCTCGGCGGCATCGGTGATCTGGGCCATCGACGGCGGCACACCGTTCGGGAAGATGTACCGCGTCAGCCACGGGTCGCCAACGCTGCCTGAATGCAGGCTGCCGATCGTGTGCAGCAGCATCAGGCCATCCGGCTCGAGCAGCTCCCGCATCTTGTCGAGGAAGGTCACGTAGTTCCGCGGCCCGACATGCTCGAACATGCCGATCGAATAGATCCGGTCGAAACGTCCCGCAAGGTCCCGATAATCCTGCAAAAGGATATCCACCGGCAGCGCCGCGCAGCGTTCGGTGGCCGCCTGGGCCTGGTTCACCGAGATCGTGCAGCCCACCACCTGTGCCCCGTAGCGCTGCGCGATGTACTCGGCCGCCCCGCCCCAGCCGCAGCCCACGTCCAGCACGCGCATGCCTTCCCGGATGCCGAGCTTGCGGCAAACGAGGTCCAGCTTGGCCTCCTGCGCGGCCGCAAGGTTGTCCGCGGCGGCCCAGTAGCCGCAGCTGTAGATCATCCGGGGGTCGAGCATGTGGCGATACAGGTCATCGCCGATGTCGTAGTGCTTGCGCCCCACGATCCAGGCCCGGTGCCGGCTCTGCATGTTGCGGACATGGGCCTGGATCTGCGCCCACAGCAGGCCAGCGGAGGGCAGCTGGTTGTCGAGCCCGGCCCTCAGGACCCGGGCCAGCATCTGGTCGATGGAGCGGCAGTCCCACCAGCCATCCATGTAGGACTCGCCCGCACCGAGGCCGCCTTCGGCCAGGATCCGGTCGATGGATCGTTCGTCGTGGATCGTGATGTCCCAGGGGCGGGAGCCATCGAGCTGGATGTCGGCCGGGGCCAGGAGCTTTGCCAGGACCTCGCGGCGGCCGGAATGCTTCGTGGAAACGTGACTGTCCGGAGCAAATGACGTACGCATGGCCAGTTGCCTCCTTATGTGGAAACCAGCGATGCCCCACCGTAACGCCGATGCGGGGGCGCGTACAACCCGCGCCGACCCGCGCGTTGCGGCAATGCCGCGACAATCGGCTCGACCGTGACCATCGGTGGCGATGACGTGCTCAAGGGCCCGCCCCAGACGCTGAACAATTCCTACGATGGCCTGGTCACGTCCGCCGTGGCCGGTGCCGGCAGTTGTCTGGCT
>CAZMVP010000014.1:5620-19991 GCA_964569355.1 uncultured Chromatiaceae bacterium | reverse complement strand
ACATCGGCTCGCTCTTCGGCGGCAAACTCGGAACGCTGGGCTTCCTCGGGATTGCCTGTCGCCGCATGGCTGCCTGAAGAGCAAGTGCCTGACAGGGTTCAGCCAACCCCGGATGACCGGGTCATTGGCAAAGACCGGGAAACCCCGCCTCGTGCGGGGTTTCCTTTTTTCGGCCTCGAAGACGGCGCCCGCAAGACCCGCAAGACCCGCAAGAGGCGGCCTAGGATGCCGCGTGTTCCACGCCCTGTCGTTGCGCCCGATGATCCGTCCCCAGCGCCAGGTACACCGCTCGGCACCACGCCGAGCACGGTCGCGGCCGTGGTCATCAGGATCGGCCGCAGCCGGATACCGGCGGCCTTCTCGATGGCCGCCCGCTTCGACAGCCCTTGCAGCTGCGGCTGGTTGCTGCAAACCGGCCGATTCGTGTCCGACGCACAACTTGCTGTGCTACCGCTTACTACTGGTCCGTCTGCGTCGAGCCGCGCAAGGCCTGGCGCAGCAGTTCCAGCACCGCGCGGTCCTTCTCGCGACCGGCCTCCTCCTTGGTCCGGATCAGGGCCGCGAGTCCGAGCACGTGGACAGTGACGCCACCCAGATCGACAGCGACCGCCTCGGGCAGCAAATCCTCGTAACTGCGGTCGCGGCCGATTGCTCCAAGCAGATCCACCGGCCCGCAGCGAGTGAGAAGAAGGTGATGGCCGGTACCAGCAAGAGCAGGCGTTTCCGGTCGCAGCAGCCGACCCGCTGGATCACGGTAGCGCGCTTCGAGCTCATCAAGTGCTGCCCGCAGGCGAGCGAGGTTCGCGGCATCGCGCGCGTGGACGACATCGAGATCGAAGGTCGCGATCGGTGCGCCACCAATCACGGCAGCCACGCCACCAACCACGATCAGCTCTACCTCGTGCCTGGCGAAGACTTCAAGGGCGTCTTTGAATCGTGGTCGGCTGCTCACGGCGCAACTCGCTGAGACTGTCGACGAATCCCTGCAGCACCCACAGCCGCTCGGCGGGGGTGAGACTGAGCATCCAGCCGACGAGCGAAACGTCCTCGTCTGGTTCGTGGGCGTCGGCAGCGGGATCGGAATGCTCCATTGGCAAAGTATAAGCCGATCGGGCCAGGAGGGCCCGGCATGCAATCATCACCGCCGGCGTCGATCCGCGAAGCAGCCTAGGATGCCGCCGCGGTTTCAGCTGCCTGCTGTTCCGCCCGATGCTCCGTCCCCAGCGCCAGGTACACCGCCGGCACCACGAAAATCGTGAACAGCGTGCCGATCGTCATGCCCGTGGTGATCACGAGGCCGATGTTGTAGCGGCTCACCGCCCCGGCACCGGAGGCGATGAGCAGCGGCAGGACGCCAAGCACGGTTGCGGCCGTGGTCATGAGGATCGGCCGCAGCCGGATGCCGGCCGCCTTCTCGATCGCCTCGCGCTTCGACAACCCCTGCAGCTGCAGCTGGTTGGCGAACTCCACGATCAGGATGCCATGCTTGCTGATCAGGCCGATCAGCGTGATCAGCCCGACCTCGGTGTAGATGTTGATGGTGGCAGCACCCATGGTCAGGAACACGAGCGCGCCGGCAATCGACATCGGCACGCTCACGAGCATGATCAGCGGATCGCGAAACGATTCGAACTGGGCGGCAAGTACCAGGTAGATGATGATGATCGCGAAGAAGAAGGCGATGATCAGGCTGCTGCCCTCCTGCACGAACTGGCGCGAGGAGCCCGAGTAGTCGAACTGGTAGCCGCTCGGCGCCAGGCGCGCCGCGGTGTCCTTCAGGTAGTCCAGCGCCGTCCCGAGCGTCACCCCCGGCATCGGCACGCCGGACAGCGTCACGGAATTCTGCTGCTGGAAGCGCTTCAGCTCCTGCGGCTGCACCGAATGCGTCACGTCCACCAGTGCCGACAGCGGTACCACGGTACCGCTCGCCGTGCGCACCGGAAAGGTGCCGATCTGGTCGGGATTCAGCCGGTGGGAGCGATCGACCTGCGGAATCACCTTGTAGCTGCGCCCCTGGATGCTGAAGCGGTTGGTGTAATTGCCGCCCATCATCACGGCAAGGTCCTGGCCGAGCTGCTGCATGTCGACGCCGAGCGCAGCCGCCTTGTCGCGGTCGATCGTGACCGTGGCCTGCGGCCGATCGAATTTCATGTCGATGTCGGCGAACATGAACAGGCCGCTCTTGCGCGCGGCATCGAGCAGGGCCTGACCGGTGGCGTACATTTCAAGCGGTTCGTGCGTCGAGCCCAGCACGAACTCCACGGGCAGGCCGCCGCCGGTACCCGGCATCGGCGGCATGTCGAAGGCCACCGACTGCAATCCCGCCACGCGACTCGCCGCCTGCTGGATGACCTGGGTCACCTCCATCTGGGTCCGGCTGCGCTCGCTCCAGGGCTTCAGCACGATGCCGGACAGTGCGGTGTTGCTGCTGGAGGCCGGGCCGCTGCCGAGGCTGCCGTTGAACAGGAAGGTCTGCTCCGCCTCGGGGATCCTGCGGTAGATGTCCACGAGCTGCCCGGTGTACTTCGCGAGCTGCTCCGGCGCGGTATCCGCAGCCGCGGTGGACATCACGAGCACGATCCCCTCGTCCTCCACCGGGGCCAGCTCGGCCGGCGTCATCGTGAACATGAAGTAGATGCTCACGAGCAGCAGGCCACAGAACACCAGCACCACCGGCACCGAGTTCAACGAGTGCTGCAGCAGGCGCTGGTAGCGTTCCCGCAGCCGCTCGAACTGCCGGTCGAGGAACCACGCGAGCCGGCCCTCCTCCGAGCGTTGCGGCAGCATCTTCGAGCACATCATCGGTGACAGCGTCAGCGCGATGACGCCGGACACCAGCACGGCCCCGGCCAGCGTGAAGGCAAATTCCCGGAACAGGCTGCCGGTGATGCCGCCGGCAAGACCAATCGGCGCATACACGGCGAACAGCGTGATCGTCATGGCCACCACCGGCAACGCAAGTTCGCGCGCGCCGCGCAGGGCGGCATCGAACCGCGGCATGCCCTCGTCGATGTGTCGCTGGATGTTCTCCACCACGATGATCGCGTCGTCCACGACCAGCCCGATCGCCAGCACCATGGCCAGCAAGGTCAGCAGGTTGATCGAATAGCCGAGCGCCAGCATCAAGCCCACTGCCCCGACCAGCGACAGCGGAATCACCACCACGGGAATGATCACCGCGCGCAGCGTGCCGAGGAACAGGAAGATCACGACCATCACGATCAATGCCGCCTCGATGAGGGTCTGCACCACCTCCCGGATCGAGTCGTCGATGTAGCGCGTGGTGTCGAACGAGATGTCGCCCTCCATGTCGGCGGGCAGGTCTGCCTGGATTTCGGGCAGGATCCGCCGGATCTCGTCGATCACCACGAGCGGGTTGGCCGTGGGCAGCACGTCGACCGCGACGAAGGTGGCGATCTTGCCGTTGAAGGCCACTGACGAGTCGTAGTCCTCGGCCCCCAGCTCCACCGTCGCGACATCCTTCAGCCGGATGTCGGCATCACCGCGCTGGGCAACGATCAGCTCCTGGAATTCCCGCGCCGTGTGCAGGTCCGTGCCGGCCGTGAGGCCGACCGAGATGGCCTCGCCCTTGGTCTTGCCGACCGCGGCCTGGTAGTTGTTGGCGAGCAGCGCATTGTTGACATCGGTCGCCGTGATGCCGAGGGCGTACATCCGCACCGGGTCGAGCCAGATGCGCATCGCGAAACTGCGGCCACCGAGGATCGCGGCCTGCTGGACGCCGGCCACGGCCTCGAGGCGCGGCTGCACCTTGCGGACGATGTAGTCGGTGATCTGGTTCTGCGGCCGGGTCGCGCTGGTGAAGCTCATGTACATGGCCGACGTGGTCTCGCCGATGGCCACGTCCAGCACCGGGGATTCGCTGGCCCTCGGCAGGTCGGCCCGCACCCGGTTCACCTTGGCGGTGACCTGGGTGAGCGCATCGTAGGGCGGGTAGTTCAACTTCAGGTGCGCGGTGATCGCGCTGACGCCCTGCAGGCTGCTCGATTCCAGGTAGTCGATGCCATCGGCGCTGGCGATCTCGCGCTCGAGCGGCGTGGTCACGAAACCCTTGACGAGATCGGCGTCCGCGCCCGGGTAGGCGGTGACGATCCGGATCACGGCCGACTCGCTCTGCGGGAACTGCCGGACCTGCAGGAGCTGGGTCGCCCGCAGGCCGATGAGCAGGATCAGCAGGCTCACCACCATCGCCAGCACCGGCCGGCGGATGAAAAGATCAGTGATGTTCGACATGCCGGTGGGGATCAGTTATTCACCGGTTGCGGCGCCGGGTTGTTGCTGACCGGCACCGAGTTGTCGATGAGCACCACCGAGCCATTGCGCAGCTTCTGCAGTCCGGCGGAGACCACGGTCGCGCCCGCAGCCAGGCCACTGACGATCGCCACCTGGTCACCCCGCCGGGAGCCGGTGACGACCGGGGTGTTGGCCGCATGGAGTTCGGGTTTGCCATCGGCACCCTTCTGCTCCTCGACCACGAACACCGCATCGCCGTAGGGGCTTTTCAGGATCGCGGCCTGCGGCACGGTGACCACGTGCTCCCGGGCGGGCAGCTCGACCTCGATCCGGGCGAACATGCCGGGCAGCAGCCTGCCATCGGCGTTGTCCACCACGGCCCGGACCTTGATGTTTCGCGTGGCGGGATCGACCTGCGGCTCGATGGCCATGATCCTGCCGTGGAACACCTGGCCGGGCCAGGCATCGACCTGCAACGACACCGGCCGGTCGATCTTCAGGTTGCCCAGCTCCTGTTGCGCGACCGGAAAATCGACGAGCATCTGGTCGCCGGATTCCAGCCGGACGATGGGGTTGCCGGGCTGCAGGTACTGGCCGAGGTCGACCTGGCGGATGCCGACCCGCCCGGCAAATGGCGCACGCACGGACTTCTCGCGGATCTGCAGCCGCAGCGCGTCCTCGGCGGCCTTGGCGCGCTCGAGGTCATTGCGCTTCGTGTCGAGGTCGAAGGCCGAGATCAGTTTGTCCCTGATCAGCTGTTCGGCCCGCCCGAGGTTGAGTTCGGCGAGCTTCCGATCCGCGACGAGGCCTTGCAATTGCGCCTGCTCGTCGGCGGCATAGAGCTCCAGCAGCGGGTCGCCGGCCTTGACTGAACCGCCCGATTCAAAATGGATCGCGATGATCTGCCCCGCCACCTGGGAGGTGACGTCCACGCCGCGCGAGGCTCGCAACGACCCCACGGCCGGGATCGTGGGCGTCCAGGTGTCTGCCAGGGCGTGCACGGTGGACACCGTGACCGGTGGCATCGGCATGTTGGCCATGACCGACTTGATCTTCGCGCCGACGAAGGCCTTGAAGCCGAAGATTGCGCCGAAAAAAAGCCCGACCGCGACGAGCATGTAGATCATTGGACGTCGCATGGACGTGGTACCCCGAAGTGATGGCCGGATGGTTCGTGCTGGTGGACGGATCGGATCCGTCGATGGCCGGGCCAGCCGGGCATTCTAAGAGATCATCCGGGCCCGGAGAAAGTTGCGCCGGGTTGTCGCAGGAGCCGGGGCGAGGGTCGCCAGTGCGGGGCTATCGTTCTAGAATGCCGGACCGAGCCCAGCAGGCAGCGTCCGCGCCGCTCTGCGGCTAGCCACTGCTGATTGAAGTCCCAACGTGAAATCATTCGCTTCGTCGTCGGCGACCGCGCCCCTGTCCCGTCCCTGTTCCCCCTTCCGCCAGCCGGCTGTCGTGGCCTCGCTGGCCTTGGGCTGCCTGTCGCTCGTGACCCTTGCCGGCTGCGGCAAACAGCAGTCGAAGCACGGCTGGGCGCAGAACCAGACCGTGGAAGTCGGTTATGTCCTGGCCCGGCAAAGCAACGTGCCGGTATCGATCGAACTCGGCGCCCGCACCAATGCCTACCACACCTCCGAGGTCCGGCCGCAGGTGTCCGGCATCATCCGCCGCCGCCTGTTCACCGAAGGCGCCCGCGTCGAGAAGGGCCAGCCGCTCTACCAGATCGATCCCTCGCTCTATGAAGCTGCCGTGGCCCAGGCCAAGGCGAGTCTTGCGGCCGCCAGGGCCAATGCCGAGGCCAGCACCGCCAAGGCCGACCGTTATCGCGAGTTGCTGGATACCCATGTCATCAGCCAGCAGGACTACGCCGACACGCTGGCCCAGGCCCATGTGACCACCGCAGCCGTGCAGCAGGCCGAGGCCGCGCTCCAGACCGCCGAGATCAACCTGCGCTACACCACGGTTCCCGCACCGATCGGCGGGCGGATCGGCCGGTCGCTGTTCACCGTGGGTGCACTCGTGACCTCGGGCCAGAGCGATCCGCTGGCCGTGATCCAGGAACTGAACCCCATTGCCGTGGACATCCAGCAGTCGAGCAACGACCTGCTGGCGCTGCGCCAGGCACTGGCCCGCAAGGATGTGATCCCGGCCAGCACGGCCGTGCGCCTGAAGCTGCCCGATGGCAGCGAGTACGCCCACGCCGGCACGCTGGAGTTCTCCGAGGCCATGGTCGACGAGAGCACGGGCACGGTGACCCTGCGCGCCCGCTTCGACAACCCCGATGGCCTGCTGCTGCCGGGCATGTTCGTGCGGGCGATCTTCGCCCAGATGGTCGATACCCAGGCCATCCTGGTCCCGCAGGCGGGCGTCGCCCGGGATGCCAAGGGCAACGCCACCGTGCTCGTGGTCGACAACGACAACAAGGTGGTGCGACAGGATGTGACGGCCGACCGCGTGGTCGGCACGGACTGGGTGGTGACGGCCGGACTCAAGGCCGGCGCAAAGGTGATCACCGAGGGCACCAACAAGGTGCAGCCGGGATCGCTGGTCAAGCCCGTGGCCACGACCGCCGGCGACGGCTGACGCCGAATGATTTCCCGGATCTTCATCGAACGGCCCATCTTTGCCTGGGTCATCGCCATCATCATCATGCTGCTCGGTGCCGGCGCGATCTACACGATGCCGATCGAGCAGTACCCGGATATCGCGCCGCCCAACGTGTCGATCCGCGCCACCTATCCGGGTGCGTCGGCCGAGACCCTGGAAAACAGCGTCACCCAGGTGATCGAGCAGCAGCTCACCGGCATCGACGGGCTGCTGTATTTCAGTTCGGACTCCAGCTCGCGCGGCTCGGTGTCGATCAACGTGACCTTCGCGAAGGGCACCGACCCGGACATCGCGCAGGTGCAGGTGCAGAACCGGGTGCAGGCGGCCCTGCCGCGGCTGCCGCAGCAGGTGCAGGAACAGGGCCTGCGCGTCAACAAGTCCGATCCCGGCTTCCTTTTGATCGCCACGATCTACGACGCGACCAACCGCGCCACGAACCAGGACATCTCCGATTTCCTGACCTCGAACCTGCAGGACGCGATCGGCCGGGTGCCCGGCGTCGGCGACACCAACGTCTTCGGCAGTTCCTATGCCATGCGCATCTGGCTGGATCCGGCCAGGCTCGCCGGCTACGCGCTGATGCCAGGTGACGTGGTCGCGGCGGTGCGGGCCCAGAACACGGAGATCGCAGCCGGCGAGATCGGCGGCCAGCCGATGCCCGTGACCAACCGGCTCAATGCCACGGTCACTGCCCAGTCGCGGCTCAGCACGCCCGAGCAGTTCCGCAACATCGTGCTGAAGACCGCGCAGGACGGCTCCACCGTCAAGCTCTCCGATGTGGCCCGCGTGGAACTCGGCGCGGAGAGCTACAGCGTGGTCACGCGCATCAACGGCCACCCGGGCGCCGGCCTCTCGGTGTCGCTCGCCTCGGGAGCCGACGCGCTGAAGACCGCCGAGCGCGTCAAGGCGGAGATCGAAGCCCAATCGGCCAGCTTCCCGCCGGGCTATGCGTACACCTATCCGTTCGACACCACGGATTTCGTCAAGCTGTCCATCAAGGAGGTGGTCATCACGCTCGTCGAGGCGATCATCCTCGTGGTGCTCGTGATGTTCGTGTTCCTGCAGGGCTGGCGCGAGACCCTGATCCCGACGATCGCCGTGCCGGTCGTGATCCTCGGGACCTTCGGCGTGCTGGCATTCTTCGGCCTGACGATCAACACGCTGACCCTGTTCGGCCTCGTGCTGGCCATCGGACTGCTCGTCGACGACGCCATCGTCGTCGTCGAGAACGTCGAACGGCTGATGGCCGAGAACCCGCAGATGTCGCCGAAGGAGGCGACGATCGAATCGATGAACGAGATCCAGGTCGCGCTGATCGCGATCGGCCTCGTGCTGTCCGCGGTCTTCCTGCCGATGGCCTTCTTCGGCGGCGCCACCGGCGAGATCTACCGCCAGTTCTCGGTGACCATCATCGCGGCCATGGCGCTGTCGGTGGTGGTGGCGCTGATCCTGACCCCGGCGCTGACCGCCACCATGCTGAAGCGGCACGATGGGCCGGCCGGGACCAGCACCGTGGCCCGCTGGCTGGCAGGCCCGAGGGACTGGTTCAACCACGCCTTCAAGCGCAGCTCGGAGCGCTACACCGGCGCCGTCGGCAAGAGCGTGGACCGCAAGTGGCGCCTGCTCGTGATCTACGGCATCACCGTGGCGCTGCTGGTCGTGCTGTTCTTCCGGCTGCCGACGAGCTTCCTCCCGACCGAGGACCAGGGCAGCGGCATGGTGATGTTCAACCTGCCGCCAGGCGCCACGCTCGGCCGCACGATGGCAGTGCAGCGGACGGTCGAGGACTACTTCATGCAGAAGGAGGCCGCGAACACCAAGGCCATCTTCACCATCGCCGGCTCCGGCATGAGCGGTGGCGGTGGCCAGAACTCCGGCATCGGCTTCCTGTCGCTGAAGAACTGGGATGAACGCCCCGGCAAGGAGAACGGCGCGCCGGCCGTCGCCGAGCGGGCCACCGAGGCACTGTCCACGCTGCGCGATGCCGATGTCTTCACCGTGCTGCCCCCGGCCGTGCGCGGGATGGGCCGGTCGGCCGGCTTCATGATGGAACTGCGCAACTCCGGGGCGCTGACCCGCGACGAGTTCCGCGCGGCGCGGGACAAGCTGCTGGAAGAAGCCCGCAAGAACCCGAGCCTGTCGTCGGTCCGGCTCACCAACCTCGAGGACCAGCCGACGCTCGACATCGCGATCGACCAGCAGAAGCTCGCCGTGCTCGGTCTCAGCTCGGCGAACGTGAATGACACGCTGGCCACGGCACTCGGCGGGCGCTACGTCAACGACTTCATCGATCGCGGCCGGGTCAAGCGCGTCTACGTGCAGGGCGACGCTCCCTTCAGGGCCACGCCGCAGGACATCTCCCAGTGGTACGTGCGGTCGGCCACCGGCCAGATGGCGCCGTTCTCCTCGTTCTCGGCAGTGGACTGGTCGACGGCGCCACCAGCGCTGTCACGGTTCTCCGGCCTGCCCTCCTACGAATTCCAGGGCCAGGCGGCGCCCGGCGTCAGTTCGGGCGAGGCCATGGACGTGATGGAGCGCCTGGCGAGCGCGTACCCGGGTACCTCGGTCGCCTGGAGCGGCATGTCCTACCAGGAGAAGCTTTCCACCGGCCAGGCGCCGTTCCTCTATGCGCTGTCGCTGCTCGTGGTGTTCCTGTGCCTCGCCGCGCTCTATGAAAGCTGGACGATCCCGATCGCGGTGCTGCTCGTCATCCCGCTCGGGCTGGTCGGTGCCGTGCTGGCCGTGACGCTGCGCGGCCTCGAAAACGACATCTACCTGCAGATCGGCCTGTTGACGACCATGGGCCTGGCCGCGAAGAACGCCATCCTGATGGTCGAGTTCGCCGAGCAGGCGGAGAAGCAGGGCAAGCGCGTGATCGAAGCCGCCATCGAGGCGGCCCGGATCCGGTTGCGCCCCATCCTGATGACCAGCATCGCGTTCATCTTCGGCGTGCTGCCGCTGGCGGTGTCCACCGGCGCCGGCGCCAACAGCCGGATCGCGATCGGCACCGCCGTGGTCGGCGGCATGCTGACGGCCACGGTCCTTGCGATCTTCTACATCCCGCTGTTCTTCGTCATCGTCCGGCGCACCACCCGCGACCTGCGCGGCCAGCTCCACAAGGTCGCCAGCCACGGAGCCACCCCGACCTGACGGCACCGATGCGCACGCCAAGGGCCCTGCAAGCGACCATCGCGCCGCTGTGGAACTCGGCCTACCTGCTGCTGTCGTTCACCGCGCTGTTCTGGGCCGGCAACGCGATCATTGCGCGCGGCGCGCGCGAGCTCGTGCCGCCGGTGGCGTTGTCGTTCTGGCGCTGGGCGATCGCGCTCGCGCTGCTCCTGCCCTTTGCCTGGCGCCCTCTCCGGCGCGACCTGCCGGTGCTGCGCCGCTACTGGCGGATCCTGCTCGTGCTCGGCATCCTCGGCATCGGCACCTTCAACACCATGCTGTACTCGGGCCTGCAGACCACGACCGCGCTCAATGCCATGTTGCTGCAGGCCGCCCAGCCGGCGCTGATCCTGCTGGCCGGCGCCGCGCTCCTGCACGACCGGACCACGTTCCGCCAGATCGCCGGCGTCATCGTGTCGCTCTGTGGCGTGCTCGTGGTGCTGGTCCGCGGCGACCTGCACCAGCTGCTCGCGATCCGCGTCAACAGCGGCGATGCGATCATCGGCATCGCCGTCGTGCTCTGGGCCATCTACTCGGTGATCCTGCGGCGCCGGCCGCCGATCCACCCGCTGAGCTTCCTCGCCGCCACGATGATCATCGGCGTGGCCTGCATCCTGCCGCTCTACCTGCGCGAAGTGGCTTCCGGCTGGTTGATCGTGCCAACCCTCGACAGCGCGCTCGCGATTGCCTATGTCTCGGTCCTCCCGTCGCTGGCCGCCTACCTGTTCTTCAACCGCGCAGTCGAGCTGATCGGCGCCGCAGCCACGGGCCAGTTCATGAACGTGATGCCGCTGATCGGCGCAGGCCTCTCGGTGCTGTTCCTGGGCGAAGCCTTCCGGCTGTTCCACCTGGCCGGCATGGTGCTGGTCGCCGCCGGCATCCTGCTGTCCGGCCCGGTACGACGGCCTGTGGCAGACTACGGCTGATGAAAGGCACCGCAATGACATCGGCACCCGGCCAGCTCTGGACCCGCGCCGCGGGGATCATCGCAATCCTGCTCGGCCTGCTCACGCTCAGGCAGGGCAGCGCGGTGCTCTTCTGGAGCGAGGCCGCGCGGCTCGACGCCGGCGATTACGTGCCCTTCGTGCTGTGGTTCAATTTCCTGGCGGGCTTCGCCTACGTGATCGCCGGCATCGGCCTGTGGCTGCGCAAGCGCTGGGCCGTCGGGCTCGCCCTGGCCATCGCGGCGGGCACGATCATCACCTTCATCGCCTTCGGCATCCACGTCGCCGGCGGCGGCGCCTTCGAACGACGCACCGTGGCCGCGATGACCATGCGCAGCACGGTGTGGGTCATCCTCTCGGCGATCGGCTGGCGCTTCCTCTGGCGAACGCCCGCGACCGGCATCCGGTGAGAGTCACCTTCCACGGGGCAGCCCAGGAAGTTACCGGTTCCTGCACCCTGGTCGAAACCGGCCGGGCCCGCTTCCTCATCGACTGCGGGATGTTCCAGGGTGGCCGCGAGGCCGAGGCCCGCAATCATGCACGCTTCGCGTTCGAGCCCCGCGAGCTGGATTTCGTGGTGCTCACCCATGCGCACATCGACCACAGCGGGCTCTTGCCCAAGCTCCGGAAGGACGGCTACCGCGGCCCGGTCTACGCGACGCCTGCCACCATCGAACTGCTGGAGGTCATGCTGCGCGACAGTGCCTACATCCAGGAATCGGAGAACGGGCGCGCCAGGCAGCGTCGCGGGCGGCATGATCCGCCCGCCGTCCCGCTCTACACCCTGGCCGACGCAGAGGCCGTGCTGGACCAGCTCCGGCCCGTGCCATACGACGAGACCTGCGCGCTGGGCGACGACCTGCGCATCCGGCTGCGTGATGCAGGCCACATCCTCGGCTCCGCCATCCTCGAGCTCTGGGTCACCGAAGGGCCGGCTGAAACCAGGCTCGTGTTCTCCGGCGACCTCGGCCAGCCGAACCGGCCGATACTCCACGACCCGACCCCGATCGACGACGCGGATTTCCTGTTCGTCGAGTCGACCTACGGCGACCGGCTGCACAAGAACCTGGCCGACACGCTCGACGAATTCGTGGCGGTCGTGAACGACACCCTGCTGGTGCGCAAGGGCAATGTCATCGTGCCGGCCTTCGCGGTGGGCCGGACCCAGGAGCTGCTCTATTACTTCCACCACCTCACGCGCCTGGGACGCTTCCGCGACCTGGACATCCGCGTCGACTCGCCCATGGCCACCGCCGTCACCCGGATCACCCGCAACAACCTGGACCTCTTCGACGACGAGGCAAGGAAACTCGTCGAGTGGTCGGCAAGAGGGTCGGGCGTACCGCAGCTCAGCTTCGTCGGTGGCGTGGACGAATCGATCAAGCTAAACGACATCCGCGGCGGGATCATCATCATTGCCGCGAGCGGCATGTGCACCGCGGGGCGCATCAAGCACCACCTGCTGCACAACCTGCCCCGTCCGGAGAATGCCATCCTGATCACCGGCTTCCAGGCCGGCGGAACGCTGGGCAGGCGGCTGGTGGAGGGCGCCGAACGCGTGCGCATCTTCGGCCAGGAGGTGCCGGTGCGGGCCAGCGTGCACACACTCGGCGGGTTTTCGGCGCATGCCGACCAGGCCGCCCTGCTCGGCTGGCTGCGTGGCTTCAGGGTACCGCCGGCCCGGACCTTCCTGATGCATGGCGAGCCGCAGGCCTCCGCGGCATTGGCCGCGGAACTCGGGCGATGGCCGGGCTGGCAGGTCGCGCGGCCCCGCACCGGCGACGCCGTGGAACTGCCGGCAGCACCACGAAAGAAACCGCCCTGCTGACCACCCCGTTGGGGGCGTCCGGCAGGGCGGCTGTCAGGGTCCGGCCCGATACCCGGGCCGGAACCGGCCTCAGAGCGTGCGGCCGTCGTCTTCGTAGTCGATCTCGATGATCTTCAGCGTCCCCGGGTTGACCGTGACTTCCATGTCGCGGCCGGCCTTGTCGCTGCCCTCGATTTCGTAGCAGCCGTCATCGACCTTGACCCGGCGCACGGTCCAGCCCTGGTCGGCGGCCATCTTCAGCACAGCTTCCTTGGGCTGCCAGTCGGCCACCGGCACGTTGCAGTCGTCATCGGCATGGACGGCAGCGCCCAGGCCAAGGCCGGCGATCAGTACGGTCATCTTCAGCAAGTTCCTCACGGCACGTCTCCTGTGTGATGGGTTCGGAAGCATTTATAGTCACCGAGTCTGACGCCCACCTGACGCCGGCCGATGGCGTTGCTTCAGGTTCACGTCAGGCTGGTGATCCACAAGGGCTTCCCGACGACAACCGGATGAATGACAGATGCGCGTGCTGCTGATCGAGGACGACACCGTGCTGGGAGCGGCGGTTCGCGACCAGCTCACCGCCGACGGCCATTCCGTGGACTGGGCGACCCGGCTCGACGAGGCAGCGAAATTCCTGGCTGCCGCGCATTACGAACTTTTGCTGCTCGACCTGATGCTGCCCGATGGCCGCGGCCTGCCCTTCCTGCGCGGGCTGCGCAGCCGGGGCAACCAGGTGCCGGTGATCATCCTCACGGCCCTGGACCAGATCAGCGACCGGATCGCCGGGCTGAATGCCGGCGCGGATGACTACCTCGTGAAGCCCTTCGACCTGTCCGAGCTCTCGGCACGCCTCGGCGCCGTCGCCCGGCGCTATGCCGGCAACCCCAACCCGCGGATCACCCATGGCGACCTCGAGATCGACGTGGCCGCCCGCTCGATCTCCCGCCATGGCGAGGCCATCATGCTGACCGCCCGCGAATGGATGCTGCTCGAAGCCCTGCTCCTGCGCCCCGGCAAGGTGCTCTCGAAGAGCCAGCTCGAGGAGCAGCTCTATTCCTTCGATACCGACATCGAAAGCAACACGATCGAGGTGCACATCAGCCGGCTGCGCCGGAAGCTCGGGCCCGACGTCATCGAAACCATCCGCGGGCTCGGTTACCGCTTGCGCGCAGCGTGAGCGCCGCCACCCGCCCCCATGACCTGAAGCCAGGCCCATGAACATCCCCGCATCGCCACCCTCCTCCCTGCAATGGCGACTGGCGCTGGCGCTCGGCCTCGGCATTTCGCTCTTGTGGATTGCCACGGCCCTGGTCACCGCGACCCTGCTGCGCGCCGAGATCAACCGGGTCTTCGATTCCACGCTGGAAGTCGCGGCCCAGCGGATCCTGCCGCTCGCCACCCTCGATGTCATTGGCCGCGAGCCACGCGACGTGGCCCAGCGCATCTCAGCGCTGCGACCCCGCGAGGAGTACTTCAGCTACCTCGTGCGCGATGCGGAAGGCCACGTGCTGTTGCGCTCCAGCCGGGCCAACGACGCCGACTTCCCGCCCTTCGACGGCCCCGGCTTCCGCCAGACCGGCACCCA
>CAZMVP010000014.1:0-5520 GCA_964569355.1 uncultured Chromatiaceae bacterium | reverse complement strand
TGCCGGCCGAGATGATGCCCGTGGCCACCGCCGTCAACGACCTGCTCGGGAATGTCCGCCGGACGCTGGACGCGGAGCGCCACTTCGCCGCCAATGCCGCCCACGAGCTGCGCACGCCGATGGCGGCAGCGCTGGCCCAGGTGCAGCGCCTGCTCGCCGAAAGCAGCGATCCGGCCGTCCGGCAACGGGCCACCGGCATCGAGACCGCGTTGAAGCGGCTGAACCACCTCGCCGGCAAGCTGCTGCAGCTCGCCCGGGCCGAGGGAGGCCGGCTGCGCACCGGCATGCCCCTGGACCTTGGCCCGATCCTGCGGATGGTCGTCGCGGAGCTGGATCCGGACGGGCGCCGCATCCAGCACGACAAGCCGCCGGCGCCGGTGTCGTCCGACATCGATCCGGACGCGTTCGCGATCCTCGCCCGCAACCTGATCGAGAACGCGCTGAAGCACGGCACGGCCGGCGAGCCCGTGCGGGTCACGCTGGAGGCGAATGACGGCAGTGGCAGGCTCTGCGTCAGCAACCAGGGCCCCGTGGTGCCAGCCGACGTCCTGGCCCGGCTCACCACGCGCTTCGAGCGCGGCGACACGTCCGCCGCAGGCAGCGGGCTTGGCGTCCCGATCGCCCAGGCCATCGCTGCCGGCACGCAGGGCAGGCTCGACCTGCAGTCACCCGCGCCGGGACAGCCGGACGGATTCGAAGCCGCTTTCAGCTTTCCGCTGGTGGCCTGAACCGCCTACTTCGCAAGCTGCGGGAAGCGGTCCGTGGCATAACGCGCATGGCAGGCGCTGCAGGCCTCGATCATCTGGCCGAACTGCTGTTGCTGCCGGTGGCGGTCGCCCGCCCGGGCCGACTCGGCGAGCGACCCTGCCAGCTCGTGGAAGGCTTCGTCCCGCGTGATGAAGCCAGCCGGTGCGGCCGCCTCCAGCGCTTCCTTGTCGGCCGCCGTCATCGCCTGGTCCAGGATGAAGCTGTCATGGATCTGCCGGGCAAGCTGCGCCACGCGGGCATCGTCGCCGGCGATCAGTGCCGAGAGCATCTGCTGGCTCGCCTGTTCGATGGCGCGCATCTCCTGGCGCAGCAGGTCCTGCAGTCTCGGCGTCAGCTTCGACGCCAGGTTCAACGGCCGGTCGGGCGCCGTGCCAGACGTCGTGCCAGACGCCGTGCCGGACGCTGGACGTGCCGAGTGCAGCTCGTGGGCCCGCACGAGGCTGGCCGTACCCGCCAGCACGCCAGCGGCGAGCACCAGCACGCCGGGCAGGAACCACCGGCGCCAGCGCCGGTCGGGGAATCTGTGGTGGATCATCGGGAACCTCTTTCAGCAATCCATTCAGGCAGGGAAATCCGGTGAGGCGTCGGGCCCTGTTACGGCATCGGGTCCTGCCCAGGTGCCACGCTTGGCGCACCGGCCGGCCGCAGCGTCGGGAACACCCGGCTCGCAAACAGGAACAGCCAGGTCACGAGCACGAAAGGCAGCGTCAGGGCCGGCATGCCGAGGGGCTCCAGCGCGGCCGCCGCGGCCGCCACCACGAACGGCGTGGCAATGGCCCCCAGCAGCGCATAGGCAACCCCCATCCGTGTCGGGGCCAGGAACACGCCGGCCAGCGCGATCGCGGTCAGCACGCTGTTGAAGCCGTAGGCGCCGGCGCGGATGGCAGGCTCCGCAGCGCCCATGCCCCAGGCCACGAGCAGGCCGGCCAGCGAGCCGGCCAGTGCGGCGACACAGGCGATCCGCGAGGCCACCAGCAGGCCCACGGCAAAGATCACGCCGGTCACCACGCTGCCCTGGAAAAACACCTGGGCGATGCCGTTGAACAGACCGTCGGCCACCGTGGCCGGCGTGACCACGCCCTCCACCATCACCGCGCCGGGCAGGCCGGCCGTCGGCAGCAGGTCGGTGGATTGCAGGCGCCCGAACCGGGCCGTGGCCAGGAAAAAGCACAGCGAGGTGAACACGAAGGGGGCCGTCAGCGCCGGCATTTTCCAGGCATCGAGCAGGGTCATGAGCGCGGCCATCATGATCGTCGAGCAGGCCGCGGCCAGCACCACGCAGGCCCAGGCCAACGCATTCGGCTCCAGGAAATACAGCAGCGCGATCCCGACCAGCGCCCCGTTGAAGCCGAACATCCCGGCCCGGATCAACGCCCGGTCGGCCCCGAGGACCCCGGCGGTGATCGTGCTGACCACCGTGCCGAGCACGGCCGCTCCGGCAAACAGCAGCGAATTCCAGGCAATGCCGATAATGAACAGCAGCCCCGTGTAGCTGTTCTCCTGGAACATCACCTGGCCCGCGCCGCGCAGGACGGTGTCGATGAATGCCAGCAACCGTTGCCCGGCCCCCTCGCCACTCGCCTCGAGGCCTGTCCGCGTGAAGCGCACGAACGCCATGATCAGTGCGCCACCGAACCGGACCACAGGTTGATCACGGCCACGCCGGCCACGATCAGGCCCATGCCGGCCATCGCCGGCAGATCCAGGCGTTGCCCCTGGAAGATCCAGGCCACGGCCGAGATCAGCACGATGCCAACCCCTGACCAGATGGCATAGGCGATGCCGGTGGGCATGGCCTTGAGCGTCAGGGCCAGGAAATAGAACGCCGCCGCGTAACTGACCAGCGTGACCAGCCCCGGGCCGATCTTCGTGAAGCCCGCCGATTCCTTCAGGAACGTCGTGCCGATCACCTCGGCGACGATCGCGATGGCGAGGTACAGGTAATGCAAGGCGGGTTCCTTTCCCGGAGTGGCAGGTGGCGGGCGGGCATGACTATAGCCCAGCTGATCGGCCGGGAAGGCTAGCTACCTGCCTGACCGACGACCGGAAACCGGCGCGGCACCACGCACAACACCAGCAGCATCAGCACCGCGATCACCGCCATCCCGGCGAACAGGTGGCGCGTGGCAAGCGCGATGGCCTCGCGCAGGTAGGCATCGACCGCCGCACCGGCCGTACCGGAGTGCAGGACCTCGATCACGTCGTTCACGCGTGCCGGCAGGCGGCGCTCCAGCGCTGCCGGTGCCCCGGCCAGCTGGCCGGCCATCACGAAGTTGAAGATCGCGCCGAACAGCGCGGCGCCGAGGCTCTGCCCGAGGTAACGGGAGAACATGTTGCCGCCGGTCACCACGCCGCGACGATCCCACCCGACCACCGACTGCACGCCCACCAGCAGCGGCGTGGACAAGAGCCCGAAGCCGGCGCCCAGCACCACCTGGTCCAGCACGACGAGCCACACCGGTTCGGGCACCGGCAGCAGCAGGAAGCCCGCCGAGGCCGCAAAGATCAGCGCGGCCCCGACGAACGCGGCATCGCGAAAGCCGATCCGCAGGTACAGGTGGCCGGACAGGCCCGAGGCCAGCGGCCAGCCGATGCTCATGCACGAGAGCACGAGGCCGGCTGCGATCGGGCCGAGCCCCTGGACAGACTGCAGGAAGGTCGGCAGGTACGCGCTCGGCGCCATCATGGCCATGCCCATGCCAATCGTCGCGAGATTCGACCCGGAGAGCACGCGCCGGCGCCACAGCCAGCCGGGCATCACCGGTTCGGCTGCGTGCCGTTCGACCCACGCCAGCAGGGCCAGCAACAACGCGGCGCCGCCGAACACCAGCACACTTGGCCGCGACAACCAGGCCCAGGCCTGCCCGCCCTGCAGCAACCCGAAGATCAGGAGACCCACCGAGGCCAGCACCAGCGCCGATCCGGGGTAATCGATGCGCGGATGCCCGCGGTCATGGGATTCATGCAGGAACACGCCGATCAGGCCCAGCGCCAGTGCACCGATCGGCAGGTTGACGAGGAAGATCCAGCGCCAGGTGGTGTATTCGGCAAAGGCCCCGCCGAGCAGCGGACCGGCAAGCGCGGCCATGCCCCAGACGCTGGAGAGCCAGCCCTGCACCGCCGCCCGCTCGCGGATGGAGTAGAGATCGCCGGCGAGCGTGGCCACGGTGGCCATGATCGCGCCGGCACCGAGGCCCTGGATGCCGCGGAACACGATCAGCGACAGCATGTCCCAGGCCAGCGACGACACCGCCGAGCCAACGAGGAACAGCAGCGTGCCGCCGATCAGCACGGGCTTGCGACCGTAGAGGTCGGACAGCTTGCCGTACACCGGGATGGTCACGGTCTGCGCCAGCAGGTAGATCGAGAACACCCAGCTGAACAGCCGGAACCCGCCAAGGTCGCCAACGATCTGCGGAATCGCCGTGGACACGATCGTGGTGTCCATCGCGGCGAGCATCATCGTGCACATCAGGGCAGCCAGCACGAAGCGGCGCGAGGCGGCGTGATTGTCCCGATGTGCATGCTCCATGGAGATGAAGGATAATGCCAGCATGCCGGCCTCGAGTTACCACATCCGCTTCCCGCGCAACGACCTCACCCGCGCCAGCCAGAGCGAAGCCTATTTCCTGATGGTCGAGAACAACGAGGAACGCCGCATCGCGTTCCACGACTATGCGGAAATCTACCGGCATCCCGGCCTGTACGAGCAGCTCTTCTACCAGCGCCTCAAGTGCAACTCGCCGGCAAAGGTGAGTGGCCTGCTGCGCGACGTGGTGCGCAACGCCGGCGAGGATCCCACCCAGCTCCGGGTGCTGGATGTCGGCGCCGGCAACGGCATGGTGGGCGAATTGCTGGTCGAACACGGCTCGGCGCGGGTGGTGGGCATCGATATCATCGAGGAAGCCGAGCGTGCCGCCGACCGCGACCGCCCGGGCGCCTACGATGCCTATTACGTCGCCGACCTCACGCAACTGTCGCCTGCGCTCGAGCACGAACTGCGCGACTGGCATTTCGATGCGATGACCACGGTGGCCGCGCTGGGCTTCGGCGATATCCCGGTAGCCGCATTCGCGACCGCCTACAACCTGGTGGCCGATGGCGGCTGGATCGCCTTCAACATCAAGGAAACCTTCCTCGACAGCAACGACACCACCGGCCTGTCGCAATTGGTGAAGCACCTCATGCAGGACGACTACCTGAAGCTGCACCACCTGGAGCGCTACCGCCACCGCCTGTCGATCGAAGGCAACATGCTCCATTACTACGCCGTCGTCGGCCGCAAGCGGCGCGCTATCGACGATGCCTGCCTCGCCGGCCTCTGACGCCAGGCAGTCCCCGGCACCGTCCACGGCCTCCCCGCCGGCCTTTGCACTGATCGGCGTCACCCGCGACTTCGGCCAGACTGGCGGCCAGGCTGGCAGCGCGAGCCACGACAGCCGGCGCCAGGCGCTGGCGGTCGATGCCGTCAGCCTCGACTTCGCCCGTAGCGAAACCGCGGTATTGATCGGCAGCAGCGGCTCGGGCAAATCGACGGTGTTGCGCCTGTTGCTGGGCCTCGAATGGCCGGACGCGGGCGAGGTCCGGTGCGATGGCGTGCCGCTGCGGCGCGACCGCTTGCTGGAGCTGCGCCAGCAGACCGGCTACGTGATCCAGGACGGTGGCCTGTTTCCACACCTGACCGTGCTCGGCAACCTCGCGCTGCTGCCGCGACACCTGGGCTGGGCGCCGGCGCGGGTGCGCGACCGGGCG
>CAZMVP010000013.1:22795-24104 GCA_964569355.1 uncultured Chromatiaceae bacterium | reverse complement strand
AGATCCGCCGACAGCAGGTCGTTGAAGTTGTCGCCGTAGCCGCCGCTGACGATGAACGAGCGATGTCGCTGGATGCGGTCGACGCAACTGATGATGGCGACACTGGACCTGGTATGGACGGCCAGCTCTTCGGTGAATGTTCGCCAGTTTGTCGGGTCCGCAGCAGCCTCATAGCCGAGGCCGATCAGCCTCGGCAGATCAATGGAATCGAGCACCGGCGCCGAGCTGACCAGACCAATTCCCCCTGATCGGGCCGGCGCAACGCCTTGTCATGCAATGGTTTTGGAGGTTGCGCCAGCTGCTACTGCGATGCGGAAGAAATGATCATCCCGCTGGCCACGGCCTGTCAACCGGCAGCCGGCCGGATCGGGGCCGGAATCGCGAAAGCTTCTCAGGCAGCCAGCAGGGCCGCTGCCGCGAGGGACTGTTCGAGCTTGTGTGGCGGCATGGTTACGTCATCCGCCCGCAATGCCCGCAGGACATCGCCTCGGCGCAGTGGCTGCCACAGCACCGGTCCCGCCGACAGGCTGCGGCCGGCACTGTCGCTCACCAGGGCAACCAGTGGCCGCGTCGGGTCATCGGCAACCTGCCGCCTGACCACGCCCAGCCGGCCATCGACGACCTGCAGCCAGGAGCCGGTCGGATAGAGTCCCATCGTGCGCATGAAGATCCGCGCAATCGCCGCATCGAACTTCCGCCCGCACAGGCTGCTTACCACGCGCATCGCGTGGTGGGGGGATGTTGCACGGGCATAGCGCCGGTTCTGCAACAGCGCATCGTAGGTGTCGACGATGCCGGCGAGCCTGGCCGGCAGCGGCAGTTGCGTGCCCCGCAGTCGTCGTGGATAGCCGCTGCCATCCAGGCGTTCGTGGTGGCCCAGCATGGCATCCTCCACTGATTCCGGGATGGCCGGCGTCGAGCGCACGATCTGGATGCCCCGTTGCACATGGCGTTCCACGAAGTGGCGCTCGTGCCGGGTCAGGGGCTGGACCTTGGCCAGGATCGCGATCGGGACCGTGACCTTGCCGATGTCCAGCAGCAGTCCGCCGAGCGCCAGTTCGTCGATCAGGTCGCGGCGGAAACCCAGCGTCCGGCCCGCCAGCGCCATGAGCACGGCCGAGCCCAGCGCACGACGGTGGAGGAAAGCCACCCGCAGTTCCGTGGCGATCAGCCATGGGATGGTGTCGGGATCGGCGAGCAGGCTCGAGACCAGTGGGTCCAGGGCAGGCCTGATCCGTGCGATGGCAAGCTCGCGTGATTGCCGCAGGTCCTGCACGACAGTGGCGAAGGCATGTGCCAGGTCGTGCAG
>CAZMVP010000013.1:15403-22695 GCA_964569355.1 uncultured Chromatiaceae bacterium | reverse complement strand
GGCGTGGCCCGCCGGACCGGCGGCAGGCTGCGAAGGTAGGCCGCGATGGCCGCCACGTCGGCATCGTCGAGACCGGTGTAGGAGGGATACGGAAATGCCGGGTAGTAGAGGCGGCCATCCGGTGCGCGCCCCTCCCTCAGGGCATGTGCAAAATCGGCGTCGGTCCAGTCGTGCAGGCCCGTCTCCGGGTCCGGCGTCAGGTTGGGAGGATAGAAGGTGCCAAACGGGGTTGGCAGCGCGCGGCCACCCGCCAGTGGCGGAGCGCCTGGCTCGTCGGCCGTATGGCAGGTGATGCAACCACCGGCATGGATGAGGTATCGCCCGCGTTCGATGAGCGACGGGGTATCGGCCGGCGCCGCATGGGCACCGGCCGACACCAGCAACATGATGATGAGTGCCCGGACAGGATCCTTGCGGATCCGCCATGGCACCTGCGCCCACGCCGGCACGGGCAGGCTCAGTGATCAGCCTTCCGGTAGCGGTCGTGGCACGCCTTGCAGGATTCTCCCGCGGCCTTGAAGGCCTTCATTGCACCCGCCTTGTTGTTGGCGGCAACGGCATCGCGCATCTCCGCCGTCGATTGTGCGAGCTTGTCCATGATCTCGTCGAACTGGGTGCGGTCCTGCCAGATCAATGGCAGGGCCTTGGTGTCACCCTGGTCCGACCCGGTCGGGAAGACGGCCTTGATCTGTTCGGACAGTGCCGCCAATGCATCGGCATTTGCCTTCAGGTGGCCTGGATGATCAACCCGGCCGGTACCGAGCATCATGAAAGCATTCATGTGGGCGGCCAGGCCATCCATCACGGCCTTGCGGTACTTGACGGCATCTGCGGTGGTGCCGGCGGCCGACGCCATTCCAGGCAGGATGAGGACCAGGCAGGTGGCAATTGCCGGCAGCAGGGATCGGCGCATCGGTAAACCTCCAGGGATCATCGGGAGCAAGAGTAGACAGGACGTTCACCCCGCATGGCAAGGCCGCCTGCCAGGTCGTCCGCAATCCGCGTCAGCGGCAGTTCCAGGTATTGGCATCGCATGCCGTTGTGGATGACTTGCGAACCCGTTGCGGTTCATCGCAACGGTTCGCGAGCGGCGTCAACCGGCCACCGATGACAAGCGCCGTGATGAGTTGGCGTCCATCGGCGCAACGGGTCACGATCGCGGTCACGTCAGTGGCATAGGCCGGCGTGCGCCGTTGGGGGTGGTTCGCGCGGTCCGGCAACGTCACGCCGTCCATGAGCCCGCGATACACGGTCAGGTCCAGCGTGCCGTCGGCATGCGCCGCGTCGTCGCCTTGCGGTGCCGGCGTCCTGGTATGGGCTTCCCAGGGAGACCCCGCCTGGACAGCTGCCTTCGAGCCGGAAGTTGCCGGAGGGGGCGGTTCATCGCCGGCCAGGGCCGTGCCAATGCTGCTGGCGGCCAGCAACAGGGCAGCCAATGGAATGGCGGCCGGTATCCGGGTGGCATGGGCGGCGAGTAGTCTGCCACGAGGTTGTGTCATCGCGTGCCCAACCATGATGCTCAGAACCATGACGCTCAGGTGCCGTCATCCAGCCAGGCAATGACATCAGGGACCATGGTCGACCCAGCTTCATCGAGGGCCATGTGGCCCACGCCCGGATAGGTGACGACCTTGACGGATGATGCATTGACCAGCATGCGGCGGAGCTGTCCGGCCTGCTCCACCGGTGCCTGTGGATTCCTGGCGCCCCAGAGGATCAATGTGGGAGCGCGGATCGCCGTCGTGACTTGCTCGAGATCAGTGCTGGAATAACTCCGCAGGCGCGCCAGCATGGCCGGCCGTTGGCCTTCGCGCAGCCACATGTCGTACCAGCGGTCGATCAACTGGTCGGTGACTTTCGACGGATCGCCAAACCGGCTCTTCAACATGTAGGCGGCCAGGGATCGTGGCGTGATGTATTCCAGGATGTTGGCAACCCGGGGGATCTCCGTCCTGCCGGATCGTTGCATCGCGCGGCCTTCCAGTGCGCCGGGACTCAACAGGATCAGATGGTCAACCCGATCCGGGTGGGCGGCCGCGTAATGCATGGCGACCGTGCCGCCGAGGGATGTGCCGCCGATCGTGAACTGCTTCAGGCCAAGCGCATCGACGAAGCGTTCGGTGAGCTGCACGGTGCGTTCGAGGCTGTAGTCGCCGGAAGGGTCGGGACCGGTCAGGCCGTGGCCGGTCATGTCGAAGCGCAGGACGCGATGCCGGGCTTTCAGCGTCTCCGCCCAGCTGTCCCATGAGAGCAGACTGCCGAAGTTCGCGTGGATCAGGACGATCGGCGGCCCGTTGCCCTCGTCACGGTAGTGCATGCGCACGCCATCGATGTTCAGGAAGCGTGACGCCGGCGTGGTGTACCGGGCCTCGAGGACCGCGGCCGGGATGTCGCGGTACACCCAGGCAGCGATCAACAGGGCCACAATGGCCAGCAGTACCAGTGCGCCGAACCCGATGACCAACCTACGCAGCCATTTCATGGTTCTTGAACATACCTTGCAGCGAGGGACCCCCGCAATCCCGACCGTTGTCGCGGCTGCAGGGCCGCGGCTGGATGAACCAAAAAAAGGGGCCGCAATTGCGGCCCCTTTCATGTGTCCCTGCGCCTGCAGGGCGAATGTCGTGCTTACTGACCGCTCTTCATCTTGTCCGCGGCTTCGTTCATCTTGTCCGCAGCGCCTTCCATGGCCGAACCCGCAGCATCGGACGCGGCATCAGCTGCATTGGAGGCAGCATCAGCAGCGGCACCGGCTGCACCAGCGGCAGCGTCGGACGCGGCATTGGCGGCATCGGTGGCGGCAGCGCCGGCGGCATCAACAGCGGCACCGGCGGCGTCAGTGGCTGCGCCAGCGGCATCCTTCGCGGCATCCGCCGCCTGGGAGGCGCTGTCCATGGCCTGGTTCGCGGCATCGGCTGCCTTGTCGGCAGGCTTGCCACCACAACCAGCAAGCAGCAGCAGTGCCATCGGCAGCGCGAGCCACGCCTGGCGAATCATCGTGTTCATCCGTTATCTCCTGTAATCAGAATTTTCCAAGGACCAGTCTTTAGCGGCCTCGGAAACGGCCACCCTATGGCCGTCGATTGCCCTTGCAGATCACCCCATCCGCACGAGCCTCGACCAGCCTCAAGTTCCCATTCCCTCTGCACCACCTGCCTGTGACAGGCCGGGAAAGCATACACAAAAACCCCGAACGGAGCCTGAAGATGCACGCGGCAGGTGATTGGAACCGGGTCAGTGGAAGGTCGGCTTTTGGCGACGGATGTTGACGAAACGTCGATAAAGGTGCAGCTTGTGCACCCCGCCATCCGGAGTCGAGCGCCGCGTTCCGCCGCCATTGTTCCCGTCCATGCCCCGCATCAGTGCCACCAGCATCGAAGAACATGTGCGCGTTCAGACGGCGCGGATCCTCGATGCGGCGAGCGCGCTGTTTCGCGAGAAGGGCTATCGCGGCACGGACATGGACGACATCGCAGGCGCTGTCGGGCTCGCACGAAATTCGCTCTATCGCTATTACGCCAACAAGGACTTCATCCTCCTGGCCTGCGTCGAACGAGACATGGCGACCTACCTCACCGAGATGGAACAGATGGGCAGCCTGCATGCGGATCCGGCCGAGCGGATCGATGCCTGGCTGGACCTGCAGATCGATTTCGCGACCAGCCCGGCCCACGCCACACTGGATTTCATGGCTGAAATCCGCAGCGATGCACCGCAGCTCCAGCAGCAACTGATGCAGCTGCATAAGGCTCCGGCCGCGGTGCTGGACAAGGCCGTGGCCGAACGGCTGCAAGGCAGCCGCAGTGATGTAGCGCTGATCTCGGCGCTGGTGCGCGGCCTGGTCGAGGCTGCCGCCGCGCAGGCACAAAAACGCGCCAACAAGACCGTCGTCAAGCGCGAGCTGCGCCGGGCCGTCAACCGGCTGCTGGAAAACTGAATCTCATCAACCTGGACATCAACGGAACATCCAACTTGGACACGAAAACCGAAAACCTCAAACCCCTCCTGATCACGCTCTTTTTCGGCGTGCTGGTCGGTGCGCTGGATCTGGCCATCATCGGCCCGGCAATGCCGGCGATCCAGGAGAACTTCGCCGTGGACAGCCGGGCGCTGGCCTGGCTCTTCAATGTCTATCTCCTCTTCATGCTGGTCGGCACGCCGTTGATGGCCAAGCTCTCGGATCGCTTCGGCCGTCGATCCATCTACATCATGAACCTCGTGCTGTTCGGGATCGGGTCACTGGTCCTGGTCGTGGCGCCCAACTATGGCGTGCTGCTGGCCGGCCGGGCAATCCAGGGATTTGGCGCCGGCGGCATCTTCCCGGTGGCGAGCGCCGTGGTGGGCGACCGGTTTCCCGCCGAACGGCGTGGCCCGGCACTGGGGTTGCTCGGCGCGGTCTTCGGCATCGCCTTCCTGCTGGGGCCGATCCTGGGTGGCGTGCTGCTGCGCTATTCCTGGCGGTGGCTGTTCCTGATCAACATCCCGATCGTGATCTACCTTGTCTGGAGGGCCTACCAGCTGTTGCCGGGTTCCGGTGCCGCAAAGCGCAAGCCCTTCGATCTCGTCGGCACGGTGTTCCTGTCGCTGCTGCTGGCCGGGTTGACCATCAGCCTCACCGAGCTGGACAGCAGCCGGATCTTCGCCAGCCTCACCTCGATGCCCGTGGCACCCTTTGCCATCATGGCGGTGATCGCGATCCCGCTGTTCTGGCGGGCGGAGAAGCGGGCTGCAGATCCGATCATTCCCCCGCGGCTGCTCGGGTCCCTGCAGATGAAGTTGACCGGCGCCATAGCGATCGGCACGGGAGCGCTGGAAGCCGGTGGCGCGTTCTTTCCGGCGCTGGCCGTGGCGGCACTCGGGGTCACGGACTACAACGCCAGCCTGCTGCTGCTGCCGTCGGTGCTCGCAACCACCATCGGTTCGCCGCTGACGGGCCGATTGCTCAACGTGTTCGGTTCCCGCGTGATCGTGCAGCTCGGGCTTGCGGCAATTTCCGCCGGCGCGCTCATCTATGCGCTGGCCGACCTGACCATCACGCTCTTCATCGTCGGTGGGGTAATCGGGGGCTTCGGCTTCGCGGCACTGCTGGGCGCCCCCTTGCGGTACATCGTGCTGAACGAGACATCCGCCGCCGATCGTGGCGCGGCCCAGGGGCTCCTGACCGTGTTCATGACGGTGGGGCAGCTCGGCGGGGCCGCGATCATCGGTGGCGTGGCGGCCTCGGAGGGTGGCGGGGCGCATGGATACCAGGTGGCATTGCTGATCCTCGGTATCCTGACGGTCGCGCTGACCATCGCCGGCTTTGCGCTCAAGTCGCGCCACGTGGAGAAGCAGACGGCGGCGGAGGCCTCGGTGCAGGTACCGGGGTGATCCGTTGCAATACTGGTTGATGAAGTCGGAGCCGTCCGTCTACGGCATCGATGATCTCGAGCGCGATGGGTGTACCAGCTGGGGCGGGGTGCGCAATTATCAGGTGCGCAACATGTTCCGCGACGGATTCGGTGTGGACGACCTCGCCTTCTTCTACCACTCGAGTTGCCTGGAGCCTGGCATCGTCGGGACGATGACCGTCGAGCGCGCGGCCTACCCCGATCCGATGCAGTTCGACCGGAAATCCGGGTATTTCGACCCGAAGAGCCGGCGGGAAGCCCCGACATGGCTCGCGGTGGATGTTTGCTTCCAGCGCAAGCTGGCCCGCGTGCTGGCGCTGGATATCCTGCGGCGAACTCCCGCGCTGGCGGACATGGCGGTCTTGAGGCGGGGCAATCGGCTGTCGGTGACGCCGGTGACAGGGAGGGAAGCGAAGGCCATCCTGGCGATGGTCCGCACCTGACCGTTCTACTCGGTTATCCGTTGCCAGCCATCTGGTCCAGGATCTGACGACGCACATCGTCGATTTCGGCGGTCCTCGACACGCCTCTTCCGCTGCGACAACGGGGTGTCCGCGGGCAATCGTTGCTGCGCGGGCAGATGATGGAAGCCGGCGTTTCCAGTGCCGTGCCGATCCAGGCAATGCTCAGGACCTGGCCGACGGCGCGAATCGCGTCCGCCGCCGCAGTCGGCACCATGGCCTGGCCGCCGTGGCGGGCACACACGCGGCCGATGCCGGCAACGAGATCCCCGGCATCGAAACCCTGCGACTCCAGTGCCGGCACGAGATCCACGCCTACCGACAGGACGTGCGGGTTGCCTGCCATGTCCTTCGTGCGCACCGAATGACAGCAATAAAGCAGTGACCGGGATCCATCCATCAACACCGAGATCTGCGAAGCGGGCTGCGCCATCCGCGATTCCTCGAGCATGCGGAACACCGCCCAGTGCGGACAGGGGTCGGACACCATCGCGAGATTTCCCCAGGGCAACGGTATGCCGTTGCCGCGATAGACGGCGCGCAGGAATCCCGGCGGATAGGCATCGAAAAAATGCCAGTGGCGGTAGGGGGATACCGCGGTCATCCGCCGCATGATCACGGCCGGCGTCAGTTCCAGGCCGGTGCCGACATCCACCCGGTAGTTCTCGCGGGTCAGGAAGCGGCGGAACGGCAGCTTCGGACACAGCAGGGCGCCGGCAAAGAAGCTGCACTCGAAGTCCCGCCAGGCATACAGGGCGTCCTGGGCGTTCATGCCGACGGTGGTCTGCTCGGCGCCGGTGGGGCTCCCGCCCATCTCGCCGCCGGTTGCGTGCGCGGACTTCAGCCCGTCACCACCGTGCAGCACCTTGTGGGCCAGGTGCGAGGCGAGGTCGTACTTCAGCCGGGCCGGATCCTTCTGCAGTTGCCGGTTCATGTAGATCGTCGAGGGTGGCTCGAAGAACGACCGGAACATGCTGCGGACGTCGCGGTCGTTGTCGCGGGCGAGCAGGGTACGCCGGTCGAACCAGCGGATGCTGATGCCATGGCGCTTGCACAGCCGCATCAGGTCGTCGACGTTGAGCGGGAAGCGGCGTTCGCCCACTTCCTCGGCGGATCGTTCCAGGTCCGGGAAGTCGTTCCGGGCCATCTCCTGGTAGGAACGGATCAGCAGGTGGGCAAACTGGCGTGCCGTGGTGCCGGTCTGCACCAGCAACTCGGGAATGGCCGCCTCGAGCAGGTCCCTCGAGAACAGGAAGCCGGGCTCGAGCGGGGGCCGGGTAATGCCGCCCTGCCTGCGTGGCGCCGGACCGGGTGCCACGTCCGGGTTCCCGTCGAGGAACCAGCGGGGATTTTTCTGGAAAACGGACGCAAGCAACTCCAGCAACTCCCGGGAAGGAATACGCTGGCCCGTCTCGATCATGCTCAGGTAGGACACCGAGGG
>CAZMVP010000013.1:12350-15303 GCA_964569355.1 uncultured Chromatiaceae bacterium | reverse complement strand
GCCCGCCATCCGCGCGGCCGGGGGCTCGCCCGCCAGGATCCTGGCAGCCATTCCGCAAGGAGCAGCGGATGCACTCGGCGAGCGGGCACTGTCGCTGGCCGCATACCTGCATCGTCAATTCAACGGCCGCCGGCTCGAACTGCTGGCGGCCCGCCGGCAGCGCCAGGCCCTGCTGGATGCCGGCGTCCTGCCGGATTTCCTGCCAGACGACCGTGGCATCCGCGCCGGGACCTGGATGGTGGCGGCGGCACCGGCCGACCTCCGGGACCGGCGGGTCGAGATCACGGGCCCCGTCGAACGCAAGATGATGATCAACGCGCTGAATTCCGGGGCACTGGCCTTCATGGCGGACTTCGAGGACTCCTGTTCGCCGACCTGGCAGAACATCGCGCAGGGCCAGCAGAACCTCAAGGATGCCGCCAACCGCACCATCAGTTACAGCGATCCGCGGACCGGCAGGCAGTACCGCCTGCACGACCAGACTGCCACGTTGCTGGTCCGGCCGCGCGGCTGGCACCTGCCGGAGAAGCACGTGCTGGTCGACGGCGAAACCATGTCGGCATCGCTTTTCGATTTTGCCGTGTACCTTGCCAACAACCACGAGGTACTGGCGGCCCGGGGGACCGGACCATACTTCTACCTGCCGAAGCTCGAGAGCCACCTCGAGGCCAGGCTATGGAACGACGTCTTCGTCGCGGCCCAGGACTGGCTGGGCATGAAGCGTGGCACGATCAGGGCCACCGTCCTCATCGAAACCATCCTCGCCGCCTTCGAGATGGACGAGATCCTCTACGAGCTGCGCGAACACTCGGCCGGCCTCAATTGCGGCCGCTGGGACTACATCTTCAGCTTCATCAAGAAGTTCCGGAATCGCGACGGGTTCGTCCTGCCGGATCGTGGCCTGGTGTCGATGGACCGCCACTTCCTGAAGTCCTATGTCGACCTGCTCATCCACACCTGCCATCGGCGAGGGGCCCATGCCATGGGCGGCATGGCGGCGCAGATTCCGATCAAGAATGATCCGGCCGCCAACGAGGCAGCCATGGCCCGGGTGGAGGCGGACAAGCTCCGCGAGGCGCGGGCCGGCCACGATGGGACCTGGATCGCGCATCCGGGCCTGGCGGACATCGCGTTGAAGGCCTTCAACTCGGTGATGTCCGGGCCGAACCAGCTCGGGGTGTTGCGCGACGATGCCGTGGTGATGGCTGCCGATCTCCTCGAGGTTCCCGACGGCCCGATCACCGATGAGGGCCTGCGCCACAACATCCGTGTGGGTGTGCAGTACGTCGAAGCCTGGCTCGGTGGCCAGGGTTGCGTCCCGCTCTATCACCTGATGGAGGATGCAGCGACGGCAGAAATCTCGCGGGCACAGGTCTGGCAGTGGATCCGCCATGCCGCGACCTCGACCGATGGCCGGCCGGTCACGGTGGAGCGCTTCGATGCCACGTTGAAGGAAGAACTCGCGGTGATCGCAGCCGAGGTGGGAGCCGGGCGCTTTGCCGGCGGACTGTACGGAGCTGCGGCAAACCTCTTTGCCGACATGATCCGCAAGCCCGACTTCGATGAGTTCCTGACCGTGCCGGCTTACGAACGACTGACCTGAACTACCACCACAGGAAGAACCCCCATGAGTGAATCGACCAGCAGGCCCGGCGATGCCCGTCAACTGCAACGCGATTGGCAGGACAGCCCGCGATGGAAGGACATCACCCGGCCCTACGGTGCGGATGACGTGGTTCGATTGCGCGGTTCGATCCATGTCGAGCACAGCCTGGCGCGGCTCGGCGCCGAGAAATTCTGGCGCCTGCTCCACTCCGAGCCGGTGGTGTCGGCACTGGGCGCCCTGACGGGCAACCAGGCCGTCGAGGAGGTCCAGGCCGGCCTGAAGGCCATCTACTGTTCCGGCTGGCAGGTTGCCGGCGACGGCAACAGCGGCGGCGAGATGTATCCGGA
The DNA here is from genome assembly GCA_964569355.1 of uncultured Chromatiaceae bacterium. Taxonomy (GTDB): domain Bacteria; phylum Pseudomonadota; class Gammaproteobacteria; order Steroidobacterales; genus SHZI01. The sequence goes on along the minus strand of CAZMVP010000013.1, from coordinate 13,350 downwards.
CCAGAGCCTGTATGCGGTCGACTCGGTGCCGAAGATGGTCGAGCGCATCAACAACGCGCTCCTGCGCTCCGACCAGATCCATCACATGGCCGGCGACACCCGGGTCGACTGGATGGCGCCGATCATCGCCGACGCGGAGGCCGGCTTTGGCGGCAACCTGAACGCGTTCGAACTGATGAAGGCGATGATCAAGGCGGGCGCTGCCGCGGTCCACTTCGAGGACCAGCTCTCGTCGGCCAAGAAGTGCGGCCACATGGGGGGCAAGGTCCTGGTCGCGACCCAGGATGCGATCAGCAAGCTCGTTGCGGCGCGGCTTGCCGCGGATGTCATGGGCGTGCCGACGATCTTGATCGCGCGAACGGATGCCGACGCGGCCAACCTGCTCCAGGCGGACTACGACGAGCGTGACCGGAAATTCCTGACGGGGAACCGCACCAGCGACGGTTTCTTCGAGGTGCGCGCCGGGCTGGACCAGGCCATCGACCGCGCATTGTCCTATGCGCCGTACGCCGATCTCCTGTGGTGCGAGACCTCGAAACCGGATCTTGCCCAGGCGGAACGCTTTGCCAAGGCCATCCACGCGAAGTTCCCCGGCAAGCTCCTGTCCTACAACTGCTCGCCATCGTTCAACTGGAAGGCCAACCTGCCGGCGGAAACGCTGAATGAATTCCGCGAACGGCTGGCCGCGATGGGCTACCGCTACCAGTTCATCACGCTCGCAGGCTGGCATGTACTGAATCTGTCCATGTTCGAGCTGTCGCGGGCCTACCGGCAATCCGGCATGCATGCCTACTCCGAGCTGCAGGAACGCGAGTTTGCCAATGAGAAGCATGGCTTCCGCGCCGCCAGGCACCAGGCATTCGTCGGCACGGGTTATTTCGACGCGGTGCAGACCGTGATTTCCGGGGAGGCCTCGACGACCGCGATGAAGGGCAGCACGGAAGCGGACCAGTTCCATGGCAGCGTGGCCCGCAACTAGCCTCGCCAGCCAGACTGCCGA
>CAZMVP010000013.1:7785-12250 GCA_964569355.1 uncultured Chromatiaceae bacterium | reverse complement strand
TTCAACACGGTGGGCGTGAACCACGAGGTGGAGTTCACCCGGGTTGCCGACGAGGAGGGCGATGGCACGTTGCCGCCACCTGAAGGACAACTGAAGATCCGTGAAGCGGCACCGGGAAGCACCCTCGAGCACGCGATCGACTTTCTCCTGTCGGGAGCGCCGTGGAAGGACGGTTATGCCGATGCCGCCGCGGCGCGTCGCTTCGCGGTGGCGGAAATCCGGGCCGTGCTTGCCGCCCACGGGCTGGGCCAGGCAGCGAATGATGACCTCGGGATCGATGTGCTTGAAGCCGTGTTCTACCGTGCGACCCGTGCCTTTCTCGTGGGCCGGATCCGCGGGCGCGACTGGAGCTCGCCATTGATCATCGCCTTTGCCCATGCCGATGCCGGCATCGTGGTGGACGCGGTGATGATGTCGGAGTATGAGGTCCGCCCTTTGTTTGGTTACTCTCGTTCGTATTTCCATGCGGACCTGCCGGACGTGGAGCCGGCAGTGCGTTACCTGAGTGAAATCATGCCCGGCAAGCCGGTGGACGAGATCTACACGGTGCTTGGCCGGGCGAGGCAAGGCAAGACCGAGCGCTACCGGAGCCTGTTCCGGCACCTGGCCGCCTCCACCGATTCATTCGTGCATGCCGACGGGATCCGCGGCATGGTGATGATCGTGTTCACGCTGCCGTCGTCGGACCTGGTGTTCAAGGTCATCCGTGACCGGTTCGCGGAACCGAAGACGGCCTCCCGCGTCGAGGTAATGCAGAAATACCAGTTCGTGTTCCAGCACGATCGGGCGGGCCGGTTGATCGATGCGCAGGAATTCCGGCAGCTCCGCTTCCCGAAGGCGCGGTTCTCCGCCGAGCTGCTCGAGGAGCTGCTCGCATCGGCCTCGGCGACCTGCCGCATCGACGGGGCCGACCTCATCATCGGCCACTGCTACATGGAGCGGCGCATGAAGCCGCTCGACCTGTTCCTGAAGGAGGCGAGCCCGGAGGCCGCGCGCCGGGTCATCCGGGACTACGGGCAGGCCATCCGCGACCTTGCCCTGAGCAATGTCTTTCCCGGCGACCTGCTGCTGAAGAACTTCGGCGTCTCGAGGCACGGCCGGGTCGTGTTCTACGACTACGACGAGCTGTGCCTCGTCACCGAATGCGCGTTTCGCGACCTGCCGGCCCCGAGGGACGACGAGGACGAGATGCGGGCCGAGCCGTGGTTCTTCGTCGGCCCCAACGACGTCTTCCCGGAGCAGTTCCTCGAGTTCCTCGGCTTGCGCGGCGAACTCCACGAGGAATTCACCCGGGAGCATGCCGACCTGCTGACAGCCGACTACTGGCGGCAGGTGAAGGCTGGCCATGCAGCCGAGAGGCACATGGAAGTGGTGCCCTACACGAGGCGGCGGATCCTCGAGGCCTGCGCCTGAAGCCATCGATCGGCATGGCTGCCTGTCGGACACATCCGGCGGGCCGGATCACCTATTCTTTCCCGCCCGCCTGATTTCCCTGTTGTTCACTTGCGGGTTCGTGGAGCTGTCGATGGCCACTTCCCTGCCGCGCGACCGGTTGATCCTGCTCGCCGGCCTCATCACCTACGGCATGGGCCAATCGCTGCTGTTCGTGATCTTCACGCCGCTGGCGCGCGAGCTCGCCCTCCGGGAGTGGCAACTGGGTTTCATCATTGCCGCATCCAACGTGATGCTGGCGTTCTCGGCACCCTGGTGGGGAAGGGCCAGCCAGCGCATGGGTCGTCGGCGGGTGTACCTGGTCGGCCTCGGCGGCTTTGCGATCGGCTACGGGCTGCTTGCCGTTGGCGTGCAGGTCGGGCTCATGGGACTGCTGACATCGGGGGCACTGTTCGTCCTGCTCCTGCTCCTGCGGCTCGGCTATGGCGTGGTCGTCGGGGGCATCAATCCGGCCGCCACGGCTTATATTGCCGATACCACGGATGGAGGTTCGCGGTCGCAGGGCATGGCACTGATCGCGATGGCGGGCGGTCTTGGCACGATCATCGGCCCGGCATTCGGTGGTGCCTTGGGCGTGATCGATCCCGTGTTGCCCATGTACGCGGCAGCACTGCTGGCCGGCATCGCCGGCCTCTGGGCGTGGCGCGAACTGCCCGAATCACCGCGGCATGCCGGTTCCCGGCAGGACCTGCGGCTGCGTGCAACGGATCCCAGGGTGCTGCCGTACCTGGTTGGCTGGGTGGTGGTGTTCGGCGTGTTCACCGGCGTGCAGACCATCACTGCCGGCTGGATAGCCGATCGGCTTCGCATCACGGATGTCGGCGAAGCACAGCGCACGATGATGGTGGCGATGCTGGCGATGGCCTTCGTCACGGTGTTCGTGCAGGCGGTGGTCCTGCAACGCTGGACGGTGGCGCCGGCCATGATGCTGAAGGCGGGCTTTGCCGTGATGACGGTCGGGTTGCTCCTGCTGGCCCTGGGTCCTGGCCTCCCGTCACTGTATGCCGGCTACGCGCTCTTCGGGTTCAGCTTCGGCTTCACCGCCCCGGGCCTGAATGCCGCGGCAACACTCAATGTGTTGCCGGAGGAGCAGGGTGCGGTGGCGGGGCTGCTGGCGGCTGCGCCGACGGTGGGCATGATCTTCGGCCCCATCCTGTGTGGCCTCGTCTACGCGCTGGCCCCGGTCCTGCCGATGCTGGGCGGCGCCGCGTTGACCGCAGTGGCGGGCATCTGGTTCTGGCGCGGCTCGACGCCAGGTCCCTGTTGACGGTTCCGCCAACGCGTTCGATCAGCGCGCGCGGAGCATGCGCATGCCGTTCAGCGTCACCAGCAGCGTGGCGCCCACGTCGGCCATGACCGCCAGCCACAGCGTGGCGATGCCCGGGATGGCAAGCGCGAGGACCACGAGCTTCAGGCCCAGGCTCAACACGATGTTCTGCTTGACGACCCGGCGGGTCAGGCGGCTGATGCGCAGGGCTTGCGGCAGGGCGTGCAGGTTGTCCTGCATCAGCACGATGTCGGCCGTCTCCATGGCTTGCGCGGTCCCCGCACCGCCCATCGCGATGCCGACATCCGCCTGGGCCAGGGCCGGGGCATCGTTGATGCCATCGCCGATCATGGCCACCTTGCCTTCCGCCTGGAGGTCCCGCACGACGCTCTGCTTGTTCTCGGGCAGCAGGCCGGCGCGGACCTCGTTGATCCCGCCGATCTGCCGGGCAATCGATTCCGCCACGTTGCGGTTGTCGCCGGTCAGCATGACGGTCTTCAATTGCGGGCTGTAGTCATGCAGTTCCTCGAGGACCGCGACACTGTCCGGTCGCGGTTCGTCCTCGACTCCGATGTAACCGACCATGCTGGAACCGCGGCCGACCAGCATCACGGTCTTGCCGGACTCCTGCAGCCTGGCTGCATCCGCGCAGACCTCGTCGGCGCAGTCCACGCCATGCGCAAAGAGTTCGTGGGTGCCCACGGCGATCCGTTCGCCGGCCAGCTCGCCGGACACGCCACGCCCGAGGTGTGCCGTGATGTTGGCGGCCTGGGGCAGGCGGTTGGCCACGCCGAGGCTGCGCGCTGACGCGACGACCGCCTGGGCCAGCGGGTGTTCCGATGCCGCCTCGACGGTCGCTGCCACGGCCATCACATCCTCGCAGGTCGCGCAGTCATCGTTGGCCGCCGCGGGGTGGGCGCAGCCGCGGCCACGGATCGCGGTCACGGCGGGGCGCCCGACCGTCAACGTGCCGGTCTTGTCGAAGGCGATGATGTTGATGCTTGCCAGCCGGTCCAGCTGCGCGCCGCCCTTCACGAGCACGCCAAGCTGTGCGAGGCGCGTCAGGGCGCTGACCACCGTCACCGGGATGCTGATGATGAGTGCGCAGGGGCAGGCGATGATCAGCATCGCGAGGCCACGATACAGCCAGCCGTGGGTGCCATCGGGCAAGTCCAGGAACGGCTGGTTGAAGACCAGTACCGGGACCACGATCAGCAGCACGGCCAGCGCAACGACCAATGGGGTGTACCAGCGCGCAAAGCGGTCGATGAAGCGCTCGGCCGGCGTGCGCTCGGCGAGCGCCCGCTCCACCATCTGCGCAATGCGCGTGATGGTGGATGAGCCGGCGGGCCGCGTCACCTCGACGGTGAGGGCGCCGGGGCCGTTGATCGTGCCGGCCAGGACTTCGTCGCCGACGCCGCGATCCACCGGCATGCTCTCGCCGGTCACGGCCGCCTGGTTGATCGTCGACAGCCCGGAGATGATCCGGCCATCGAGGGGCACCCGTTCGCCGGGCTTGACCAGCACATGGGAACCCACCGCAACCGACGCAGTCGGGCGGCGGCGCTGGTGGTAGTGCACATTTGCCGGTGCCAGTGCAGTGGCAGCCGCCGATCCTTCGTCGTGGCCGTGCCCGTGGTCGTGGCCGTGGTCATGACCATGATCGTGCCCGTGACCATGGCCATGACCGTGATCGTCGTGGTCGTGTTCATGGTTGTGTTCTTCGTGGGCGTGTTCGTGACCATG
>CAZMVP010000013.1:0-7685 GCA_964569355.1 uncultured Chromatiaceae bacterium | reverse complement strand
GCTGCGCAAGGCATCCCGCGAGCGTTCCGCGCTGTAGGCTTCAAGCGCCTCGCCGAGCGTGAACAGCAGCACCACGGCCGCCGCCTCGCCGGTCTCGCCGATGGCGAGCGCACCAACGGCCGCGACTCCCATCAACAGGTCGATCGTCACATGGCGGGCGACCAGCAGCGAGCGGAAGCCCTTGACGAGGATCGGGGCGCCGACGACCACGACGGTGGCGAGCAGCGCCGCCTCGAGCAGGGGCCATGCGATGGCGAGACCAGCCACGCCGGCAACGACCAGGGCCAATGTCGCCACGAGCGCGATCTGCGACCGCCGTTCGCTGGCCAGGTAGCGCAGGAAACCACCGAAGCCGCGCAATTCGGGGCGTGGCGCCTGTTTCGCCTCCGCGCCATCACCCACGCGATACCCGAGGTCCTTGACGCGCGCCTCGATCTGGTCGCGGCTTGCCGAGCCCGTGGCTTCCAGCGTTTCGGTGGTGAAATCCACGCGCACGGAGTCGATGCCGGGCACTTTCCTGACGGCCTGCTCGATCGTGAGGGCGCAACTGCCGCAGTCCATTCCCTGGATCTTCAGGCGAACGGCAGGCGAAACGGTGGCGTTCATCGAGTTCTGCTCCTTGGGCGGCCGGCAAGCCCGGCTTCACGGTTGCCATCCTGCACCTTGAAGAGGGCTTGAAGGTCAAGCGGTGCGGGCAGGAATGCTGCGGTCCGCAACATGCCGGAGCCATGCAATCACAGGTCCGAAAACGGCTGGCGACCTTGGACTGGCCGCGCATAATGTTCGCCATGGCACTGCAGGAAACCATGACCAGTTCGGCCGCCGACCGGTATTACCGGGCGTTCAAGGCGCACGACGCGCGCTTCGATGGCCAGGTCTATGTCGGCGTGACCTCTACCGGCATCTATTGCCGGCCGGTCTGCCGGGTCCGCATGCCAAGGCGCAGCAATTGCCGGTTCTTTGCGCGGCCTGCCGCGGCGGAGCAGGCCGGATTCCGGCCTTGCCTGCGTTGCCGGCCGGAACTGGCGCCGGGCCTGTCGTGGCAGGACTCGTCGAAGACACTGGCGGGCCAGGCGGCCGTGCTCATCGAGCGTGCGGCGGCTGCCGGCGATGACCCGTACCTGACGGACATCGCCCGGCAACTCGGTGTCACGGAGCGCCATCTTCGGCGCATCTTCGTCGCGGTGCACGGCGTGTCACCGATCGACTTCCTGACCACCCGCCGCCTGCTGCTCGCCAAGCAGCTGTTGACCGATACGGCCATGCCGGTCACCGGCGTGGCACTGGCCAGCGGCTTTGGCAGCATCCGGCGCTTCAACGCGGTGTTTGCCGACCGGTACCGGATGACACCATCGAGCCTGCGCCGCCACCGGCCCGGTCACACCCAGGTCGGCGACACCATCGCGGATGAGCTGGTGGCCGTGCGCCTGGCGTACCGGCCGCCGTACGACGTTGCCGGCATGCTGGCATTCCTTGCCGCGCGGGCCGTGCCCGGGGTCGAAGTGGCAAGCGGCGGGATCGTGCGCCGCACGCTTGCGCTTACGCACCAGGGCCGCCGGTTGCAGGGCTGGGTCAGCCTGCGTTTCGTCCCGGGCCGGCATGAGGTGGAACTGGCGATGGCCCCGGAACTGGCGCCTGCTACCGGCCTGTTGCTGGCGCAGGCGCGCCAGGCACTCGATCTTGATGCCGATCCCGCGGTCATCGATCCCGTGATTGCCACGGTGCCGGTGCCGGGTCATGTCCCGCCGGTGTCCGGCATCCGCATGGCCGGCAGCATGGATGGCTTCGAGGCGGCCGTGCGGACCATCCTTGGCCAACAGGTCAGCATCGCGGCAGCAAGGACGCTGGCGCAACGGCTGGTGCAACGCTTCGGTGCCGGAATCCGGACACCGCATGCGGATCTGCACCACCTGTTTCCGGATGCGCCGACCCTGGCCGCTGCATCGCCGGACTCGATCGGCACGCTGGGCATCGTGCGCCAGCGGGTGCGGGCCCTGCAGGCCCTGGCTGCCGAAGTTGCCGCGGGCCGGCTCAGGCTGCACCGGGGCGCGCCGCTGGAAGCGAGCATGGCCGCATTGCGCGCACTGCCCGGCATTGGCGCTTGGACTGCCGAGTTGATCGCCATGAGGGTCCTCGCCTGGCCAGATGCGTTTCCGGCCAGCGACATCGGCGTGCTGAACGCATTGGGCACGCGCGACCCGCGGGAGGCAAGTGCGGCCGCCGAAGCCTGGCGGCCCTGGCGGGCCTATGCCGTGGCGCGGTTGTGGCAGTCGCTGGTGGTCCCGGCCAGCTGACGGCAACTCATCCGGCCAATTCCATCGGAAGCATTTCACGGAGAACGACAGATGCCACGCAATACTGTCCACAGGCCGCGTTTCGCTGGCCATGATCTCGCAGCACAGGCACGCCTCGACTCACCGCTTGGCCCGCTCACCGCGTGCGCCACCGACAAGGGCCTGGTCGGCTTGTGGTTCGATGGCCAGGCGCATCACCCGGGTGCGCTGGCTGCACCCGTCAATCCGCGCCATCCGGTGTTGCTGCAACTGGCAAGCGAACTCAAGGCCTACTGGCGCGACGGCCAGACCCGGTTCACGGTCCCGCTGGATCTCAAGGGCACGCCGTTCCAGCGTTCCGTCTGGAACGCACTGCGCCGGATTCCGCCAGGCCACACCAGCACCTACGGCGCCATCGCCGCGCAGCTGGGTGGCAAGCGGATGTCGCGTGCGGTGGGCGCGGCAGTGGGCCGCAATCCGGCGAGCATCGTCGTGCCATGCCATCGCGTGCTGGGTAGCGATGGCACCTTGACCGGCTATGCGGGTGGGCTCGAGCGCAAGCGCGCCTTGCTGCGACGGGAAGGCGTGGCCGCCGGCTAGGCAGCCGGAGCGGAGCCGCTTTCCATCGCCAGGAAGAACTGGGCAAACAGGAACGCATTTTCCCCGCGGGCGGAAAAGACATGGCCCTCGGCCGTCTTCTCCACCTGCGGCTCTGCATGCGCCTCGCACCCGGCCTCGGATGACGCGATTTCCTGCAGCGCGCGTTCGATCCGGGGATCGTCGCCCGGCACGAGCACGCTGTAGCCATCCGGTTCGCGCCACACATGGATGTGGCGTCCACGAAGCACGTCCAGCGATTTCTCCTGCCGCATCGTCGCCAGGTTGCAGCCCATGCGCTGCATCAGGGCGTCCAGGGATGCAGCTTCATCCTGCGGCGTGCTGCTGTGGCCGCAGACCTGATCGATCAGGCGCCGGTACAGGCGCCTCGCACCGTCTGCCGCCGGCAGCTGCTCGGACATCTCCCGCAGGAAGACCTCCAGCTCGTGACGCAACACCAGAAGTTCGGTCAGGCGCCGTTCGATCTCGAGGAACCGGTCCTCGGCGATTCGCGCGACATCCTGCGGCTTGCCGGATCTTGCGGCGCTGCCCTCGACCCGGCCGGCGGCCAGGAACTGCCGGATATCCTCCAGCGAGAAGCCAAGGCGCTTGGCCCGGTTGATGAACAGCAGCGTGCGCTCGGCATCGGCGTCATACACGCGGTATCCGGAGCCGGTGCGCCGACTGGGTACCAGCAGGCCTTCCTTTTCATAGTAGCGGAGCACCGACGTGGCGACGCGCGCCCGCCTGGCCAGCGTGCCGATGGTGTATTCGCGTCGATTACCCGTGGCCATGGCCAGTCCCCGTCAGTCGATCGGTGAAAGCCAGCATCGCGGCCGCCGTCGCCTCCGGCGCCTCCTCGTGGACGTAATGCCCGACGCCGGGCACCAGCACGGCGGTGTTCCGCGGCATCCTGGCCTTGAGTTCATCGAACTCTCCGGCCGGCTTGCCGCGATCCTCCGCGCCCCAGACGATCAGCGAGGGCACCGCAAGCTCCGACAGCAGTGACAGCTCATCCGCCTCATTGTACTGGCCCATCAGCGCCGTCATGCCGCGCCGGTAGCCCTCGCTCATCGCCGCCAGGCCAAGGTCCCGGACGACCTCATCGGTGACGATCGCCGGATTCACGAATGAGCCGCGCAGCAGCCGGCCGCGGAATCCCGGGTTGGCGAACAGCCGGGCCTGCAGGCGGGGCATCGGGAATACGGGGAATTTGGCCAGCGCCGGCACTCCGGTCGTGATGATGCCCGGGTTCATGACCACGAGCCCGACCACCGCCGGTGACAGCAGCGCCACCCGGAGCGCGATGGCACCGCCCAGCGAATGGCCGGCGACCACCACCTGCTTCAGGTCCAGCGCCTCGATCAGGCGCGAAGTGATGGCTGCCTGGTGCGGGTTCCGGTAATCGAATGGTGCCGGCTTGTCCGACAGGCCGTAGCCCGGCATGTCGAAGGCCACCACGTGGCAGCGATTCTCGAGCAGCGGGGCGAGCAGCCGGAAGCTCTGCAGGGAATTGGCAAATCCGTGGACCAGGAGCACCGTCGGTTTCCGGCTGTCCGGCCGGCCCCAGCTGCGATAGCGCAGGTCGAGCCCATCGACCCGGATGAATCGGTCTGCGGGACCGGCCAGCCTGCTCGCCGGGACTTCGGGCTGCCCGGCAGGCCAGTAGGCATAGACGATGGCCGCAAGCCAGATCGCCGCGATGCTACCGAGGACAACGAACAGCATTTGCCTGGCCCACTTCTGCCTGCCGGAAGTTGCAGTGTATCGTGCGCCAACAAGCCGCCATGCAACCGGTGCTGCCTCCTGCAGGCAACCTTTGCGCGAACTTCGGGAGCCGTGCCATGAATGCCATCTCCATCGATTCCGTCCGGGATTACATCAACGAGCTGGATCGGCGCGGCCGCGTGTTGCGCGTCGCCGAAATGGACCAGGACCAGTACGAGGTGACGGCCTTCGCCTACCGCCTCATCGAGAAGTTCGGCATCGAGGACGCGCCGGCATTCATCGTCGACCGGATCCGCATCAACGGGACATGGCACGACGGGCCGCTGGTGGCCAATGCCTATGGCCGCTGGCCTGACGAAGCCGTGCTGTTTGGCGTCGCCGATGTCACGAACGACCATCGCCGGATGTACCACGCCGTGCTCGAGGCCCTCGAGCAGCGGCTGGATGGTGGCGGCAACTGGCGGCGGATCCCGCCGGTCGAGATCGATGATCCCGCCAGCGCGCCCTGCAAGCAGGTCATCCTGAAGGGTGATGACATCGACATCGAAAAGTTTGCCTGGCTGAAGAACAACCCGGCCGATGGCGGCCGGTACATCAACATCACGTCGGTCATCCTCGATGACCCGGAGATCGGCAAGAACACCGGGACCTACCGCTGCCAGGTGCAGGGCCCGCGGCGGATCAGTGTCAATCCGGAGCCGAGCCAGCACGGTTTCCGCATCCTCAATGCCATGCGCCAGCGCGGTGACAAGGTCGCGAAGATGGCGATTGCCGTCGGCGCCGATCCGTACACCTTCTGCGCCAGCAGCACGAAGATGGCCGGCTTCCGCGAAGACGAACTGGAGTTTGCCGGCGGCATGCGCGGCCGGGCGCTGGAAGTCGTGAAATGCGAGACCAGCGACATCCGCGTGCCGGCCCACGCCGAGATGATCATCGAGGGCCTGGTGCCGCTCGACAAGGGCATGGACGAAGGTCCCTACGGCGAGATGTACGGCTACCTCGGCCCGAAGAAGCCCAACAACTTCTACATGGACATCCAGTGCGTCACCCACCGCGAGAAGCCGTGGATCCTGAATTCCTTCACCGGACTCACCTGCGACATGCCCCGCGGACCGCAGACGGCGGCCAACTTCTTCAAGTACCGCCAGCTGATACCGAACTTGAGGGGCCTGATCTCGCCGCGCGGGGCCAACGGGCTCGTGGTGATCAGCATCGACAAGCGCCTGCCGGGCGAGGGCATGTCGGCCGGCCAGTGCCTCGCGGCCAATGCCGGGCTCAACAAGGTGGTGATCGTGGTCGACGATGACATCGACATCCTCGATCCCAGCCAGATACTCCACGTGCTCAGTGCCCGCTGGCAACCAGCGGCCAGCCTGCTGATCCCGCAGACGCAGATGATGATGCCGGATCCCAGCCGGGCGAAATGGGCGTTGTCGAGCAAGATCGTGATCGATGCCACCCGTCAGCTCGAAGCCGAAGGCGGTCCGAAGCAGTGGCCGCCGCTGAACCTCGACCTGCTCGTCAAGGGTGCGCCGGACAGCTTCGCACTGGTCGATCGGCGCTGGAATGAATACCTGAAGGGCTTCGGCCGGGAGTCCGGCTGATGCGTGGGTGGGGCGGGCCTGGCAAGGGATGGCTGCTGCCGTCGGTCGGGGCGCTGTTGCTGCTGCTCGCCGGCGGGGGGCTGGCGTTCTGGTGGTGGGGCTGGCACACGCCGGACTTTCCGCAGCCGGAACTGACGGGATCGGTCGTGAAGCGACGGCTGGAGTTCGATGGCCAGTCGCGATCGTTCCTCGTCTACGTGCCGAGGAAGATCATCAGCCCGACGCCGGTGGTGCTGGTGCTGCATGGCTCGGGAGGCACGGCCCAGCGGATGCGTCGGGACACCGCCTGGGCCTTCGAGCAGATCGCGGATCGCGAGGGCATGCTGGTTGTCTACCCGCAGGGGGTGGATCGACAGTGGCACGATTGCCGCCGGGGCATGGATGACTCATCGTCGCGATCGCGCATCGACGATGTGGGTTTCCTGCGCGCAGTCGTCGCCCGCCTGGCAGGCGACCCGGCGCTGGGCGGGCGGCAAATTGACGCAGGCGCCGTATTCGCCGCGGGATTTTCCAATGGCGGCCACATGGCTTTCCGGCTGGCGCTGGAAGCGCCCGACTTCGTTGCGGGGATCGCCGCCGTGGCGGCCAGCCTGCCGACCGCGGCCAATTCGACCTGCCATGCCAGCGGCAAGGCGGTTCCCGTCATGATCATCGATGGCGACGCGGATCCCGTCAGCCCCTATGACGGTGGCGAGATCCGGTCGCTTGGCTCCTTCAATCGCCGCGGTGCGGTGCAGTCTGCCGAGGCCACCGCCGACTACTTCAGCCATCTCGCCGGCCATGCGGAACCGCCGTTCGAACATCGCTATCCGGATGCCGATCCCGCCGACGGGACTGTGGCAAGTCGTCGCGTCTGGTCGGTCGAAAACCGGCCCGAAGTGGACCTCATCACGATCCACGGCGGCGGACACACCATTCCGCACGCGGAAAAGCGCATGCCGCGGATCTTCGGGCGCACCAGCCACGATGTCCCGGCTGCGGAGGAGATCTGGCGGTTCTTCGGCAGGCAGTTGCTTAGTGGCGGACAACCTGACTAGTATCTGCCTCCCGCTTATAACCCTGTTCACTTTCCTAATGCTTCCGTGGCCTGGAGAATGACCATGATCGGATCCCCGTCAATGGCGATGCCCTCGAGATTCGCCACCACCCTGTTTTCCGCCGGTGCAGTCGCGTTGCTGCTGGCCGCTACCCCGTCCGTGAGCCATGCCGACCAGTCCTCGATGGAGGGCATGGATCACTCGAAGATGGACATGGGTTCGATGGACCACTCGAAGATGGACATGGGTTCGATGGACCACTCGAAGATGGACATGGCGCCCGATGCCGAGGGCCGCATCATGCACGACATGAAGCACAAGATGGCCCCGGCCCTGTTCCAGGAGCTGCGGGACAAGATTGCGCTCTTCAAGAACTACAGTGACGCCGAGATCGCGCTGTCGATGGACATGATGGGACCGGAGTATGCGTGGTACATCAGCCCGCC
>CAZMVP010000012.1:20515-24435 GCA_964569355.1 uncultured Chromatiaceae bacterium | reverse complement strand
GCGCCGGACATGCCGCCGCCGGAAGTGCTGCCTGAACGGAAGAAGCTGACCGCGCTCGTGGTCGACGACTCGATCACGATGCGCCGCGTGACCCAGCGCCTGCTGGAGCGCAACGGTTTCCATGTCGTCACCGCCAAGGATGGCGTCGAGGCCATCACGGTGCTGCAGGACCACCGGCCCGACATCATCCTGCTGGACGTGGAAATGCCGCGGATGGATGGTTACGAGTTCGCCCGCCATGTGCGCAATGACGCGGGCATGGCCGGCGTGCCGATCATCATGGTCACCTCGCGCGTCAGCGAGAAGCATCGCGCGCGGGCCATCGAGATCGGCGTGAACGATTACCTCGGCAAGCCCTACCAGGAGCGCGAGCTGTTGCAGGCCGTCCAGCAGCAACTCGCGGCCACATGAGCAACGCGCAAGACGAGCTCTACAGCCTCCTCGTACCGCTGAACCAGGAACGGCTGATCCTGCCGCGCGCCTGCGTGGCCGAGGTCGTCCGCTACGCGCCGCTGCCGCTGCCGGACCATGCCCCGCGGTGGTTCCGCGGCCTGTTGCCGTGGAACGGCCGGCAGGTGCCGGTGGCTTCCTTCGAGGAACTGGCAGGCCTGACGCCGGCCGAGCCGGGCGGGCGGACCCGCGTGGTCATCTTCAATGCGATCGGCGGGCAGCTGGCCTGCGGCTTCTTCGGCCTGCTGACCGAGGGCTTTCCGCAGCTCGTGCGCGTCAACCGCGAGGTCCTGCAGCCGGCCATGCGCCAGGCATGGCCGGAGAACGGGCCGGTCATCTGCCAGATCCGGATGATCAACGAGTATCCGCTGATCCCGGACCTCGAGGTGATCGAGACCCTGATCCACGAGATGCTGCAGGCCGATCTCGAAGTGCTTTCGTAGCAGCCCGCGACTTCAATCCCCGCCCAGGTCGCCACCGGCAAACTGCAGGACCGCCAGCGCCGCGAGCGGCGCGGTTTCCGTGCGCAGGATGCGCGGCCCGAGGCGCAGGCCCTTGAAGCCGGCATCGGCGAGCACGCGGATCTCGGCCTCGCTGAAGCCGCCTTCGGGACCGACGGCCAGCACGACCTTGCGGCGACCCGCGAGCAGCGTCCGCACGTTGCCGTCGGCGCCCGGATCCAGGGTCAGCCGCAGCGCGTCGGGTGCCAGGCCGGCAAGTGCCGCTTCCATCGACACGGGTGGATGGACTTCAGGCACCACCGACCGGCCACATTGCTCGCAGGCACTGACCACGATGCGCCGCCAGTGGGCGAGCCGCGTTGCCGCCCGCCCGTCATCGAGGCGCACGACGGTCCGCTCGGCCAGGACCGGCTGGATGGCCTGCACGCCGAGTTCGGTCGCCTTCTGCATCACGATATCCATGCGGGTGCCACGGCTGACGCCCTGCAACAGCAGGATCCCGAGCGGGGATTCATGGTCGACGGCATGGCCCTGGCCAAGCTCGGCGGTCACGCCGCTCTTCGCCACGGTCTTGAGCACGGCGTCGTAGTCAACACCGGTGCCGTTGAACAGGATGATAGGATCGCCGGCGGCCAGCCGCAGGACCCGGACCACGTGGGCGGCGCCGGCCTCGGGCAGCACATGGGTGGTTCCGGCGCGCAGCGTGTCCGGAACATGGATTCGGGGACGTTGCATGCGGCGATTATCACCGACCCGGCGGGTGATCCGGACACGGCCACCGCCGTTGCCGCGGCTGGGCCTCGACGTGGCCGCGGGGCTCATCCATGGCGCACGACAGGTGCCTTCGCCCCACCAGGATGCCCGGCCGGACGGCGCGGAGCCGACGCTTTTCATCGTCCATGGCATCTCCCTGCCACCCGGGTCGTTCGGTGGACCGGCGATCGACGAGCTCTTCCAGGGCCGGCTCGACCCGGCGGCGCATCCCTACTTCCTGCAGCTCGCCGGGTTGCGTGTTTCAAGCCACCTGCTGATCCGCCGCCAGGGCGAGGTCGTGCAGTACGTGCCCCTGCATCGCCGGGCCTGGCATGCCGGCGAATCAGTCTGGCAGGGGCGTCGGCGGTGCAATGATTATTCCATCGGCATCGAACTCGAAGGCGTCGACGACCTGCCTTACACGCCGGAGCAGTACCGCCGGCTGGCCGTGGTGATCCGCCTGATGCGGCGGCGCCTGCCCTCGCTCGCCCGCGCGGAGATCGTCGGCCACAGCGACGTGGCACCGGGTCGCAAGACCGATCCAGGACCGGCGTTCGACTGGCCACGATTGCGGCGGCTCCTGGCCGTGCGCGCGACGGCCGGGCCACGGGCGAAGAAGCCCCGCTAGAATGCATCCATGAATTTCCTCGCCTTGCTGCTGGGCCTGGCCGTCGAACGGATGCTCACGCACCTGTTCCACCTGCGGGCCTTCCAGTGGCTGGATCCGCTCCTCGATGCCTTCCTGCGCCGCTTGCAGGCAGCACCGGGGGCATCGGGCGGATCGCTGCGCAAGGCGGTGGCGATCGCGCTGACCTGCGTGCTGGCGGCGCTGCTGGTGTTGCCCGTTGCCCTGCTGGCGGCCGCGCTCCACGACGAGATGCTGCAGATCCCGTATTTCCTGTTCTCGGTGGTCGTGCTGCTGTTTTCGCTCGGGCCACGGGACCTCGATGACGAGGTCGAGGAGTACCTCGTGGCGCTGCGCTCGGACGATGAAGCGGCCCGGCTGCAGGTGGCGGCGCAGTTGCTCGAGTCTCCGTCGCCGGTCCCGCTGGCGAAGGACAACGAGGCCGTCGAGCGGGCCATCTACGTCCAGGCCAACAACCGGATCTTCGGCGTGGTGTTCTGGTTCCTGGTCCTGGGGCCGAGCGGGGCCTGGGCGTTCCGCGTGCTCGACCTGCTGCGCCATCGCGTGGCGCTGAAGTCGGCCGCCCTGCGCGTGCAGGAGCCGGAACCTGGCGAGGTAGCCGTGTCGGCCATGTCTGCCGTACGCCTCGTGCACGGCCTGTTCGCCTGGGTGCCGTCGCGGCTCTTGGCATTGGGTTATGCGCTGGCCGGGAACTTCGAGGATGCGATCGCCGGCTGGCGCAATCGCGGCCGCGAGGCCACGCTGCCACTGGCGGATGGCTCCGCCGAGATCATGGCGCGCGTGGGCACGGCGGCCTCGGGGCGCGGGGCGCTGGATGCCAGTGACCGGGAAGAGGCCATGGATCGGGTCCGCGGTGCACGGGCGCTGGTCATGCGCACGCTGTGGATGATCTGGTGCCCGGTCATCGCCGTGCTGACACTCTATGACTGGGTCGCCTGACGGCAGCCCGCGGGCAGGGCGCAACTTCCCGCCTGTCCGCCGATTCGCGCTTGCGTTCGTGACGATTGCCGGCGTCGTGGCCATGATCGCCGGCTGTGATTCCGGGGCCACGGCCCCGGCCGGCGAAGCCCCACCGTCGCCACCGCCGGCGCAGCGGATCGTGGCATTGTCGCCGGCGTTGACCGAGCTTGCCTATGCGGCTGGCGCGGGCTCGCGACTCGTGGGGGCGGTCGCCTTCAGCGACGAGCCCGTTGCGGCCCGCGCGCTGCCCCGCGTGGGGGATGCCTTCCGCGTCGATCTCGAAATCCTGGCCACGCTCCATCCCGACCTGATACTGGGCTGGCCGAGCGGCAATTCACCGGCGATGCTGGCCCGCTTGCGTGAGCTTGGCTATCGCGTCGTCGACCTGGAGCCGCGGGAGCTGGCGGACATCGGGGAGCAGATCGAGCTGATCGGGCGGCTGGCCGGCACCCTGCCCGCGGCATCCGCGGCTGCGGGACAGTGGCGCGAAGGCCTCGCGGCGCTCGAGGCCAGGTATGCCCACGCGCATCCCGGCCGCGTGTTCTACCAGATCGCGGCGCAACCGCTCGTCACCGTGAATCGCCGGCAGTTCATCGGCCAGGCCATCGAACTCTGCGGCGGCGTGAATGTCTTTGCCGACGTGCCGGGGC
>CAZMVP010000012.1:14713-20415 GCA_964569355.1 uncultured Chromatiaceae bacterium | reverse complement strand
GGCGAGCGATTACACGCCGGGACCGGCGCGTCCGGCTTCCGGCTCCCCGGTCGATATCTGGAAGCCATGGAGCATGCTGCCCGCCGTCGCGAACCACCGGCTCTTCGTGATCGATCCGACGCTGCTGGCCGTGCCGGGGCCCCGGTTGCTGGAAGGCATCCGGGCCTTGTGCGTGGCGCTGAACGGTCCGGCGGCTTGAGCGGTGTTGCGGCCCGGGCGGTGTCGTGACCGGCTTCAGCCTGCCTGTTCCGGCGCCGGCTTCCGGCGCGGCTGCCAGAGGATCTCGTTGCCGCCATCCTGCCGGCACAACACGCGTGCCATGACGAACAGCAGGTCGGAGAGGCGATTCAGGTAGCGGATCGATTCGGCATTCACGGCCTCGGCCTGACGCAGGCGGATCACCTGGCGTTCGGCGCGCCGGCACACGGCCCGGGCGACATGGCAGGCCGCGCCCGCCGGCGAGCCGCCTGGAAGGATGAATTCCTTCAGGGCCGGCAGGTCGCTGTTCAGCCGGTCGAGGATGGACTCGAGGTCGTGGCTGTCGCTCGCCAGCATCACGTCGCGGCCGGGCACGGCCAGTTCGCCGCCCAGGTCGAACAGCCGATGCTGGATCGAAGCGAGCGGCTCCGCGATCCCGGCCGGCACGCCGGGGGCGGCAAGCACCACGCCAATGCAGGCGTTCAGCTCGTCGACGGTGCCGAAGGCTTCCACCCGCGGGCAGTCCTTGGGCACACGGGACCCGTCACCGAGTCCCGTGCTGCCGTTGTCGCCCGTGCGCGTGTAGATCTTCGAAAGCCGATTACCCATGCATGCCCCGGCAAGTCGTGCCCCCCGGCAAGTGCCGGCTCCAGTCTACGCTGCGCGGCCTCGGGTGTCAGAAGTCCACGCGCAGGCCGGCGTACGCGCTCCGGCGCGGCGTGTTGTAGCCGTACAGGTTCTCGTAGTCGTCATTCAGCGCGTTCTCCAGCCGGCCGTACAGGCGCAGGTGGTCGGTGATCCGCCAGCTCGCCGCGAGGCCGAGCAGGTAGTAGCTGTCGAGGCTGACCGTCTGCGTGGCATAGGGCGGCGTGACCTCGAAGAAGTAATCGTCCTGCTGGCCCATGTAGTTGAGGTTGGCATTGAGCTCGGCGCGATCGTCGAGGAAGCGCCAGTCGAGGTTCAGGCTGGCGACATGCCGGGGCCGGCGGATCTCGCGGATCTCGCTGCCCGTGACGGGGTCCGGTTGCCGCGCATCGGTGTAGGTGTAGGCGCCGGTCAGCGCCAGCCCCTCGGCGAGACGGGCCGTGGCCGTGACTTCGACGCCGTGCCGCCGGCTCGTGCCGTCCAGGTTCTCCGCCGTGGCCATGCCGAGGCCGGGATCGAAGACAAAGCCGTTGATCTCGTCCTCGAGGTCCGCATGGAAGTAGGTGGCGCCGATGCTGAACCGGTCGCCGAAGCGTTGTGGCAGCAGCTTCTGCTCGAAACCCAGCTCCCAGGCCCGGGAAGTCTCGGGCTTCAGGTCCGGGTTGCCGGCAAACTGGTCCGTGTAGTAGCCGAAGCGCTCGATGAAGGTCGGCGATTTCTGGCCGGTGCCGATGCTCGCGTGGAGCTTCGTGCCGGTGGTGGCCGTGGTCCATGCGGTCGTGGCCCGGACGGTGCCGACGCTGTCGAACTCGCTGTTGTGGTCATAGCGGCCGCTCAGGGACACCGACAGCCGCTGCAGCGGTTGCAGCAGCAGTTCCGCGGCGATGCCGGTGGTGTCCATGTCCTGGTCCTGGTTGGGATCGCCGAACATCGTGGCCGTGCCGCGCTGGCGGAATTCCTCCCGCTCGTGGTCGAGTGCGAAGGTGATCGCATTGCCGGGAGCGCCGGCCCCGCTGGAGGACTGTGCCGATGGCGGGCCGAAATGCCAGGTGGTCTGGTAGTACGCGCCGTACTTGTCGGCAGCCGTCGCGCCGTTGGGTCCGAACTCGTTGTGGTCGTGCGTGTCGGTCGTGGTCCAGGTGGCCTTGAGCTGCTGGGTCCACTGGCCGCCCCGGCGCGAGAGGTGGCCGCCGGCGCGGAAGTAGCCGAGGTCGACGTCGGTCACGTCGCCGCTGTCGGCCGGGAGCCCGGTCACCATGAAATCGGTGGTGTCATAGGCCTTGGTGGTGTCGCTGTAGCGGCCGAGGAAATCCAGCGTGAGCCCGTCGACGGGGCTGCCGGCCAGCGACAGCGTGGCGGTGGTGTTTTCGTAGCCATCCCGTTCGCTGCCGCTGCGGGAGTTGTTGATCCCGTCGGAGTCGACGCGGGACACCGACAAGCCGCTGCGGGCACCGAGCACCTTGCCCGACACGCGCGCACCGCCCGACCAGGTGTCGAAGCTGCCGCCTTCGGCAAAGCCGTGCGCGGAAAACCGGTCGGTGGGCTGGCGGGTGATGATGTTGACGACGCCGGCCAGCGCATCGCTGCCCCAGAGTGCGCTCTGCGGCCCGCGCACGACTTCGATCCGTTCGACGTCCCAGCTGGTGAGGTCCTGGAAGGCAAATTCGTCGTTGCCGGCCGGGTCGTTGGCCTCGATGCCGTCGATCAGCACCAGTACCTGGTTGGCTTCGGCGCCGCGGAGCCTCAACTGGGTTTGCGAGCCGATGCCGCCGGAGCGGCTGAGTGCCACGCCGGGCACGTCGGCCAGCAGGTCGGCGGCGAACAGCGCCTCGCGGGCATCGATCTGCCGCCGGTCGATCACCGAGACCGAGCTGCCCGCCGCTGCCAGCGGAATCGGGATGCGCGAAGCCGTCACGACGATGGCGTCGGACAGCTCCGCGGCTTGAAGTGGAGGAATGCCGGCCAGCAGGGCCAGCAGGGCGATCGATGGAATCACGTCCGGTTTGTGCACGATGGTCTCCCCTTTGCGCGCTCACACCCGAGCGCGGTGCATGCAGGCCAAAGGGGGAGTACGGCGAACGATCACATGGTCTCTGGGCCGAACAGGCAGCAGGGCACGTGCCGTCACGCGGCCTCCACCCGAGACCTGACGATCCAATGACACCTGCCGGCCGGTATACGGGCTCGCGCGGGGAAACCATGGAGGACACGCTGCTTCGCGTGCCCTGCATCGTTCCGGGATCATCGCCTTCCCAGGCCCTAAGGCCCAGTGGCTCGTGTGATGATCCTGATCCTGCGCTTACCGTTGCGGGGGCAGCGGCGGCGTTGCCGGCTCCTTGATTTCGAGGGGAGACCGACGCACCGCACTTCCCGTTAAACCCTTCGACCTGGCTGATCGTCGGGCACCGGCAGGAACGGCGGCCAAGTTAGTCGGTCGGCCGGATCGCGTCAAGCTGTGGCTTGGCCGTGCCTTGGCCGTGGCTGCTTCAGCGGGCTGCTTCGAGATGACGCACGACGGCCGCCACTTCGGCAGGACTGCCGAGGATCACCGGCGTGCGCTGGTGGATGTCGGTGGGCTGCACGTCGAGGATCCGTTCACCGGGCGCCGCCAGCGCCTGGCCGCCGGCCTGCTCGACGAGCCAGGCCATCGGGTTGGCTTCGTACATCAGGCGGAGCTTGCCCTTCGGCGCCTTGGCCGTCGGTGGGTACAGGAACACGCCGCCCTTCAGCAGGATGCGGTGCACGTCGGCGACCATCGCGCCGGCATAGCGGCTCGAGTAGGTCTGTTGCTGGGCGAAGGCGAGATAGCGCTGGTAGCCATCGGGAAAGGTCAGGCGGTTGCCTTCGTTCACCGAGTAGCTCTTCGCGGCAGCCGGGATCTTCAGGCCCTCCTGCACGCGGACGAAGGCGCCGATGGCCGGATCCAGCACGAACAGGTCGACGCCAAGCCCGATGGTCAGGGCCAGTACCGTCGAGGGTCCGTACAGGATGTAGCCGGCGGCCACCTGGTTGCGGCCGGGCTGGAGCAGTGAGTCCTCGGCGCGGGCCGCGCGCCTGTCCTGGCGCAGGATGCTGAAGATCGTGCCGACGGCGCCACAGACGTCGAGGTTCGACGAGCCGTCGAGGGGGTCGAAGAGCACGCAGTAGCGGCGCTCGCCATCCGCGTCGTGGCGCAGGATGACCGGCTCCTCGTTCTCCTCCGAGGCCACGATGGCCACGCCTTCGCGGCCGCCGAGCGTGCGCAACAGGATCTCGTTGGCGATGACATCGAGCTTCTGCTGCTGCTCCCCCTGCACGTTCTCGCTGCCGACTGCGCCGAGTACGTCCACCAGCCGTGCGCGACGCACCTGGGCACTGATCATCTTTGCGGAAATGGACATGGCCGACAGGATCCACGACAGGGTTCCCGTGGCTTCCGGATGCCGGGATTGCTGCTTGAGGATATGACCCTGGAGGGTGACGATTTCGCGCGTGTCGTGCGCGGACGGTGCGGAATCAGGCATGACTGATAGCTTGCCATGGCAGAATGGAGTCCGGTATCCCGGAGTACACGCTTATGTCAGCACTGCGTCATCGCTACCTGCCGTTCATGCTCACTGCCATCGTGGGCCTTGGTGCCGGTGCCACGCTGGCGTTTGCCGGTCCGGGCCCGGCCACCGGCAAGGCCAGGGCACCAGCTGCGACGGCGGCCACGGCACATCCCGCCACGGCCGGCAAGGCCCGCGTGGCCAAGGGCGTGATCGTGACCCATGCCGCTTCGAAGTTCAGCCAGGCCGAACTGGCCGGGATGCGACCCCACTACAACGACCTGAAACCTCGCGCCCGTACCAATACCGAATAGCCTGGGGCCGATCCAGGAAGGCTTGGATGTTGCACTCGGTGCTGCACTGGCTGGGCTTCGGTGGGGAGGGCCATGACCACGCGCAGGGTCATACCCACACCCACGGCGTGGTCGACCCGACGATTTCGACGACCGCGCGCGGCATCTGGGCCATCAAGTGGTCCTTCGCGATCCTGGCGGTCACCGCGGTCCTGCAGGTGGCGGTGGTCGTGGTTTCCGGCAGCGTGGCGCTGCTCGCCGACACGATCCACAACATCGGCGATGCGGCCACGGCGATACCGCTGTGGATCGCCTTCCTGTTCGCCCGTCGCAAACCCAGCGACCAGTTCACCTACGGTCTCGGGCGCGTCGAGGACCTCGCCGGCATGGCCATCGTCGCCGTGATCCTGTTCAGCGCGCTCGTGGCCGGCTACGAAACGATCGAGCGCCTGATCCATCCGCAGGCCATCCGCCTGCCCGCCGCCGTGGCGGCAGCCGGCGTGATCGGCTTCCTCGGCAACGAGGCCGTGGCGGCCTTCCGCATCCGCGTGGGTCGCGAGATCAACAGCGCGGCGCTGGTCGCCGACGGCTACCACGCGCGGGTCGACGGGCTGGCGAGCCTCGCCGTCGTGGCGAGCGCCATCGGCGTCTGGCTGGGTTTCCCGCTGGCCGACCCCGTCATCGGTGGCGTCATCACGCTGATGATCTTCGGCATCGTCTGGCAGTCGGCGAGGACCGTCTTCGTGCGGGCGCTCGATGGCACGGAGCCGGAGCTTACCGCCCTGTTGCGCCACGCCGGCGAACATGTGGCCGGCGTGCGCGGCGTGCAGAACGTGCGCACCCGCTGGATCGGCCATCGCCTGCACGCGGAGGCCGACGTGGTAGTGGATGATTCGCTGCTCGTGCGCGAGGCCGCCGTGCTCACCGAAAGGCTCCAGCGAGAGGCGGAGAAGCACCTGCCGGCGCTGTCCTCGCTGCGCCTTGCGCTGGCGCCGGGCATCGATCCGGAGGAAGCCGGACGGGCCGAACGCAACCCGAC
>CAZMVP010000012.1:13116-14613 GCA_964569355.1 uncultured Chromatiaceae bacterium | reverse complement strand
TGCGCGTCTGGCACCGTAGTTTGCCTATGCGCGGGACTCAGCCCCTCATCGGCGTGATTTCTGATCGACGCACCCTCGGCCACCATGTGTTCCAGGTCCAGGGCGAGAAGTACCTGATCGCCGTTGCCGTTGCAGCCGGCGGCTATCCCGTCGGCCTGCCGGCCTTCGGTCCCGCGATGAATGAGGCCTTCGACATCCGCGACGCCCTCGATTCGCTGCACGGCATCCTGCTGACCGGTTCACCGTCCAACGTGGAGCCCGCGCGCTATGCGGGCCCCTCGGACCGGCCCGGAACCCTGCACGATCCCGATCGCGACGATGCCGCATTCCGCCTGATCCCGGAAGTCATCCGGCGCGGCATGCCGCTCTTCGCGCTGTGCCGCGGCGTCCAGGAACTGAACGTGGCGTTTGGCGGCACCCTGCACCAGGAGGTGCACAATGTCCCCGGGTTCCTGGACCATCGCGGTGGCAAGGACGTGCCCGTCGAGGTCCAGTACGGCCCCGCCCATGCGGTGGAATTCAGCCCGGGCGGATTGCTGGCGCAGATCACCGGCCGCCCGGGGGCCACGGTCAATTCGGTGCACTCGCAGGGCATCGACCAGCTCGGCAGGGGCCTCAAGGCAGAAGCCCATGCACCGGATGGCCTCGTCGAGGCAGTGACGGTCGAGGATGCCGCTGGATTCGTGCTGGGCGTGCAATGGCACCCCGAATGGCAGGTCCGGGACAACGAGGTGTCGATGGCGATGTTTGCGGCGTTCGGCGCCGCGTGCCGGAGCTACCACGCATGAGTGTCGACAACAGGATGACCGACGAGCAGCTCCGCCAATGGCTGACGGAGCAGCGCATCGACGAGGTCGAGGCCGTGGTGCCGGACATGGCCGGCGTGGCGCGCGGCAAGTACATGTCGGCCCGCAAGTTCACCGAGCAGGGCGGCATGCGGTTGCCGGAATCGGTGTTCATCCAGTCGGTGACCGGCGAGTTCATCGACGATTACCTCGACGAAGGCGTCGTCGACCCGGCGGACCGCGACATGGTGGCGAAACCCGACCTGGACACGCTGCGCCTCGTGCCCTGGGGCGAGGAACCAACCTGCTGCGTGATCCACGACTGCTACACCCCGGAGGACGAGCCGATCGACATCGCGCCGCGCCAGGTGCTGAAACGCATCGAGGCCATGTTCCATGCGCGCGGGCTCTGGCCAATCGTGGCGCCGGAGATCGAGTTCTACCTCGTCAAGCGCAATGCGGATTCCGATTATCCGCTGGAGCCACCCATTGGACGCTCGGGGCGCAAGGAAACGGTGCGGCAGCCCTACAGCATGGATGCCGTGGACGAGTTCGAGCCGTTCATCGAGGACATCTACGATTACTGCGAGGTGCAGCGCCTGCACGTCGACAACCTGGCGCATGAAACCGGCACGGCGCAGCTCGAGATCAATTTCCAGCACGGCCCGCCGGTCGAGCTGTCGGACCAGATGTTCCTCTTCAAGCGCACGAC
>CAZMVP010000012.1:10895-13016 GCA_964569355.1 uncultured Chromatiaceae bacterium | reverse complement strand
CCGATCAACCTGGAATGGGGCTACGACAACCGGACGGCGGGCCTGCGCGTGCCGCATGCGGACCCGCAGAATCGCCGGATCGAGAACCGGATCGCCGGGGCCGACGTCAATCCGTACCTGGCGATCGCCGCCGAGCTGGCCGCCGGGTTGCTCGGCATCGAGGAGAACCTGCGGCCCGGCTACCCGGAGCAGGGCAACGCCTACAAGCGCCCGTTCGCGCTGCCCGGCAGCCTGTCGGATGCACTCGATGAACTCGAGCATAGCGAGCAGCTGCGGGCCAAGCTCGGCGAACGCTTCGTCAGCGTCTACAGCGCGATGAAGCGGCAGGAATACCAAGCCTATTTCGAGGTGATTTCACCATGGGAGCGGGAGTTCCTGCTCCTCAATGTCTGATTGGCTGCGGATGTCCCGATGAACAAGCGATTGGCGAGATGGCAGGAAACGGACCGGCAGCACTTCCTGCATCCGTTCACCGATCATCGGGAACTCGGCAGGCGCGGCACGCGGGTGATCACGAGCGCGAGCGGCGTCTACATCAACGATGCCGAAGGCCGCCAGATACTGGATGCGATGTCCGGGCTCTGGTGCGTCAACCTCGGCTACGGCCGGGAAGAGCTCGTGCAGGCCGCCGTGAAGCAGTTGCGCGAGCTGCCGTACTACAACAGCTTCTTCCAGTGCACCCATCCGCCGGCCATCGAGCTCTCGCGCGAGCTCTGCGCCGTGGCGCCGCCCGGCTTCAACCACGTGTTCTTCACGAATTCCGGTTCCGAGGCCAACGACACCGTGATCCGGCTGGTGCGCTACTACTGGCGGCTGCTCGGCAAGCCCGGGAAGCAGATCATCATTGCGCGCCGCAACGGCTACCATGGCAGCACCATCGGTGGCGCCAGCCTGTCCGGCATGCCGTGGATGCATGCGCAGGCCGGCCTGCCGATACCGGACATCCTGCACATCGAGCAACCCTACTGGTTCGGCCTGGCCGGCTCAGGCGACAGCGCCGCCGACCCGCAGGCCTTCGGCCGGAAGATCGCCGGCCAGCTCGCCACCGCGATCGAGGAGGCCGGTGTCGACCGGGTGGCCGCGTTCATCGCCGAGCCGGTGCAGGGCGCGGGCGGCGCGATCATTCCGCCGGCCTCGTACTGGCCGGAGATCCAGCGGATCTGCGACCACTACGGCATCCTGCTCGTGGCCGACGAGGTGATCACCGGGATCGGCCGGCTCGGCCAGTGGTTCGGCACGCAGCACTACGGGATCCGCCCGGACCTGATCGCCTTTGCCAAGGGCGTGACTTCCGGTTACCAGCCCTTGGGTGGCCTGCTCGTCGGCGATCGCGTGGCCGAGGTGCTGGTCGACCGGGGCGGGGAATTCCACCACGGCTTCACGTACTCGGGGCACCCGGTGCCGTGCGCGGTGGCCCTTGCCACGCTCAAGGTCATGCGCGACGAGAAACTGGTGCAGCACGTGCATGACACCGTGGTTCCGGCGTTCAGCGACCGCTGGCGGAAACTCGGGGAACACCATCTGGTGGGCGAGGCGCGGTCGATCGGGCTGATCGGCGGCCTCGAGCTGGTGTCCCGCAAGGGCAGCAGGCAGAGATTTGCCAAGGAACTCAAGGTCGGCGAGCGCTGCCGGGACATCTGCATCGAGGAGGGCCTCGTGATGCGCGCGGTGGGCGACACCATGATCGTCGCGCCACCCTACGTGATCTCGACGGCCGAACTGGATGAGCTGGTGGAGAAGGCCTGGCGGGCCCTCGATCGCACGATGGCGGCCCTCGGCCCGGCTCATGTCGATGCACGGGGCGGATGAACGCCGACGACACCTGCGATTCGTCGTGGTACCGGAAAACCGCCCGGGGAGTCGACCCGCACCCGGCACTTGAAGGTTCCACGTCGGCCGATGCCTGTGTCGTCGGTGGCGGGTATACCGGGTTGTCGACAGCGCTGCATCTTGCCGAACGTGGCTTCGGGGTCGTGCTGCTCGAGGCCGGCCGGATCGGCCAGGGCGCCTCGGGGCGCAATGGTGGCCAGCTGGGCACCGGCCAGCGGCGGGACGAAGCGGACCTCGAGCGCTGGTTCGGCAAGGCAACGGCGCGGCAGCTCTTCGATCTCTCCATCGCCG
>CAZMVP010000012.1:6354-10795 GCA_964569355.1 uncultured Chromatiaceae bacterium | reverse complement strand
CGGGCTCGAAGCCCATCATCGTGCGCACGGCCACGGGTGAGGTGCGGGCCCGCCATCTCGTGCTGGCCTGCAATGACCAGATCGGGGAGCTCGAGCCGCGGCTGTCCGGCTACGCCATGCCGATCAACAATTTCCAGCTGGCAACCGCGCCGCTGGGCGACGCGGCGGCGCGGTTGATCGCCGGGCGGGCCTGCGTGCACGACACCTTCTTCGTGGTGAACTACTTCCGGCTGTCGCCGGATGGCCGCCTGCTGTTCGGCGGTGGGGAGACCTATGGCAGCAGCCCGCCACCGGACCTCAAGTCGTTCGTCCGCCACCACATGTTGAGGATCTTCCCGCAGCTCGCATCGGTGGCCATCGACCACGCCTGGGGCGGTACCGTTGCCGTCACGACAAGCCGCCTGCCGCATGTCGGGCGGCTGGCCCGGGATATCCATTTCGCGCACGGATACTCGGGCCATGGCGTTGCCACGGCCACGCTGGCCGGCCGGTTGATCGCGGAGGCCATGGCCGGCAGCGCGGAGCGGTTTGATGTCTTTGCCCGGATGGCGCCGGCGCGCTTCCCTGGCGGCGAATGGCTGCGCCGTCGGACATTCGAGCTCGGGATGTCGTGGTACGCCCTGCGCGACCGGCTGTAGCCGGTGCGCAGGGCGCTCGTGATGCGGATTCGCGCCGGAAGGACCGGCGCGGGGAGGGCGGACTCGGGAAGAAGGGACTCCGGAAAAAAGGACTCCGGAAAAAAGGACTCAGGCCCTTCCGGCGTAGACACCCCAGAGGTCGGCGACGGAGCTGGCGTCGGCACCCTTGACGCGGCTGAACGCCTTGACGGCCTCGTTGCGGTTCTTGAGCGCGATCTGTGTCCGGCCGATCAGCATCCAGACGCTGTCCGCGGGAGCCCCCTTGGCCAGGGCCTGCTTCGCCGCGGCCATCGCCTTGTCTGCCTGGCCGTAGCTCAGCAGGATTTCGCCGAGCTTGAGCGAGTCTTCACCGGAGGCCGACTTGCCCGCCGCACTGGCGAGGCTTGCCAGCGTCGGTTCCTGCGCGGCCGAGCGCTTCATCGCATCAGCCAGGATGCGCTGGCTGCGTGGCTCCTTGTCGGTGCCGAAGACCTTGTTCGCGATGCAATACTCCATCGTCGAAACAGCCTCGGCGGGCAGGTTGGACTTGATCGCGATGATGGAGGCTTCCTGGCAAACCTGCGGGTTGTCCATGATGCCGATGCCGCGCATCAGCCGATAGACATTCAGCGCAGTCCGGTCGTCGCCCTGGGCCTGGCGCCGCAGCTCATTGGACAGCAGCCGCCAGTTGTCCTGGGTGGGATACAGCCTGACCAGCCGCTGCGTCGTGTCGCTGACACCCTTGGCATTGCCGAGGCTCACGTAGCTCTTCAGCAGGATGCGCAGCCAGTTCTCCTCGGGCTTGCCGGCCACCTTGATGGCCTGGTTGATGGCGGCCACGGCGGCCCGGTCGTTGCCGGACAACTGGTAGGCCTGGCCCAGCATGGCCTGCACCCCGGCATCCTGGCCGCCCACGGCCTTCAGGTAGCGGTCGGCGTACTCGATCACTTTCTTCAGGTTCTGCGGGCTCTGGAAGTTGAGCTGGGCGAGCTGCTTCAGGCGGCCATTGACCTGGTTGGCCGGCATCGCGCTGGAATTCAGGCTCTTCTCGTAGGCTGCCGCCGCCGCCGAGTACTTGCGCTGCTTCAGATAGACGAAGCCATAGGCCTCGTTGATGAGGTACTGCTCATAGGCGGTCTTGCCGGCGACGCTGTCGGCGGCCTTCAGTTTGTCCAGGGCTTCCGGATACCGGCCCTTCTTGGCCGCCTCGAGGCCGTCGTTGAGGGGATCGCCCACCTTCTTGCTGACCTTGGCTGCCTCGGCATGGGCAGCCACGGGCATCAGCAGGCTGCCGGACGCGAGGCTCGCGCCCACGGCGACGGATACTGCGAACATCAGGGATTTCAACATCGATCTCGTCCTACCACTCACTACTGCAGCTGGCCAACATGAATGGCCCAGAGCTTCGCCAGCTGGGCAAACTCGGGACTCGTGACCTGGGCAAAGGCCTTGGCGGCGTCCGCCTTGTTGCCCGCCTGGAGATAGGCCCGGCCCAGGGCCAATTCGGCCTCGTCCAGGTTCTTGACGCCACCCTTGCCGATGCCCCGCTGGATCACTTCCGCGGCCTTGGCCGGCTGGTCGTAGCTCAGGTAAGTCTCGCCCAGCTTGACGTCGGCTTCGCCCGCCTTTGCGGCCGCGGCTTCCTTCTCGAACTGGGGCAGGCTCTTGCGATCGGCCGCAGCCAGCCGCTCTGCATCGTCGCGCAGGTCCTTGCCCTTCGTCTGGTCACCGGCCTGGACGAGGACCCCGCTGGACTTGCCCTTGTCCAGGTACCGGACTGCCTCGCCCGGGAAACCCCGCCGGATGGCCACCGAAGCAGCCTCGCGGACGGCATTGGCGTCGTCCATCCCGCCGATGGCAGCCATCAACCGGAACACCTGGATGATCCGCCGGTCGTCGTTCTTCGCCTGGCCCAGTTCATTGTCCAGGATGACCTGCCAGTGTTCCTTCGTGGGGTAGTACCGCACCAGGTCCATGGCGACGTCGACAATGGCGGCCGTGTTGTTCAACTTGGCATAGGCACTCTGTTCGATCAGGAGCCAGTTCTGCTCGGGCTTCTGCCCGGCGGCCTTGGTGAGGTCCACGGCCTGCTTCACGTAGTCGAGGGCTTCCTGGTAGTTGTTGTTCAGGTAGGCGATGTGCCCGACCTGCCCGAGCATCTCCGGATCGTGGTTGCCGGTGGCCTCGAGCCAGCGCTTGCCGTACTCGCCGGCCTTGGCGAGATCCTGCGGCTTGGTCTGCAGGAAGATCTGCGAGAGCAGGCGCAGGCGCTTGTCGACTTCCTCCGCGGGCAGAAGGCCGGACTTCAGCCCGTCTTCGAACGCGATCGCGGCCTCGTTCAGCTTGTCCTGCTTGATGTAGACAAATCCCAGCAGTTCGTTGATCACGAACTGGTCATAGGGCGTCTTCTTCTCCTCGCCGTTGGCCTTCAGCAGTTCCGCCTCGGCGGCCGGGAACTCGCCCTTGCCGGCCAGCTCCTGGGCTTCCTTCAGCGGCTTCATGAGATCCCGGCTGACCTGCGGGCCCTTCTCCTTGGCGGCGTAGGTAGGGGTTGCCGGTGCCAGCACGACGACAGTTCCGAGGAGCAGGGCGGCCGACAGCGTCAGTGCAGCCCGAGTTTTACCGTTCATGCTCAGTCACTCCAAATTGCCTGGTACAAACCGCTGGCGCCCATCATTTTCAGATCGCCGGTTGGCCGGGATGTTCCGTCGGCCCGCTGAATAGGCCCTGAATGGTCGCCAGCGGATTCCCGGGAGGCGGGCGACCAGGACTCGCGACCGATGCGGTTGCCGGCGCCGATCAGGTCATCGGCCGACAACCCGTGATCCGCGGCCATGCAGCCCGGCGGTGATGCGCCGGATCGCCTCTACTGGAACTGTTCGTCGCCGACCAGGCCCATCTTCTCGATGTGGTTGCGCTGGGCGCTCGCGAGCACCTCGTCCACGATGCCGTACTTGACGTAGGCATTGGGCTTGATCGCGACCTGCGGCTGGGGAACCTTGTCGGACTCGATCCTGAAATAGCCATCCAGCGTGGAGAGGCTGGGCACCAGCGTGCCGTTCCACAGGATCGTACCGTCATAATCGATGACGATGTTGATCGTCTCCAGCTCCGGCGGGTTCTCCGGCTGGTTGGGGTTGGGCGGCGGCATGTCCAGCTTCACCGCGTGGGTCATGATCGGCAGCGTGACGATCAGCATCACGATCAGCACCAGCATGCAGTCGATCAGCGGCGTCATATTCATCTCGATCATCGGCTCGTCGTTCTCTCCTCCGACCGATGTGCCTATCGACATTGACATGCTGGCTGTGTCCTCTGAACTGGCCGGTGATGACCGGCATCCGGCGGCTGGCCGTCAGGCCGGGGCCGCCACTGCGCCTAACCGCCCGTCTGCGGTACTGAAATGAAGCCCACTTTCTGGATGCCGCCCTTGCGCAGGGCAAGCATGACGCGGCCCACGTACTGGTAGTCGACGTTGCGATCCCCGCGGATATGGATCTCCGGCTGGGGCACCGTGGTGGCAGCCCCGCGGATCAGGTTGGCAAGTGCCTGCTCGTTCGGCACCAGGCCTTCCTTCCAGTAGACGTTGCCCTTCGCGTCGACCGCAATCGTGATGTTTTCCGGTTTGGTGACCGTGGCGATGTTCGAGGCGACCGGCAGGTCCAGCTTCACGGTCTTCGTGATCACCGGCACGGTGATCAGGAAGATGATCAGGATCACGAGCATGACGTCCACCATCGGGGTGACGTTGATCTGCGCCATGGGCGCATCGTCGCTGCCCGCCTGAACGTTCATGCTCATGATCTATGCTCCGCCTGGCCGAT
>CAZMVP010000012.1:4518-6254 GCA_964569355.1 uncultured Chromatiaceae bacterium | reverse complement strand
TGCCGCCACCGCTGATCAGGGCCGAATGCAGGTCGTTCGTGAAGTAGCGGAACTGGTCCATGATGGCCTTGTTCCGGCGCAGCAGCCAGTTGTAGCCGAGCACCGCCGGCACGGCGACGGCAAGGCCGATGGCCGTCATGATCAGCGCCTCGCCGACCGGTCCTGCCACCTTGTCGATGCTCGCCTGGCCGGCGACACCGATCGCGATGAGCGCGTGATAGATGCCCCACACCGTGCCGAACAGGCCGACGAACGGCGCCGTGGAGCCCACGGACGCGAGGAACGACAGGCCCCGCTGCAGGTCGTTGTTGATGCGATCGACGTTCTGCTGGAGCTTGGCGCCGATCCACTCGGCCAGCGGGACTTCCTGGGTCAGCTTGCCGTCGGTGTGCTGGCTGGCGCTCAAGCCGCTCTCGACCATCGCCCGGAAGATGTTGTGCTTGCCGGTGAGCTTCTCGAGGCCATCATTCAGCGTGTTGCCGGTCCAGAAATTCCGGCTGGCTTCCTTGGCCTGGCGCAGCAGGCGGGCCTGCTCCCAGAGCTTGGTCAGGATGATGAACCATGAATACAGGGACATCAGCACGAGGATGATCAACGTGCCGCGCGACACGAAGTCGCCCTGGGCCCAGAGTTCGGCCAGGCCATAGGGGTTGGCCTGGTGGGTGGTGTCGTCACCGGTGCCCGGGGCGGCCAGGGTCGAGGGATCCATGCTGCTGGCATCCGGCATCGCGCTGGCGTCTGCCGCGCCACCCAAGGTCGGATCCGGCGTGGTCGCATCCATCGGGATGGTCGCATCGGGCACCTGGACCGCGGTACCTGCATCGGTGTTCTGTGCCAGCAAAAGATTGTCGCCTGCCATTGGTTGCCTACCTTAGATTGTTGCCCCGGGATCCCCGGACTGAGGAATCAATTCGTAATCTTGAACGTCACCTTGATCGAGTGCCACATCGCCACCGGCTTGCCGTCTTCGGTGCCGGGATTGAAGCGCCAGGCCCGCAACGCATGCTTGAGCGCCGCCTCGTCGAGCCGCGGGAACCCGCTGCTCGTCTGGATCTTGCCATCCTCGACCTTGCCGTCGACGCCGACCAGCACCGAGAGGATCACCGAGCCTTCCTCGCCCAGGCGGCGGGATGTCGGCGGGTAATCCGGCTGGAATCGCGCGAGGTAGCGCTTGTTCATCGACGGCGCGACCTTGACCTCCTTGTGCGCGACCGGCGGCGGCGCGGGCTTCGTCGAGGTCGTCGCGACCAGCGCGGTGGTCTGCTGCGTCGGAACCGGGTTCTCGACCACGAAATCCGGCGGCGGCACGTACGGTGGTGGCGTCTCGAGGGCCGGCGGTGGCGGAGGCAGCTCCTCCTGCTTGGTGACCTCCTCGATGATCTTCGCCTGGATGATCGTCGGCGCGCGGGCGGCATCGATCCAGTTCAGGCTCTCGGCCAGCGCCCAGATCACGCCGACATGGAACAGCACTATCAGGATCAGGATGGTCGTCTTCCGACCGCTGCTGCCTAACCCGGTGTCAAAGGTGTTTTCCATGAGCGCTCTGTGTTTTCAGTTTCGATTGCCGTACTGCTACGACGTTGCCTTGACTGAATTCGTGCCGATTTCTCTGTTGCGTATCATGGCTTAACAGTGCCTTGATGCGGAACCATCGACTTCCGGGTCCGGGATCCCCCCTCGGCCCAAGGGCGCAAATTTACCCGATCTTTCCCGTGAATGCACACGTCAATTGCTTC
>CAZMVP010000012.1:0-4418 GCA_964569355.1 uncultured Chromatiaceae bacterium | reverse complement strand
TCGCGCACGAAGATGATATCGAGCGGCAGGATGGTGTTTTTCATCCACATGGCCAGCTCGACCGGTGCGTCATGACCGAAGTACATGCCCTCGAACTCGGGCAGTGCGGTGACGAACATCAGGCCCTGGGCCTGCTGCGCCCGGGTTTGCGCCAGCCAGGCATCGATGAGCAGGCAGCGGGGTCCCGCGGTATCGAGCACGATCTGGCCACGAGGCATTCCTGCAACAAGATAGGCCGGGCTCAACGCGGCCGCCTGGCCCGTGAGGAAGGCGGGCAGGCAGGCCAGCCCCCCGCGCAGCAGGCGTCCGGTCATGCCGTCTGGTCTAGACCACATCAATGGTTGCTCGTCCGGCAAAGTGCAGGTCACCGAGCGTCAGCGAGGTCCGATCCTGGACGGACGGCAGGGCCCCCACGCAGTACACGAGGCCCTCGATGCGCAGGTCGGTGGTGCCCGGTTGCCGGCGCACGCTCGAGATCCTGGCCCAGCACCGGCCAAATCCGCCGCTGCTGAAAAACCGTCCCGATGGATCGATGACGGTGACGCTCGCCGGTGTTTCGCCGGCTGCCAGCCCGGCAGGCGGGCCTTCGATGCTGATCTGCACGGACAGCCGGCCCTGCCCTGGCAGCTCATGGGCAAAGTAGAGGCGTGTGCCCCGGCCGTCCGGGCGGGGCATGCCGCTGCAACCGAGGCCAGCGCCGGCCCAGTCGATGCGGGCATCCAGTGCGCCGAAGAACCGGCCACGCAGGAACCCCGGGGGGTCAAGGGTGCAGGGCTGCGGGATGCCATTCGCCCCGGGGATTGTTTCCACCCCGGCCGAAAGCGGCCCGGACTGCGGCCCGGACCGCGGGACTGGCAGCTGCTGGGCCAGCGCCGCGGCCCCGATCGCCAGCACGAGGCCGGCTCCCAGCCACTGGCTGAACCATCCCTGTTGAACATTCATCCACGTCCATCCTATGCGAGCCGCCCGCGAAATGTGACTTATTGCGCAGCCCCCCGCCGGCTTCGCCGGTAACGTCCGCCGAGGATAGTGGGTTCGTGGTACCGGGCACGACGTTGAGCATTGATGCGCAAAACCACCTGAGTTCGCTGATCATCGATCGGCGCGTGCGCACCTCGCAATTGCGCTTCAACAGCAAGTTCGTCGAGGCGGATTTCCGGCGGACCTATGCCGAGACCAATTATCCAAGGACCCGCACCATCCTGATCGTGGTGGCGGCCGCCATCCTGTTCAGCCTGATCCTGGCGGTGGTCGACCAGAAACTGAGCTGGCCGACGGCGGCATTCCTGCTCGGTGCCGTGCTGCCGACGCTGGCGGCCACGCTGGTGCTGTCATACAAGGAGGGGTCGTACGGCAGCTACCAGGTCCTGCTCGCGGCTACCACGCTGCTGATCGGCCTGGTGGGCACTTCCCTCACGGTCCGCGCCAGCCTGAACGGCGAGCCCTTCTACTTCGGCGCCGAGGTGGCCTGGATCTTCGTCGTCTGGCTCGCGCTCGGCCTCCACTTCTGGTATGCCACCGCTGTCGCGCTCGCGATATCCGTCGTGTACTGCTGGGGCATGCAGCACTGGCTGTTCGACCTGCCCGAGGTCATCGTTTCCGGCCTGACGCTGCTCGGCGTGAACCTGATCGGTGCCTACAGCTGCTTCCAGCTCGAGGTTTCCGCCCGGACAGCCTTCACCGACACGCGCATGCTCAACGATCTCGCCGAGCGGGACGGGTTGACGGGCCTCTACAACCGCCGGCGCTACGATCGGGACGTGGAGAAGCTCTGGCGCCAGTCACGGCGCGAGCAGACGCAGTTGACGCTGCTCTTGATCGACATCGACCACTTCAAGGCCTTCAACGACCTGTACGGCCACCAGGTTGGCGACGATGCACTGAAGCGGGTTGCGGAAGTCATCGCAGGCTGCGCCCAGCGGCCGCTGGATTTTGCCGCCCGTTTCGGTGGCGAGGAGTTCGCGCTGGTGCTGTACGGTCCCGCGCAGGATGCCGGTCGCGGCATTGCCGAGTCGTTGCGCCGGGGCGTGGAGGCGATGGCGATACCACACGCCGAATCGACGACCGGCGGCCTGCTGACCGTGAGTGTCGGCGTGGCTATCGTCAGCCCCGGCAACGAGCGCAGCCTCGCCGGCGCGATCCAGCTCGCCGACGAGTGCCTCTACCAGGCCAAGGAGGAAGGCCGGAACTGCGTCGTCGTCAAGGAATCGAAGAACACCCACATCCAGACCGGCCGCTTCCGCGCCTCGCGCCTGCGGGCCACGGGCTGAGCTGCTACCAGGTCCCGACGTTGGCCATCGACTGCCACGGCTCGCGGGGCGGCAGGCGGTCGCCCTTCTGCAGCAGTTCGATGGAGATGCCGTCGGGCGACCGGACGAAGGCCATGTGGCCATCCCGCGGCGGACGGTTGATCGTGACGCCCTTTGCCATGAGATGGCTGCACAGGGCGTAGAGGTCATCGACAGCATAGGCAATGTGCCCGAAGTTCCGTCCGCCGGCATAGGGTTCCGGATCCCAGTTCCAGGTCAGCTCGATGCAGCTGGACTCATCGCCCGGCGCAGCGAGGAACACCAGCGTGAAGCGGCCCTGGTCGTTGTCCATCCGGCGCACTTCGCGCAGACCGAGCCCGGCGCAGTAGAAGTCGAGGGATGCATCGAGGTCCGAGACCCGGACCATGGTGTGCAGGTACTTCATTAGAATGCCGCCAATGTCGTTGCCCCGCATCTTGTACGTCCCGGGCGTCCGTGCCAAGCCGCCCCCGGAAATCCACCGCATGCTGCTCTGGCGCTGCCTGCTCGAGGGCATCCGGCGCGCCGATCCCGTCGTGGCCGGGGAAATGGCAGCAGCGCCAGAGTGTCTGCACATGGTGCCCTGGGGGAGCCTCATGTACGACGGCTGGCGCGACCCCGCCGCCGATGAGCCGGCCATCGAGGCGCTGCTTGCCGATCCCGCCCCGGGCCCGGACAGCATCCACGAGGTCTTCGGCTGGCGGCACCGTGCACGATTCCTCGCCCATCGGCTGGGCGACCGCCTGCCGTTGCTGATCAACTGGCTGGCCTCCGAAGGCACGCGACTGAACCTCGATGACTCCCGGCGCTACTTCGCCGATGCCGATGGCATCGGCGGGCGGATCCGCGCGCTGCTTCGCAAGGAGCTGGTCGAGGCCTGGCAGGCGGGCGACCGCGTGCTGCTGATGGCCCACAGCTTCGGCTCCGTGATCGCGTGGGACACGTTGTGGACGCTGCGGCAGGAGGCGGGCCCGGTTGATCTGTTCCTGACGCTCGGCAGCCCGCTCGGTACCCGGTTCGTGCGGCGCCGGCTGCTCGGTGCCGATCGTGCCGGCGTCGACCGTTTCCCGCTCGGTATCCGGCACTGGCGGAACCTGGCGGCGATCGGCGGCCTGCCGGCGCTGGGGCATCGCTTCGCCGAGGATTTCGCCCCGATGCGGATGTCGGGGCTGGTCGAATCCATCACCGACCGGACCGATCTCGTCAACCCGTTCCGCGGCCCCGAAGGACTCAACGTGCACCGCTGCTACGGGTATTTCGTGAATCCCGCCACGGGGGCTGTCATCGCGGACTGGTGGCGTGCGACGTCAGTGCACGTGGACCATCAGGGTTCCTGATCGATCCGGATCACGATGTCGATGCGCCGGTTCCGGGCGCGATCCGCGGGATTGCTGTTGTCGGCGATCGGCCGGTCCTCGCCGTAACCCTGCGAGGTGATCGGCTGGCCGGGCGCCGCCGCGTCGGCGGAGAGCTGCCGGGCCACGGCAGCGGCGCGCTCCGTGGACAGCCGCTCATTGGCCTCGGCGCTGCCGGAGGCGTCGGTGTGGCCCTCGACGCGGACCGCTGCCCCGGGGAACAGCGCCAGGGCTTCGCCGGCTTTCTTCAGCAGCGGCAGTGAACGTTTCTGCAATTCCGCGGAACCAGTGCGGAACGACAGGCCCGTCAGGCGCAGCACCACGTCGCGGCCCTGGCGCAGGACGATGCCTTCGCCGGGCGCGAACATCGCCTGCATCCGTGCCACCTGTTCACGGGCCCGCTGCTGCGCTTCCAGCGTCATGACAAGCTGCTGGCGTTCCTTCGCGGCACCGCCCAGCCGCTGGTCCATCTCCCGCAACTCGTCTTCCAGCCCCTCGACCTGCTGCTGGCGGGCCGCCAAGGCCTGTTCTGCAGTATCACCGTGGGTCTTCAGCGCCGCGATGCCGGCAATCAACGCGTCGGTGGCTGCCTGGTCGCCGGCGATCGGAGTGGTTTTGAAACCGGCGGCCGTGGCGGCGCGATCCGCCACCGCTTCCAGGTGCAGCAGCACGTCCTCGCCGCTGCGGTCGCCGCGGTCGATCTGGCGGGCGAGATCGGCGATCCGCGTGGCGTGCAGCGCTTCGAGCCGGGCGGCTTCGATGGCGCCGGCCGCCT
>CAZMVP010000011.1:8209-25133 GCA_964569355.1 uncultured Chromatiaceae bacterium | reverse complement strand
AAAAACGCAGATATTTCCTTGGGGTACCGCTGAATTCCATTCCTGCTTCTCCTAGATCGGCTTGGCGATCGCCAGCAGGACGATCAGCAGCCCGTAGACCATCACGGCCGGCGTGGTGATCAGCATGAACCACCAGTGGCGATGCACCAGGCGCTCGTAGCGCTCCATGTCGCCGGCCGCCCGGGCCTTGTACTTGTTGCCCCCGAAATGCGACATGTAGTAATCGGCGATCTCCACCGGGATGAACAGGCCGATGAGGATGAGGAGCTTCAGGTCCATCCAGGCCATGCCCGGGCGAAACCCGGCGGTGATGTACATGAGCGGGCCGGTCACGAGGATGATGGGGAAGAAGACATGTTCGTAGACGACGGCGTCCTCGAAACGCTCCATCGCCCAGTTGCGCACCGGGATGATCTCAGGGTCATGCGGGTTCCTGCGCCAGGCCTTCATCACCGGCAGCAGATAGTAGGCATAGGCCGTCGAGGCGCTCCAGACCCAGCCGAGTGCCGCCGTGACATGCACGAACTTGATGTACAGGTAGTAAGGCGACAGCGTGTTGGCCAGGAACTCGAGCATCACCGTGCTTCCCCCCGGAGCGGTGCCGATCGGCATGGGACTCCCGACGGTTATAAACTATATTGACAGATCTGGGTAGCCACTGGCGGATCGGGGGAACGTGCTGTCACTGACGCACTTCGTGCAACGCGCAGGCAGGATCAACCGCCACGGGCCGGCGACGATCTGCGCGGGCCGGCGCTGGAACTGGGGCGAGGTCAGCGACCGGATCGGGCGCACGGCAGCCGCCTTGCGTGATCTCTCGCTGGCCGACGGCGACCGCGTGGCCCTGCTCATGCCGAACTCCGACACGATGTTCGAGTACCTGTTTGCCGTGGCCTGGGCCGGTGGTGTCGTCGTGCCGCTCAACCCGCGGCTGGCGCTGCCGGAGATCAGTCACGCGCTGGAAGACTGCGGCGCCCGGATCCTTGTCACCACGCAGGATTTCGTGGCCAGCTTCGGCGACTTCCGGAGCACGCTCCCGGCGCTTGCCCACGTCATCGTTCTCGACGGAACGAACAGAGCGGACGACGCCCTCGCCCATGAAGCGCTCATCGCCGACACACTACCCATCGCCGATGCAGGCCGCGGGGGCGACGACCTCTACGCGCTCTTCTACACGAGCGGCACGACCGGTGAGCCCAAGGCGACGATGATCACCCATGCCGGGCTGTTCGTGAACATCCTGCAGTGGATTGCCGGCGTGGGCGTCACCGGCCAGGACCGCTTCCTGATCATCCCGCCCATGTTCCATGCCGCCGGCGCGGCCAACAGCATTGCCGTCGCCGCGTTGGCGGCAACCGCCTGCATCCTGCCACGCTTCGATCTCCTCGAAGGCCTGCGCCTGATCCAGGAAGAACGGCTGACCAAGCTGCCGCTGATCGCGACCATGCTCGACATGATGCTGCGCCACCCGCGGTTCGGGGAGTTCGATCTTTCGAGTGTCTCGCGCATCACGTACGGCGCCTCGCCCATTCCCGAGGAACTGCTGGAACGGGCGATGACTGCCCTGCCCGGTGCGCGCTTCTACCAGATCTACGGGCAGACGGAGAGCGGCCCGACGGTCACGGTGCTGCCACACGAGTATCACGTTACCCGGGGACCGTTCGCGGGCAAGTTGAAGTCCGCGGGCATCCCTTTCATCGGCGTGGAAGTCTGCATCCTGGATGATGCCGGCAACCCGCTGTCGCCCGATGCCACCGGCGAGATCGCGGTCCGCGGCCCGGGCGTCTCGCCCGGTTACTGGCGGCAGCCGGAAGCCACGGCGGCCGCGCGTTGCCGGGACTGGTGGCGCACCGGTGACGCCGGCCACCTGGATGAAGACGGCTTCCTGTACGTGACCGACCGGGTCAAGGACATGATCATTTCCGGCGGTGAAAACATCTACCCCGCGGAGATCGAGCGCGTCCTGCTCGACCATGAAGCCGTCGCCGAATGCGCGGTGATCGGCGTCCCCGATGACCAATGGGGCGAGCAGGTCCATGCCATCGTGCGCCTCGTCGCCGGCCAGAGCGCCACGGCGGAAATGCTTGCTGCGCACTGCCGCGCACACCTCGCTGCCTACAAATGCGTGCGCAGCTTCGAGTTCCGCACCGAGCCATTCCCGTTGACGCCAAGCGCCAAGGTGCTCAAGCGCGAGCTGCGCAAGACCTGGTGGCAGGGCCGGGAACGCCAGATCTGAACTTTCCGTCCCTCCATGCCGGAGCCGAGGGCTCCAGAGGAAGCATCATGTCGCAAACGGTTGACCTGGGTTCACGGTTCCTCGAGGCCACGCGCCACGAGGGCGTCCTGCGCGTGGCCTTCAACCGCCCCGAACGCCGCAACGCCATGACGGACGACATGTGGCGCGGCATCACGCAAGCGGTCCACCTCGCCGACCAGGATCCAGCGCTCGACGCGCTGGTCCTCACCGGAACAGGTGATGTGTTCTGCGCCGGTGGCGACATGAGTGAACCACACCACACCGATGACCCGCAGATGACCCCGCAGATGCTGCTGCCCTTCGAACATATCGAGCGCTGCTCCAAACTCGTCGTCGCCGTGGTCAATGGCTTGTGCCAGGCCGGCGGCCTCATCCTCGCGCTCTGCGCCGACATCAGCCTGGCCTCGGACCGCGCCACGTTCCGGGCGCCACAGCTGCTGCGCGGCATCGCCGACACGCTGGTCTCCGCCCGGCTGGTGCACCAGGTTGGCCTCGCCCGCGCCAGATACCTGCTGTTTACCGCGGCCCGGATCGATGCCACCGAAGCCGAGCGTATCGGCCTCGTTTCCAGGGTGGCACCGGCGGCCGAGCTCGAGACGCAGCTCGGCGTCATCCTCGACCAGATCCGGGCGACCGGGCCAGCAGCCCGGACCCTCCTCAAGCGCGACCTGTACCGGCAGTTGCCAACCTTCGACTGGGCGCCGCTCCTGCGCTCGCTCACCTCCCCGGAAACTGCCGAAGGCGTGCGCGCCTTCCTGGAGAAACGGCCGCCACGCTGGCCACGGTGAGACGACCCGCGGAACGACCCGGAGAGCCCGGTGCCTCAGACGACAGGCCTCGCTCAGACGACAGGTATGACGCGTTCCCCGATCAGCTTGATGCTCGCTTCGGGGTTGGCATAGATCCGGAGCGAGATGTCGGTGAGGCCGGCCGGTCGCCGCCATCACTTCCTTCACGACCGTGCAGACCCGCGCCGAGTGATGCGGCAGGTGGTCGCCGGTGTAGATGCCATCGGCATACTTCGCCGCCGAGCGGATCATCTGCGGCCCGTTCGCGCCGCTTCCACGAAGTTGATGAACGGATCGCAGGCATCGTGCATGTTGGAAACCCACACGCCGCCGAAGCCGTAGCCCTCCGCCAGCCGCGCCAGCTCGGCCACGCGGCTTGCGGAATTGGAGGCCTCGAGGATCACATCAACGCGCATGGAGGCGATGGTCCTTCAACAACCATCCCGGGTACATCCCGTACCTGTCCACGATCCGCGTAGTGGATGGGCCCAGGCGCCAATCTGTCCAGAGAGTCCGGAAACACGGCTGGATTGACCGCGCCGGCTGAAGAAGCATGTTCCGGCGCTGGCGTGCCTGCCGTTTTCCCGCCA
Source organism: uncultured Chromatiaceae bacterium (assembly GCA_964569355.1). Lineage (GTDB taxonomy): Bacteria > Pseudomonadota > Gammaproteobacteria > Steroidobacterales > SHZI01. Next base: position 21,498 of record CAZMVP010000011.1, on the reverse strand, counting down.
AGGTTTATGTAGTTACAATACCTGTGCAGATTACCTACGATCCGGCCAAACGCACACGTACCCTTGCGGATCGGGGACTGGACTTCAAGGATGCAGTGGGCGTGTTCGCTGGACTTACATTCGAGTTCGAGGATCTGCGCAGGGACTACGGCGAGCAGCGTGTGATCTGCTACGGCCTATTGCATGGCAGGCTGATCGTCATTGGTTACACGCCACGGGACGGTTGCCGCCATATCTTCAGCATGAGAAAAGCGAATGCCCGGGAAAAAGCGCAAATCACGCCACTCCTTGAACTCTGACCTGGCCAGGGTGGATCGTCACATCATCAGGAAGCCGGAATACCGGGAACTTCCCGACCTGACTCCGGAAGCGCTGACACGAGGGCTCGTGAAGAAAGGCGGGCGGCCGGTTTCGGCCAACCCTCGCCAGCTGATCACGATCCGGCTGCCGGCGGATGTGATCGCGCGCTGGCGCGCCACGGGTCCGGGATGGCAGACGCGCATGGCCGAGCGGCTCAGCAAATAGGAATGCTATTCCAGGCCGACCGCCCGCAGATCATCCCTGGCGTGCCGCGCATCACGCAACTTGCCGAAACCGGCGTGGCCGAGCACATCCTTGTTCCAGCCGTTCATCTTGTTCGGCTTGCACAGCAGGCAGCCTGCCCTGGCACTCCTGGGCTTCCGACGTTTGTGGTTCACGGCTGATCAGCGGTATCCGGCAGCCGCTGGATTCTTGGCCGCCGCTTCTTCTGGGTGTGCCAGAGATCGTAAGCCGCCTGCATCTGGAGCCATGATTCTGCGGAACCGCCCAACGCGGCAGCAAGCCGGATCGCCAACTCGGCGCTGACGGCTGCGCGGCCGTTGGCCACGCGGGACAGTGCCACACGGGAAACACCAAGTCGGCCGGCCAGTGCCGAGACAGTCAGGCCGCCGCCGGCACGAAGGACGGTGTCCTGCAATACCTCGCCGGGGTGCGGTGGATTGTGCATTTGGAAACTGCGCAGTTCTTCGCGAAAGGAAGCAAAATGTACCGGACCGGGGATCCTGGGTCGGTACCAAACGGTTATGTGGCGGAGGGAGAGGGATTCGAACCCCCGTGGGACTTGCGCCCCCCACTGATTTCGAGTCAGGGCCGTTTAGCCTCTCCGGCATCCCTCCGGCGCGGGCATTATAGAGATTCGGGCTGCTCGGCGAGATGTTCTTTCAGGATCACGAGAAATGCGGCGGGGTTGCTCAGCACGTCCTGCTTCACGGCTTCACCGGTGGCCGAGCAGCCGCCGACGACGCTGCCTTTCTGATCGGGACTCTCGGACTGTTTTTCCATGTGGTAGAAGCGGAACCAGCCATCCAGCGAGAGCCCGCCACCCTGGGGCTCGATGAAGTCGCGATAGGCACGGTAGCGGCTGGCGACCATCTGCACTTCGACGGGATCGATGCCGGTCTCGCGGCAGTGGGTGCGCCAGGCAGCCTGGGGTTGGCTGCGGCGCGCGGATGCGGGTGCGTTCATGGGTGGGTACCATAACCCATCCAAGGGGTTGCCGGCGACTTGACATTCAGCGCAGACAGTCAGCGTAACTGATTGTTTCTGCTTGATTCAGACATAAGCCGAGGCACGGGAACAGAGACGCCACGACTGGAGTGGCGGCAAATCCGCGTGGTACGGTTCACGTCGCCTCTTGCATGGCCATGACGGAGGGTGCGTACCCGAAGCCACGACCCCATGAGACCTGTAGTCATCATCCTGCTGTCGGCGCTGCTCCTGAGTTGCGGCGCGCCACCTTCCCTGCTGGACCAGGTCCGGGCATCGGGCGAGTTGCGCGTGGTCACCCGGAACAGCCCGATCACCTACTTCATCGGCCAGGCAGGGCCCGAGGGCCCCGACTACGACCTGGTGCGCGGCTTTGCGGACCGGCTGGGCGTGAAGCTGAAGATCATCGAGGTGGGCCGCTTCGGCGACCTGCTGACCGCAGTCGAGTCCGGCCGGGCCGACATGGCCGCCGCGGGCCTGACCGTCACCGCCGATCGGGCGCAGCACGTGGCGTTCGGCCCGCCCTACCAGCGCGTGAGCCAGAGCCTGATCTACCGGATGGGCGACCGGCGTCCGCGCAGTGTTGCCGATCTGGCTGGCAAGCGGATCGAGGTGGTGGCCCAGTCGAGCTACGTGGAGACGCTGGCCGCGGAGCGTGGCAAGGTGCCAGGCCTGACCTGGACCGAGGACCCGACCGCTGACGCCGGCGAACTGCTGACCCGCGTGGCGCGGGGCGACACGGACTACACGGTCGTCGATTCCAACCTGTTCGCGATCTTCCAGCGCTACTACCCTGACCTGCGCGTGGCCTTCCAGCTCACCACCGGCGATGCGCTGGCGTGGGCCTTCCCCAAGCGCGGCGACCGGAGCCTGATCGACGAGGCGTCGGCCTACCTGGCCGGGATCCGCGCCACCGGCCAGCTGGCCCATGTGATGGATCGCTACTACGGCCACAAGTCGACCTTCGATTACGCCGGCACGCGGAAATTCCTGAACGACTATGCGAACCTGCTGCCACGCTACCGGGCGCAGTTCGAGGCGGCGGCCAGGCGCTCCGACATCGACTGGCGGCTGCTGGCCGCCGTGGGCTACCAGGAAAGCCACTGGAACCCCGACGCGGTATCGCCGAAGGGTGCACTGGGGCTGATGATGCTCACGCCGGACACCGCGGCAATCGTCGGCATCGACAACCCGGGCGATGCGCACCAGAGCATCCTCGGCGGTTCGCGCTATCTCTGGCGGATGAAGCGGCGCATTGCCCGGCTGTCACCCGACATCCCCGAGCCGGACCTGAGCTGGATGGCGCTCGCTGCCTACAACATGGGCTATGGCCACTTCCTCGATGTACGGAAGATCACGAAATTGCGCGGCGGCGACCCGGACCGCTGGATCGACCTGAAAGACACGTTGCCGCTCCTGATGGAGCAGCGCTGGTATTCCCAGGCCCGCTGGGGCTATGCGCGCGGACTCGAGACGCGGGCTTATGTGAGCAACATCCGCAACTACTACGACATCCTCGTGTGGCTGGAGAACGGCCCCGAGGACGATCAGGCGCCCGATGAGTCCGGCAACACGCCCGTGACGGCCGACAATGCCGCGCCGGAAACCTCGAGCAGGAAGGCGCCCTCCGCCACCTGATCCCCTGCCGCGACCGCCAGCGACACGACGCGGCCGTCTGCCGGCGCGATGATCGCGTGCTCCATCTTCATGGCCTCGAGCACCAGCAAGGTGTCGCCGCGCCGGACATCGGCGCCCGGCGCCACGTTCAGCTCCACCACGCGCCCCGGCATCGGCGCGACCACCTTCCCCGAACCTGCCATCCCGGTACCGGACTCCCGGACCGGTAGTTGTTGGGCCAGGGATGGGTTGGGCGATGGCTGCGGCGGCAGGTTCAGGCGCCACCCGTCGACGGCATCCCAAGGATCGGTTGTCAGGGCGTCTGGGACCCCGGGGCCAGCCGACCTCGGGGCAACCGGCCCCGGTGACCCGCCTTGCGGGAATGTCTCGCCGTGAGTCGCCGCAGCCAGCGCCGTCACGATGCCGGGCAACTGTCGCTCGACAAAACCGGTATCCACGCCACCCTGCCGCATGGCGGGTTCCGCCACCAGCGCCCGCAGGAAGTCGCGATTGGTGCGGACGCCCTCGATCGTGGTGGCAGACAGGGCGGCGGCCAGCCGATGCAGCGCATCGGCCCGGTCCTTGCCGCACACGATCAGCTTGGCGAGCAGCGAGTCGTAGTTGATCGTCACGACGTCACCGGCCACGAAGCCGCCATCAACCCGCAGTGCAATCGTCTCCGGCGGGAAGTCCAGGCGTTCGATGCGGCCGCTCGCCGGCAGGAACTCGTGCAGCGGATCCTCCGCGCACAGGCGAACCTCGATCGCATGCCCCGATGAGGGAATCTCCGCCTGCGACAGCGGCAGCGGCTCGCCGGCCGCCACGCGCAACTGCCACTCCACGAGGTCCAGCCCGGTGATCATCTCGGTCACCGGGTGCTCGACCTGCAGCCGCGTGTTCATCTCCATGAAGTCGAAGGTGCCACCGGGCCCGCCGATGAACTCCACCGTGCCGGCACCGATGTAATCCACGGTGCGCGCAACCCGCACCGCGAGCTCGCCCAGCGCCTCGCGCTCATGGGCCGACAGACCGGGTGCCGGTGCTTCCTCGAGGATCTTCTGGTGGCGGCGCTGCGCCGAGCAGTCGCGCTCATGCAGGTGCACGATCCGCCCGTGGGTGTCGCCGAACACCTGGACCTCGACATGCCGCGCCGGGCTCAGGTACTTCTCCACCAGCAGCCGCGCATCACCGAAGGCCGCCTGCGACTCGCGCCGGGCCGACGCCAGCATCGCCGCCAGTTGATCCGCGCGGGCCACGACCCGCATGCCACGGCCGCCACCGCCGGCCACGGCCTTCAGTACCACCGGATAACCGATCCGGTCGGCTTCCGCGGCAAGGCGTTCATCGGACTGGTCCTCGCCGTGGTAACCGGGTGTCACGGCAATACCGGCCGCGGCCACCAGCGACTTGGCCGCGCGTTTGTCGCCCATCGCGCGGATCATCGCGGCCGTCGGGCCGATGAAGGCCAGCCCGGCCGCCGTGCAGGCCCCGGCAAACGCCGGATTCTCGGACAGGAAGCCGTAGCCTGGATGCACCGCCTGCGCGCCGGCCGCCAGTGCCGCCTCGATGAGGCGGTCGGCGCGCAGGTAACTGTCCCGCGCCGGGGCCGGTCCGATCGCGACGGCACGATCGGCCCGCAGCACGTGCTGTGCCTTCGCATCGGCCTCGGAGTAGACGGCCACCGCCTCCACGCCGAGCCGCTGCGCGGTCCGGATCACGCGACAGGCGATCTCGCCACGGTTGGCGACGAGGATGCGCCGGAACATCAGAAGCGGAACACGCCAAAACGCGTGTCGGCACGGGGCGCATTCAGTGCGGTCGAGATCGCGAGGCCGAGCACCCGGCGCGTGTCGCGCGGATCGATCAGGCCGTCGTCCCACAACCGGGCCGTGGCGTAGTACGGATGGCCCTGGGTCTCGTACTGCTCGCGGATCGCTCGCTGCCGCCCGGCCGCGTCGTCGCCCACGGCAGCCAGCACGGTGGCCGCCTGCTCGCCACCCATGACGGAGATCCGCGCATTCGGCCACATCCACAGGAAGCGCGGGCTGAATGCCCGGCCGCACATGCCATAGTTGCCGGCGCCGAAGCTGCCACCGATGATCACCGTGAACTTTGGCACCCGGGCATTGGCCACGGCCATCACGAGCTTCGCGCCGTCCTTCGCGATGCCGCCGGCCTCGTACTTCCGGCCGACCATGAAGCCCGTGATGTTCTGCAGGAACACGAGCGGCACCTGGCGCTGGCAGCACAGCTCGATGAAATGTGCCGCCTTCAGCGACGACTCCGAGAACAGGATGCCGTTGTTGGCCACGATGCCGACCGGATAGCCGTGGAGGTGGGCGAAACCGCAGACCAGCGTGGTGCCGTACAGGGCCTTGAACTCGCTGAACTCGCTGCCGTCGACGAGGCGCGCGATGACTTCGCGAACGTCGTAGGTCCGGCGCGAGTCGGCCGGCACGACGCCGGGCAGCTCGTCGACCGGATACCGTGGGTCGACGACGGATCGGGTTTCAAGCCACGGCGTCTTTGGCCGGTTCAGGTGGCTGATCGCCTCTCGCGCCAGGTTGAGGGCGTGCCGGTCGTTCTCGGCGTAATGTTCCGTGACGCCGGAGGTCCGGCAGTGCAGGTCCGCGCCGCCGAGCTCTTCTGCCGTCACGACCTCGCCGGTTGCCGCCTTGACGAGCGGCGGGCCGCCGAGGAACACCGTGCCCTGGTTCCGCACGATGATGCTCTCGTCTGCCATCGCGGGCACGTAGGCACCGCCCGCCGTGCACGAGCCCATGACCACGGCGATCTGTGCGATGCCGCGTGCGGACAGGTTGGCCTGGTTGTAGAAGATCCGGCCGAAGTGCTCGCGATCGGGGAAGACCTCGTCCTGCAGCGGCAGGTAGGCTCCGCCCGAATCGACCAGGTAGATGCACGGCAAGTGGTTCTCGCCGGCGATCTCCTGCGCGCGCAGGTGCTTCTTGACCGTGATCGGGTAGTAGGTGCCGCCTTTCACGGTGGCGTCGTTGGCCACGATCACGCATTCGCGGCCGGCGACGCGTCCGATGCCGGTCACGAGCCCGGCGCGCGGCACCTGGTCGTCGTACAACCCGTGGGCCGCGAGCTGCGAGAGCTCGAGGAACGGCGAGCCAGGATCGAGCAGTGCCGTGATCCGGTCGTTGACCAGCAGCTTGCCGCGGGCCTGGTGCTTCTCGCGCGCTGCGTCGCTGCCACCGCGGGCAGCCCGCGCCACGCGATCGGCCAGATCGGCGGCCAGCGCGAGGTGGTGCTCGCGATTCCGCCCGAAGTCGGCGGACTGCACATCCAGCAGTGATTGCAGCCGGCTCATCGCACCCGCCCCAGCAGACGTTCGGCCTGCGTGCGGTGCGGGCGATCGAGCATGCGGCCGTCGAGCTGGACGGCCCCCGCCCCACCTTGGCCGGCGTCAGCGGCGGCAAAGGCCGCGAGCACGCGTTCGGCGTGCTGTACCTGTTCCGGCGTCGGCGCAAAGGCTGCATTGATGACCGGCACCTGCGAGGGGTGGATGGCCAGCATGCCGATGAAGCCGTCTTCCGCCGCACGGCTGGCCTGCCGGGCCACGAGATCCATGTTGCGGAAATCCGCGCACAGGGTTTCGACCGCGGCCACGCCTGCGGCCGCCGCGGCCAGCTGGCAGCCGCTCCGCGCGAGTTGATAGGTAAATCGGAACTCGCCATCGGCGTCGCGATGGGTGAGCGCACCGAGTTCGCTGGACAGGTCCTCGCCACCCCAGGTCAGCGCCACCAGGCGTGCCGGCACGCGGGCCGGCTGGCCATCGGCATGCCATGCGTAACGGGCCAGGTTGAGCACGGCCCCGGGCGTCTCGCTGACCAATGCCATGATCGCGGCTGGCATGCCCGGCGTGGTTTTTCGCTCCGCTTCGGCCATCAGCGCATCGAGTGCCCACAGGTCTTCCGGCGATTCGGCCTTGGGCAACAGCAGGCCGTCCGGGCCGGCCGGCATGATGGCCCGTACATCGTCGGCCAGCAGGCCCGAGGATCGGGCATTGACGCGCACCCAGAGCGCGGGCCGGTGCGGGCTGGCTGTTTGGCTGGCCGTTTGGCTGGCTGCCCCGGCTACCGGCCTGCCGGCTGCCTCGCCATGCCGTGCCCGCAGGAACTCCGCCGCCATCTGTCGCGCGATCGGCTTGCGATCCGGCACCACGGCATCCTCGAGGTCCAGAATCAGCGCATCCGCCGGGACCTCCCGCGCACGGGCAAGCTTCCGTTCGCTGTCGGCCGGCACGAAGAGCCAGCTCCGGGCCAGCGCCGTCATGGCCGTGGGCAGCGCCGTCATGGCTGCGGCTTCCTCAACAACAGCGTGACGCGGGTGCAGTTCGCGACTTCCTCGTTCCGCTGGTTCCAGGTACGGTGCACCAGGGTCACGATGCCCGCATCGGGCCGCGACCGGCTCTCGCGCAAGGCCTTCACCTCGGTGGTGACATGCAACGTGTCGCCAATGAACACCGGCAGCGGGAAACGGATCTCCTCCCAGCCGAGGTTGGCAATCGCGGTGCGATGCGTCGTGTCGTGCACCGAGATGCCGACCATCAGGCTCAGCGTGAAGCAGCTGTTCACGAGTATTCGGCCGAACTCCGTGCCACGGCAGTATTCGGCATCGAGATGCAGTGCGGCCGGGTTGTGCGTGAGCGTGGTCAGCAGCAGGTTGTCGGTTTCGGTGACCGTGCGATGGATGTCATGGGTGATGACTTGCCCGACCTGGAACTCCTCGTAGTAGCGACCGGCCATCGTCCGACTCCTCGACGGGGTTCCTGCAGGCAGCTTACGCCGTGGCGTCGTACAGTTCGCGACCGATCAGCAGCCGGCGGATCTCGGAGGTACCGGCGCCGATCTCGTAGAGCTTCGCATCCCTGAGCAGCCGGCCCGTGGGGTATTCGTTGATGTAGCCGTTGCCGCCGAGGACCTGGATCGCATCCAGCGCCATCAACGTCGCGCGCTCGGCCGAGAACAGGATCGCGCCGGCGGCATCCTGCCGCGTGGTCCGGCCGGCATCGGCTGCCCGCGCCACGGCATACACGTACGTCCGGCAGGCCGTGAGCGTGGTGTACATGTCCGCCAGCTTGGCCTGGATCAGCTGGAACCGGCCGATCGGCCGGCCGAACTGCTGGCGCTCGTGGACATAGGGCAGCACCACGTCGAGGCAGGCCTGCATGATGCCGAGCGGGCCGGCGGCCAGCACGATCCGCTCGTAGTCGAGCCCGCTCATCAGCACCTGCACGCCGCCGTTCGGCGTTCCAAGCACGTTGGTGGCCGGCACGAAGCAATCATGGAATACCAGTTCGCAGGTGTTCGAGCCGCGCATGCCGAGCTTGTCGAGCTTCTGCGCGGTCGTGAAACCGGGCATGCCCTTCTCGACCAGGAAGGCCGTGATCCCGCGCGGCCCGGCGTCAGGCAGCGTGCGGGCGTACACGACGAGCACGTCGGCATCCGGACCGTTGGTGATCCACATCTTGGTGCCGTTCAGGACGTAGCCATCGCCCCGCGCTTCCGCCTTGAGCCGCAGGCTGACCACGTCCGACCCCGACCCGGATTCGCTCATCGCCAGCGCGCCGACAGACTCGCCGCTGACCAGGCGCGGCAGGTGGCGCTGCTTCTGTTCCGCGGTACCGTTCCGGCGCAACTGGTTAACGCAAAGGTTCGAGTGGGCGCCGTAGCTCAGGCCCACCGAGGCGGAGGCCCGGCTGATCTCCTCCATCGCAAGCACATGCTCGAGGTAACCGAGCCCGGCGCCGCCGTATTCCGGCTCGACCGTGATGCCAAGCAGCCCCACCTCGCCCATCTGCCGCCAGAGCTCCGGCGGGAACTGGTTGCTCGCGTCGATGTCCGCCGCGCGTGGCGCGATGACCCGGGAGGCAAACTCATGAACCGAGTCGCGCAGCAGCCTTGCCTCGTCATCCAGCGTGGCTGACAGCATGTCCGGGAAGGCCATGGTCATCGCGAGGCCTGCTTTACGTTACGGTCAATTTCCAGTAGTTCAGCCAGGCAGCGGGATTCGACCTCCCCCATGCTGGCCAGCGTCGCCTCGATGTCCCGGAGCTTCTGCAGCAGCGTCGTCCGGTGCTCGCGGATCTTGTCGCACAGGCGCAGCAGCTGCCGGGCGTTGCCGGTCCGACTGCGGCCGCGCAGCTCACCCTGGGCATGGTCCTGCCTCGGACCCTGATCGTCGCCACCGACATCGTAGAGATCAATGATTTCCCGGCATTCCTCGAGTGAAAAGCCGAGCCGGGTGCCGCGCAGGGTCAGCCGCAGGCGGGTCCGGTCCCGGTCGGAGTAGAGCCGGGTCGTGCCACGCCGTGCAGGAGCCAGAAGTCGCTTCGTCTCGTAGAAGCGCAGCGTCCGTGGCGTGACCTCGAATTCACGACAGAGCTCCTGGATGGTGTACTGGCTGCCGGGCATGCCCCTCGTCCATCATGGCGCCGCAGGCTGATCCGTGGCGCCGCAGGCTGATCGGCGGCGCCGCAGGCTGATCCGTGGCACTGCAGGTTGACGTGCTGGTCAACTATAGGTCATCACGCCGAAGTCGGGCAAGACACCCGTCACACGACGAGCCGGGCGTCAGTCCCGCCGGGCGCGGAAGAAGGTCTGCAGCAGGCCACGGCACTCGTCGGCCAGGATGCCTGGCGTCACGGCCACGCGATGATTGGCCGCCGGCCCGCCCAGCACGTCGATTACCGTGCCGGCCGCGCCGGCCCGCAGGTCAGCCGTGCCGTACACCAGCCGGCCGATCCGCGCGTGGATCATCGCGCCGGCGCACATCGGGCAGGGCTCCATCGTGACGTAGAGCGTGGAACCCGTCAGGCGGTAGTTGCCGAGCTGCCGGGCGCCGGCCCGCAGGGCCACGATCTCGGCATGGGCGCTGGGGTCATGGCTGGCGATCGGCCGGTTCCAGCCCTCGCCAATCACCTCGCCATCGAGGACAAGCACGGCGCCGACCGGGACCTCGCCGGCTACTTCGGCCGAGCGCGCCAGTTCGATGGCACGCTGCATCCACGACCGGTCTTCGTCGGACGCGACGGAATCACGATCCAGGCAGCCGCTCACGGAACCTCATCAGGCTGCAGCCGGGCACGCAACTCGGCCAGTTCGCCGAGCAGCTCCAGTGCCAGCGCAATCCCGGCCGGATTGACCTCGAGGTCACGGGACAGGTGCCGGGCGATCCGGGCCCGGCGCAACGCGCTGCCGGCAAAGCGCCATTCTCCGGGGGCACCGGCCGCGTCGGGCTCCAGCGGCTCGAGCACGCCCTGCTCCACCCACGACAGGACATGCTGCTCTTCCACGTGGCAGGCACGGCAGAGCTCGACCAGTGTCAGGCCGTCTTCGTCTTCAACCACGGTGCCTTGCACGACGGTGACGGTGGTCTTGCCCATGATCCGGCCTCCTCAATGAAATCCAGACTCAGCGAAACCCGGGCAACTTCGCCCGTGGATTGAAATCGAAGGCCTGGCCCATGGCCTCATAGGCGCGCCTGGCCCCTGCGGTGTCGGCCGGTGGCAGCACGAGCTTCAGCACGCCATAGAGATCGCCCGGCGGCTGGCCCGGGATGCCGCGCCCCTTCAGCCGCAGCGTCCGGCCGCTCGCCGAATCCGGCGGCACCTTCAGTTGCACGGCGCCATCGGGCGTGGGCACCGTCAGCGTGGCGCCGAGGGCCGCTTCCCATGGCGCCACCGGCAGGTCGAGATAGACATCGCGCCCTTCGGTGCGGAACACCGGATCCGGATTGAACGCGATCTCGAGATACAGGTCGCCGGCCGGGCCCTCGCCGGGCGCAGGCCCGCCTTGTCCGGCCAGCCGCAGGTGCTGCCCCGCCTGGACGCCCTTCGGGATGCTCACCTCGAGCTGGCGGTCCTGCATCGAGACCTGGCCATTGGCATCCAGCACCGGCCGGCGGAGCGACACGCTGCGCCGTGCGCCGTGATAGGCATCGACGAGGTCGATCACGACACGCGCATGATGGTCCTGTCCCGGCGCGCGGCGCGAGGCTTCCCGGCGCGCACGGAACAGGGCATCGAGCAGGTCGCGTTCGTCCACGCCGGCACCGCTGCCGAAACCATCACCTGCGCCATGGCCGAAATCCCGGCCGCTGAACTCGAAACCAGTGGCCCAATCCGGAGGGGCCTGGCCCGGCGGCGGCCGGAAACCCCCTCCGCCGGCACGACCGGGGCGGCTGCCGGGCGGCGGGCCGGGCTGGCCGCGGGCCGCCTCGGGCCGGAAACCGCTCTCATCGTAGGCCGCGCGGAGTTCCGGGTCCTTCAGCACGGCATAGGCTTCGCCAACCTCCTTGAAGCGGGCCTCGGCGTCGCTCGCGGTACTGACGTCGGGATGGTACTTGCGCGCCAGCTTGCGGTAGGCACGCTTGACCTGGTCCTGGCTGGCATCGGGTTTCAGCCCCAGGATCTCGTAATAGTTCAACGCCCCATGCCCTCCCTTGCCGGCGGATCGACCAGCGGTTTTCGCGCGATGATGCCGGCGTGGCTGTGCGGCGTGCGACGCGGCGGCCCGGCATCCAGGTATGCCGTTTCGAGCACCTCGAAACCCGCATCGCGAACCACGCGATGCAGGATATCCGGATCCAGCGGATGGATGAACGCCGGCTGGCCGGCGGGATCGACACCCTCCGGCAGCAACGCCGGATAGTCCGGCACGAAGCCGGGCCAGGGGCAACCCTCGCGCTTGCGCCGCTCATACTCCGGCGCGAGCTTCCACCATGGGCCGATGAACGGCGTGTCGGCGATGAGGAAAATCCGCGCGCCCGGCGCGCACCACTCGTGCATCTTGCGCACCGTCTGCTCGATGTCCGGGCCACGCAGGAAATGCAGTGCCCGCGCACAGAGGATCGCGCCAAAGCTGCCGGCCGGAAAGTCGACGTCGGGCATCGCACCGGGCTGGCTGCGGAACCGGGCACGGTCGGCTGCCGGCACCCGTCGCGCGAGGATTTCCAGGTGTCGCGGATCGATATCGCAGGCCAGCACGCGGGCGCCGCCCGCCAGCGCCGGCAGCGTCGCCACGCCATAGGCGCAGCCGATGTCCAGGCTCAGGCCGTCGATGCACGCGGCATGCTCGACGAACGCCTGCGAATACCGATCCAGCGTCTCGGTCATCCATCCGGTGTTGTTCAGGGTGGGAACCAGGCCGGGAAGCGGCGATTCCGGCAGCAGGGCATCAGTGGCGGGCATGGCGTTGGACGATAGCAGGCCACACGCGAAACTGCACAGGGCGCGGCCACCCGCACGGCGGCATCGGCCACGCCCCCATTGTCTTGCAACACCACTGGCCCGCGCCGGCAATCCATGCCAGCATTGCGCCGAACCATCGGGGGACCACGCATGACACGCTCTAAGACACTGACTGTGCTGGCTGCAGCAACGACGGCCTTGATCGCACTCGGCGCGGCCGCGCCGGCCTTTGCCCACGGCGATGAAACCCATCAGCCCGTGGCGGCGGCACCGTCGACGCCGGACACCCGCGCGGTGGTGGCGGTGCTGAACCAGTATGCCGCGGCGATTTCCGCCAACCGGATCGACGACGTCAAGCCACTGCTGGCGCCGGGCAACGACTTCAGCTTCTTCGAAGGCACCTACGTCAACGTTGGCTGGCAGAGCTACCACGACCACATGGCGCCGGAGATGAAGCTCTTCAAGGATCCCAGTTACCGGTTCACCGACATCCGGCCTTACGCCAGCGGCAACCTGGCCTACGCCACGTTCTCGTGGGCGATGGATGTCACCGTGGTCAGCAAGCAGTTCGACGGCGGGCAGCACCCGGTGTCGATGCAGGGCAAGGGCACGGTGGTGCTGAGCCGCATCGGCAATGACTGGAAGATCCGCCACCTGCAGACTGCGATGGCCTCGAAGCCCCGCAACGAGGGCGCGAGCCACTGATCACGGCGTGGCGGGCCCGGAATCCGGGTCCGACAGCGGGCCGTACCATTCCGGCTTGATGCCTCGGGTCTGATACAGCCCGACACCGGTCAGGAGTCGTGCGAGTGCTCGTGATCGTGGCCGTCGTCATGCTCCACTGCGGGCGGCGCGGCGTCGGTCGGGGCGGCTTTGGCCGGAACATCGTTGGCGGGAGCAGCGCCGTCGTGACCATGTTCGTCCTCTC
>CAZMVP010000011.1:1197-8109 GCA_964569355.1 uncultured Chromatiaceae bacterium | reverse complement strand
TTGGCCGGAACATCGTTGGCGGGAGCAGCGCCGTCGTGACCATGTTCGTCCTCTCCCGCCTCATCTTCCCCGGGACCACCGTGGTGGTGCCCCCCGCTGGTCTCGACGGCCTCGTGGTAGGCCTCCGGGCTCATCGTCGGCAGCTTCTGGATGAACGCGACCAGCCCCCAGATCGAGGCATCGTCCATGCTCTTGCCCCAGGCCGGCATGCCGCTCGCCTTGATGCCGTGCTTGATCACCCAGAAGTCCGCTGCCGGTTCGTGCCGCTCGTGCGATGCCAGCGCCGGCGGCCGCGGATACAGCCCGCGATGCATCTCCGAGCTGTCCTGGCCGGGGCGCAGGTGGCACTCCACGCACATCGCGGCATAGTTGCCGGCGCCGTGGCGCAGTTGTTCGGCATCGTCCAGCGGCGGCACGTTGATCGACGCCGCACGCGCGTCGACTGACCGGTCCCTGGCCATGTCCAGCAGCCGATGGACCGCACGGCTGTGCGGCGCATCGGCACCGACGTCATAGGTGCCCGACCAGGCGTAGGCAAGCAGGGCCGCGACGGCAATGACCAGCGTCAACACGACGATCCGGAGTGCGCGCATCGAACGATCTCCTCAATACCAGAACCGGAGGCCGGCCACGACGAAGGTATCACGGACGGGCTCGCCGGCCGCACGGGCCAGGTCTGCCGTGTCGTCGAGAAGGCCGTTCCATTCCACGCCGATGTAGGGTGCGAACTCGCGGCGGAACTCGTAACGCAGGCGCATGCCCGCCTCGAGGCGGCTCATGCCGCTGCCGATGCCGGTGGCCTCGTCATCCTTCGAGTACGCGGTGAGTTCCACGCGTGGCGAGAGGATCAGCCGGTTGGTCAGGCGGATCTCGTAGCTCGATTCCAGCCGCGTGCCAAGCTGGCCCCGCTCGCCGCCGAACAGGTCGGCCTCGACATGGAACCAGTACGGCGCCAGGCCCTCGACGCCGACAAGCGCATAAGTCCGGCCCGGCCCGATGCCGGCATCCTGGCGCAGGCCGCCGACGAAGTTCCAGAAGGGTGCGATCGGCCGCCACCACAGCACTTCCGCCCGCAGGTCCTCGACGTCGCCATCGACAGACTCTCCCTCGGTGCGCAGCAGCGCCCGGTTCTCCTCCCGGCCGATCCAGAACGATGCATTCCAGGCCAGCGCCTCGTCCGGCGAGGCATCCTGCCATTCGAGTTCGTCCACCATGAGCTTGGTGACGACCGGGTCGTCGTTCATCGCGTGCTCGACGACATGCCCCTCCGCGGCGATCACCCCGGTGGGGGCGAGTCCGGACATGACAGCCAGTGCCGCCAGCATCTGTTTTGTTGCATTACGCATCGACCCGTACCTCGCGAAACATGCCTGAACCCATGTGCATGAACAGATGGCAGTGGTAGGCCCACCGCCCCAGGACATCGGCGGTAACCCGGTAGGTCAACCGCTCGCCGGGCTTGACGCTGATGGTGTGCTTGCGCACCTTGAAGCGGCCGTGTTCGTCCTCGAGGTCGCTCCACATGCCATGCAGGTGGATCGGATGGGTCATCATCCCGTCGTTGACCAGCACGAAGCGCACGCGCTCGCCGTACTTCAGCCGTATCGGCTCGGCGTCCGAGGCCCGGACGCCGTTGAACGACCAGACATAGCGCTCCATGTTGCCGGTCAGGTGCAGCTCGACCGTGTGCACGGGCTCGCGGCCATCGGGGTCGGGGAAGGTGCTCGAAAGATCGGCATAGGTCAGCACGCGCCGACCGTTGTCGCGCAGGCCGATGCCGGGGTCGTCGAGCTTGCTCACTGGGTTCATCGCCAGCATGTCGACCATCGGCGAGTGCTCCGAGGGCGCGTGGGTGACCTGTACCGGCGCCGGCATGGCCGACATGTCGTGGCCGGCGTGGTCCATGCCGGCCGCCATGGCCATGCCACCGCCCGCGCCGGTTGCCATGCCGTGGCCCATGTCGGCCATGGTCAGCTCCTGGCGCGGGTCGAGCGCGGGCACCGCGGCCACCATGCCGGTGCGCGGCGCCAGCGTGCCGCGGGCAAAGCCGGTGCGATCCATCGACTGCGCGAAGATCGTGTAGGCCTGGTTGCCTGCCGGCGTGACCAGCACGTCGAAGTTCTCGGCCGACGCGATCCGGAACTCGTCGACGGTCACCGGCTTCACCGGCTGGCCGTCGGCCGCGACCACGGTCATCTGCAGGCCGGGGATGCGCACGTCGAAGTAGGTCATCGAGCCGGCGTTGACGAAGCGCAGCAGCACGCGCTCGCCCGGCTTGAAGCCGGCCGTCCAGTTCTCGGCGGGCGTCTGCCCGTTGACGAGATAGGTGTAGGTGGAACCGCCGATATCGGAAAGGTCGGTGCGGTTCATGCGCATGTCGCCCCACATCAGGCGCTTGTCGATGGCCTGGCGCCAGCCGACCGTGCGGATGTCGCGCCAGAGGTCGCCGACCGTCGGCTGGTGGAGGTTGTAGTAGTCCGGCTCTTCCTTCAGCTTGCTGAAGATGCGGTTCGGGTTTTCATCGGTCCAGTCCGACAGCATCACCACATGCTCGCGGTCGTAGCCGACCGGCGCGGGATCACGCGGATGGATGACGAGCGGCCCGTAGAGCCCCAGTTGCTCCTGGAATCCCGAGTGGCTGTGGTACCAGTAGGTTCCGGTCTGGCGGACCGGGAAGCGGTAGGTGAAGGTCTCGCCCGGATCGATGCCCGGGAAGTTGAAACCCGGCACGCCATCCATCTCGTTGGGCAGCAGGATGCCGTGCCAGTGGATCGAACTCTGCTCCGGGAGCGTGTTCTTCACCCGCAGGGTCACGGTGTCGCCTTCCCGCCAGTGCAGCACCGGCGCCGGCAGCGAGCCATTGATCACGATCGCCCGCCGTTCCCGGCCGGTGATGTTGACGGGCCGCTCGCCGATGGTCAGGTCGAACTCGGTGCCGGTCAGGTGCGTGAGGCCGCGGTTGTCCGTGGCGGCATCGGCCGGACGCCAGCGCGCGAGGCCGGCCGCGAGGCCGGTGGCAGCGGCACCGAGCACGAAGCGGCGCCGGCCGGTGTCCACGCCAGGCCTGGTCAGTATTCGATGGGCATCCTGCCCATTGCGGATAGCCATGATGATCTCCCCATGTGTCGGCAACGGACGCGCACCATGCGACGTCCGGCAGCGGCGGAACGCGAGGAGATCGATTCAGAGTCGAAGCTGGCCGAGCCGCAGGTAAGGCGGCGGATCGCCGCTGTGCCAGGTGGCGGCATCAGCTGTCCCGGCCCCGGAGGCCAGCGAGGTTGCCGGTGCCAGCAGGACGGAGGCCGGCAGCAACAGCATTGGCAGGAGCCTCGGTGCATCCGGCCGCCCGCCATCGATGAGCAGGCTGTCGGCGGCAAAACCGGCGCTGGAGTTCACGAGGCACGGATCCTGCGTGTCCAGCGAATGACAGTGTTCGCAGTCCGCCTCGTCGGGCATCAGGATCATCGCCGACGCGCAGGGCACGATGAAGAAATGCACCAGCAGCAGGCTGAGGATCCATTTGGCGCGAAGCGCGTTGGCGCGGCGGACGGGCGTCATGCGGCGGAGCTTAGCAAAATCCCCGCCGGCCCAGCTATGCGGCTTCCCGCAGCGAGGGCAGCACGTCGGGGTAGAGCTCATTGAGCAGGGTGCGCGCCATGCCGGCCAGTTCGGAGGCCAGTTCGGAGGCCAGCTCGGTCCCCGGGCTCGTATCCACGCCCTCGCCTTCGCGCAGCGCCCAGATCGCGGCCAGCGCCGGCTGCCGCGCCGCGACGACCCGCTCCACCAGCAACCGCCAAGCCGGCAGGCATTCCTCTTCCTGCCAGGTGCCGCGGCCCCGGCCGAAATGCGCCACGGCGAGGTAGCGCAGCAACGCGGTGGTGACCAGGCTCTCCAGGAAGGTCGTGCCCCACTGGACGCTCGTGCCGGTCTCGCCGCGCACCACGTTCACGCCGCGCGCAATGCCGAAGCCGGCGAGTGCCCCGAGCACCGTCCCGGCCAGCAGGCCGCCGCCGAGCGTCAGGCCGCCGGTGGCAAGATCGGTGGCGAGCCCGGTCGTGGCGCCGGACAGGATGCCGCCGATCAGCCCTGCCTGGCTTTCGTCGATCGGTGCCCTCGTGATGACGTCACTCTCGAGGAGTGCTGCCAGTTCCGTCGACGCCTCGCCCTCGAGTCCGTGGATCGCCAGCAACTGGCCGATGCTGTTGCGCTGGTCGTCGGCAAGGCGCTGCATGAGTTCGCGGGCCCGGGACCTGGCGGCTGGATCGAGGCCTCCCTCGCGCTTGCGCCCACGCAGGCCCAGCGCATCGGCGAGCCACCGGAAGCGGGGCTGTGGCGGCACGATGATCCGCGCGACGGCGGCCGCGGCGATCGGCATGGCGAGCGCCTCCATCGCGGCATGGAATCGTGCCCACTGCCCTGCTTCCCACGCGGCCATCAGCCGCTCGATGGCCGCTTTCTTTTCCCCGGACAGCAGCCGGCGCAGCCGGCGGAACAAGGTGTACTCCTGCACCCAGCAGCGTGCGAAGGCATCGAGCGCCAGGACCTCGCGCACCTGCGGATAGGCCTTCAGCGCCTCATGCCATGCCTCGAGCTGATCGGCCGCAGCCGGTTCCGCATGCGGCGTGCCGACCTGGTTCAACAGCACGATGACCGGCTTGTCGATCCACTGCAGCAGTTCCATCTCGGCGGCCAGGTAACCGGCGCCATCCGGTGTTTCCGCTGCATTGACGAGATATACCGCGACATCGGCATGGTCGCGGACATTGCGCACCGCGAGTTGCGTCAGGAAGAAGCTCCGGTCCCGGAAACGGTCCCAGACCTGCGACAGGAACCAGCCGATCGGGCTGCCCTGCTGCGCAAGCCGCCCCGCGAGGCGCCTGCTGTTGCCGAAGCCGGGCGTGTCCCAGAGCATCAGCACGTCGCCTTCCGGCGACTTCAGGAGCGGAAACGAGGCCGCCTCGGTCGTCACGTGCGGCGCATCCGCCACCTCCCCCACGTCCTCACCGAGCAGCGTGCGCGCGAGCGTCGTCTTGCCGGCATTGGTGTGGGAGATCAGCGATACCGCGATCGTGGTCATGGGCGGACTTCCGCGGCAC
Source organism: uncultured Chromatiaceae bacterium (assembly GCA_964569355.1). Lineage (GTDB taxonomy): Bacteria > Pseudomonadota > Gammaproteobacteria > Steroidobacterales > SHZI01. The sequence goes on along the minus strand of CAZMVP010000011.1, from coordinate 3,013 downwards.
TCAGGATCGCGTCGAGCTGCGCCTCCGCGGCTGCAAGATCCGGCGCCTCGAGGTTGATGGACAACGGGCTCATCGACCGCTGCCGGCAGAATTCCGCCCAGAGCTGCCGGCGCTCGACCAGCCGGTCGGGGGCGGTGATGCGGCTGCTGAAGCGGCTCTCGTCGAGCACGATCATCAACCGGCGCGACCAGGCGTGCTGTGCCAGGACATCGAGGAACCGGCCGTGGACTTCCGGCTCCGGCGTCGCCGTCAGGTCGAACAGCACGACGAGTGGATCGGTGTCGTCGGCCGGCCAGGTACCCGCGGCAGGTGCTTCATCGCCGTACTGCACGGCTGGCAATGTCGTCAGCACCACGTTGCCGCCGAGCACGCGGGCCAGCAGGTCCGCAAGTACCGCATCGCCATCGGTGGTCACGGCAATGCCGTAAGGCAGGACTTCGACGCGCGCCCGCCCGGTGTGGAAGCCGCGCAGCACCCGCTGGAAGTACGGCTGCGTGATGACCAAAGGCAGGCTCTCCGCCTTGAGATGCTCGCGGAACGCAGCCACCAGCGCCAGCAGGAGCCGGGGCAGCACGACGACCAGCAGCAGCGTGGCCGCCATCAAGTGGATCCACGGCGCGGCGTTCTCGCCGGGCGCTGCCTGCAGGGCGGCAATTTGCGCGGCATCCGGCACCGGCACCTGCAACAACCAGAAGCCCGGGGCATAGCCCACGGCCAGCAGCGAGCGCACGGTCTCCGCGCCGAGGAACGTGCTTTGCCAGAGGGCGCGATATTCGAAGACGAGCCCGCGCAGGTACAGCCCGGCAATCACGCCCAGCGCGAGCGCCGCCGCGGCCAGGTGGACGATGCGCACGACCCGCAAGGCATGCAGCGGAGCCGACAGCAGCGTCCAGTCATGGACGAACGCGGCCACGGTTTCGCGCCTGGCATCGCCCGCGGTCCCGGCCGTTCGCGGGAAGATCGTGCCAGCCGAACCCAGCCAGGCGACCAGTCGCCGGAACGGACCGGGAGCCGCCGGCCCGCGCAGGCGCATCGCGGCGCGGGCCAGCAGCAGGACATACACGCCGAGGTTCCACGCCACGAGGCCGATGACCGGCGGTGCCATGATGTTGATCTGGCGGCTGTTGGCCAGCTGGTCGAATATCGCACCCGCTGCAAAGGCACCGAGCACCACGAGTACACCGATCCACGACCTCCAGCGCCAGGCGCGGAACGCGCGGGGCAGCGGACTCCTCCGTTCGGTCAGCCGCTCGAGCACCAGGCCGGCCCGCCGCGCGAGGAAGGTTTCCGCATCGGCGCGGTCGCCGACGATTTCGGCGGCGGCGCGGCTGGCCCACTCCCGATCGGCATCGGCCCACAGCCGGCGATCGGCATCCGCGGTCTCCAGCGCGCGGACGGCGATCACGTCGAGGGCGGCGGCTTCATTCATGCAAAGCTGGTCTTCATGCCGAGCTGGCGTTCATCCGGAGGAAAGCTTAACGCGAAAGGTTTGCGAAGGTGGCCCGATACGCCGCAAGGAAATGCCGGTCGATGCGGTCCTTGAGCCACATGCCGGAACGACCCTCCCACCAGAGGCGTCCCCAGGTTGCGAGCGCCGTGCCATCACCGAGGTTCAGGATCGCGAGCTGGCGCTTCTGGGGAATATAAGTGGCCAGCCGTGTTCCGTCGAGGCAGGCCAGCAGGTTGGCATGGATGTACGGTGCCTGCCGCACGCCGAAGACGCCGAGCTTCGGCAGGTCGATGCCCTCGAGTGTCGCCACGTCGCCGCCGGCAAGGATCCGCTCGTCGCCGATGGACTGCAGGTGGTGGTTGATGA
>CAZMVP010000011.1:0-1097 GCA_964569355.1 uncultured Chromatiaceae bacterium | reverse complement strand
CAGCCCGGCGGCACGGGTGACCACCGCCACGTCAATGGATGAACCACGACGCGCGGCCAGCCCCGCGATGCTGGCTGCGCACTCGACACCGGTGGGACCGCCACCCACGACCACCACACGCGGCGGTTTGCCGGCGGCGAACCGCGCTTCGAGCTGCTGGCGCAACCGCCAGAGCTGGCTGATGGGCTTCACCGGAAAAACGGTGGGATCATCACGCGCGCCGCTGATGGCATCGATGGCGACACCACTGCCGACATTCAATGACAACCAGTCGTAGGTCAGCTCATGGCCATCGGCCAGGTGCACGCGGCGTGCGCCCGGATCGATCTTGCGCACCGTTGCCTGGACATATCCGCCGCCCGCCACCTCTGCCAGCGCGCGCAAGTCGAGCTGGCCATCGGCCGGCGCGTACCGGCCGCCCAGCATCCCGGTGGCCATGCCCGAGTACCAGAACAGGCCCGGATCAACCAGCACCACGCGGGCGCCGCGAGCCAGGAGCGGCGCCGCCCGCGAGGCGACCCACAGGTTGGCATGCCCGCCGCCGATCAGCAGGATGGTGGGCCGCATGGGACTCCCGTTGCAGACATCCGGGGCACAACTCCGCATAATTGCCGCCCCGCCCGGATCCGGACGTCCTCGGCGACAGCAACCGTCACCGCTCCCGACAGAAAAAGCGTGAACAGGAACGTGCCATTCGGGCCCGGCGGAACCTCCACGCGACTGCCGCGCTGGGCAGCCGGTGGCCTTGGTGCGCTCGGTGTCGTGTTCGGCGACATCGGCACCAGCCCACTCTACGCGATCCGCCAGTGCTTTTTCGGGGCCAATCCGATCCCGGTCACGCCGGAGAACATCCTCGGCATCCTGTCGCTGGTGTTCTGGGCCGTGGTCCTGATCATCTCGATCAAGTACCTCGTCTTCGTCATGCAGCAGGACAACAACGGCGAGGGCGGCATCATCGCGCTCGTGGCCCTGCTGCGACCATTGGCCAGGCGCAGCTGGCCGGTCCGCGTGCTGCTCGTGCCACTCGGCCTGTTCGGCGCCGCCCTCCTGTATGGCGATGGCACGATCACGCCGGCCATCTCGGTGCTGAGCGCCGT
>CAZMVP010000010.1:21645-25981 GCA_964569355.1 uncultured Chromatiaceae bacterium | reverse complement strand
CGAAGAGGACTTCGACCTGCTGATCCAGACGCTGAGCGATGCCTCGGCCAGCTGGAGCAGCCTCGGCGTGCCCTTCTGGGCATTTCTCGTCGACCCCGGCTAGGTCGCGGCCGTCCGGCCTTTCGTCGCCGAAAACCAGCGCAAGAGCATGGAGCTCGTCTTCCGCTTCACGTCGTCGTCGATGTAACGCGCGATCGTGGCCACCGCGATGGCCAGCACGCCGAGGTCATCGGTATAGCCGGCCGCGGGAATCAGGTCCGGGATGGCATCGAGCGGCATGATGAAATAGGCGAGCGCACCATACACCGTAGACTTCGCCCACTGCGGTGTTGCCGGGTTACGTGCGGCGAAATACAGCCACAGGGCCTTTTCCACCACTTCACGGCCGGCCGCGGACGCGGCCTGCGCGAGCTTGTCGCGCAGGCCATTGCCGTCGAGGCGGCGATCGTCAGGCGACGCCATGGCCGGGAACGACCTTCGGCGACCCGCCGCCAGGCGTCCAGATCTGGCGTGGCGCATAGCCTTCCTTGCGCATCATGTGTTCCGTGTAGACGATCCGGTCGGGATCGATGCGCAGCAGCTGGCCGCGCGGCGGAGCATCGCAGGGCTTGCCGAGCTCGAAACGTCCGCTCACCCACTTGAAGACCTTCATGCCGTGCTGCCATTCGGGCGTGTCGACGTCCAGCAGCGTGCCCTTGCCGAAAATCTGCGCACCCATCACGCAGGCCCAGCCGGCCATCGGATTGGCCACCGCGAAACAGACGCGCGGATCACGGCGCAGCGCCTTCACCTTGGGGCTGTTCGGCTGCGGGAAGATGTACAGCGAAAAGTGGTCCGCGTAGAACTCGACCGGACTGACGATCGGGGAGCCATCCTTCCTGACCGTGCCGAGGTAGCCGATGTTGGTCAGCGCCAGGATGCGTTCGATCCGGCTTTCGAGCAGCTGGTTCGGCATCTCCCGGGTGGGCCACGGGTCTTCTTCAAGCCATTTGTGGGCAACGCTCACGGTCGCATCTCCTCAAGGATCGGTTTGGCAACGCCGGCTGGAAATTCCGGCAGGCCGGTGATTCTACCCGGTCGCGCGGCGCGGCCAGCGGACTTCATCCAGCGGCCCACCGCCCTGGCGATAGGTGACGAGCTGCGCACCGATGGCCACGTCCGCCACGGTCAGCGCATCACCCACCGCGAAGCGGCAGGCATCCGGAAGCCGGCTTTCCAGCCAATCGAAGGCCTGGTCGCGCGGCGCGGCGGCATCGGCGAGCGCGGCCGGGTCGCCAGGCTTGCCCTGGAAGAGCGGCTTGACCACGTTCTCGGCGAAGAACGGCAGCGTGACCTTGCGCAACTGCGTGTCGGCGTACTCCTCGAGCCACAGCGTCTCGGCCAGGGCTGCCGGCGCCGCCGGGTAGAGCGGCCTGTCCGGATGGATCCGCTCGAGGTAGGCAATGATCACCGACGAATCCGGGAGCACGAGCCTTTCGTCCTGCAACACCGGGATCTGGCCCAGGGGGTGCATGGCCCGGATCCTTTCCGAGCCCATCGGCGTCACGTCGAGCCGGTACGCGATGCCCTTTTCCAGCAGCGCCAGCCGCACCTTGCGCGTGAAGGTGGACAGGTTGATGCCGTAAAGGATCACGGCCGGCTTCAGCCCTCGCCGCGCAACTGCTCGACGATGGCCGGGTTCTCGAGTGTCGAGATGTCCTGCGTGATCGGCTCGCCGCGCGCGATGGCCCGGAGCAGGCGTCGCATGATCTTGCCGGAACGGGTCTTCGGCAGGTTGTCGGCGAAACGGATGTCGTCGGGGCGGGCGATCGCGCCAAGCTCGTGGCTGACGAAATCGCGCAGTTCGGCCGCAATCTTCTCGGCGGCCTTGCCGACCGGCCTCGCGCCCTTCAGCACGACATAGGCAAAGATCGATTCGCCCTTGATGTCGTGATGGCGGCCAACCACAGCCGCTTCCGCCACGCGCGGATTGGCCACGAAGGCGCTCTCGATCTCGGCCGTTCCCAGCCGATGTCCGGAGACCTTGAGCACGTCGTCGGCACGGCCCATGACCCAGAAGCAGCCATCGGCGTCCTGCCGGGCCGTGTCGCCGGCCACGTAGTAGCGGTTGTCGAATTTTTCCCAGTAGGTTTTCAGGTAGCGTTCGTTGTCGCCCCAGATGGTCCGCAGCATCGACGGCCAGGGCTTGCGCACCACGAGCCAGCCACCCTGCTCCGGGTCGCGCACGGTGTTGCCGTCTTCGTCGACGATGGCCATGTCGATGCCGGGAATCGGCAAGGTGCAGGAACCCGGCTTCGTGGCCGTCACGCCGGGCAGCGGGCTTGCCATCGTCGCGCCGGTCTCGGTCTGCCACCAGGTATCGACGATCGGGCAGCGTTGCCGGCCGATCACGGTGTGGTACCAGATCCAGGCTTCCGGGTTGATCGGCTCGCCCACCGACCCGAGCAGGCGCAGCTTCTTCAGGTTGTACTGCTTCGGGTACCCGTCGCCCTGCTTCATCAGCGCGCGGATCGCGGTCGGCGCCGTGTACAGGATCGTGACGCCGAGGCGTTCGCAGATGCTCCAGAACCGGCCTGGATCCGGATACATCGGGCCGCCCTCGTACATCACGATGGTTGCACCGGCGGCCAGCGGCCCGTAGCAGACATAGGTGTGCCCGGTTACCCAGCCGACATCGGCGGTGCACCAGAAGATGTCGTCCTCGCGCAGGTCGAAGATCCACTCCGTGCTGATCTTCGACATCAGCAGGTAGCCAGCCGTGGCGTGCTGGATGCCCTTCGGCCGCCCGGTGGAACCCGAGGTGTAGAGCAGGAACAGCGGATGCTCGGCATTGACCCACGAGGGCTCGCAACGGGTCTCGTGGCCGCGCACCACGTCGGACCACCAGAGATCCCGCCCCTTCCTCATGGATACGCGCTGGCCGGTGCGCCTGAGCACCACGACCTTCTCCACCGTGTCGCCTGCGTGGCGCAGCGCTTCGTCCACCGCGATCTTGAGCGGCACGACCTTGCCGCCCCGGAAGCCGCCATCGGCGGTGATCACCACCTTGGCACCCGCATCGACGATCCGGTCGCGGAGCGAGCTTGCCGAGAACCCGCCGAACACCACGGAGTGGATCGCGCCGATCCGCGCACAGGCCAGCATCGCAATGACCGCTTCCGGCACCATCGGCATGTAGATGACAACGCGATCGCCCCGCCACACGCCAAGCTGCTTCAGTGCGTTGGCAAACCGGCAGACCTCGTCGGTCAGCTGGCGGTAGGTCAGCACGCGGCCATCGCCGGGCTCGCCCTCGAAGACGATGGCGGGCTTGTCGCCACGGGGCCCGACATGGACGTCGAGGCAATTGAACGAGGCGTTGAGTTCGCCGTTGGCAAACCAGCGGTAGTTCGGCGCGGTGCTGTCATCGAGCACCTCCGTGAACGGCTGGTGCCAGCGCAGCTCATCACGTGCGAGCCGGCTCCAGTACGCGATCGGGTCGCGGTCCGCCTCGGCACGGAGCGCCGCAACGTCGTCCGGTTTCAGGCGGGCATTGGCGGCGAAACCCGCCGATGGCGGGAAGCTGCGCCGTTCCTGCAGGACCGATTCGATGTTGCTCATGTCGCCTCCGTTCTTTTGGCACCGTCGGGCCATGACATCGCGGTCACGACCGGCGGATCATTTCTTCGGGGTCAGGATGGCCTTGCTGACAGGATCGTCGGCGAAGTCCCGCAGGAAGATCTCCAGCGAATCCAAGGCCAGGTCGTGGTGACCGCCGTCGTAGAGTTCCAGGATCTTCGCCAACCGCCGCTCACGCGGCTGGATGACCACGCCCCCGGCCGGAGTGGCTGCCGCGTCGGGCGGTGCGGGGGTCGCGTCGGTGCCGGCGGTGGAGGCCGCCGCGGCCTTCTCGGCCCGGATCGCCGACATCTGGTTGGCCACCACGAGATCCTTGCGGATCAGCGCGATGGCGGCGTCGAGGTCCTCCACCTGCGGCGCTTCCGGGGCAAAGATCGGCGGTGGCGGCAGGACCGGCCGCTCGGCGGCCTTGTCGGCATCCAGTTCGACGACCGCGGCGTCCTGGTCGGCGCTTTGGCCGGCGCCCTGATCAGCCTGGCCCTTATCGCTCGAGGCAGCCGCCCGGGCCGCCTCCCGCCGCTCCTTCGCGCGCCGGATGAAGGCCGCCGCGGAGTTGTCGGCGCCGGCCTTCGCGCCGTTGCCCTCGACGCTCCCGCCGCCCATGAAGAAGCGGAAGCCGATGCCGACCGCGAGCAGCACCGCCGCGGCCAGGAAGGCCGGGATCAACCAGCGGGGCTTGGCGGATCGCCGGGGATCATCGTCCTCATCATCGTCGCCG
>CAZMVP010000010.1:18786-21545 GCA_964569355.1 uncultured Chromatiaceae bacterium | reverse complement strand
GCATCGAGCTCCGGAATGGGCTCCGCCCGGACCATCTGGGCATACTCGCGCGTGAGCGGCGAAGTCCGGGCGAGCAGGTTGTCCAGCGCTTCCTCGTTCCGGGCCTGCGCGTCGCTGCTCACGAGCGGCCTCCCGCGCTGCCCGAGGTCGCCGCCTGCAGTTTCGCCACGGCATGGCGCAGCCGGCCGCGAATCGTCGCCACGTTGCTGCCGGTGACCGTGGCGATCTCATCCAGGCCGAGCCGGGCCTCCTCGTGCAGCACGAAGGCTTCCCGCTGTTCGATGGGCAAGGCATCGAGCGCCATGCGCAGCCGCTCGGCGCGCTGGTCGGCCGACATCGCCGCCGGCGAGTCCGATCCATCGTCCTGGCTGCCGCCCGCCGGCGCTTCCCAATCGACCAGCGACCAGCGTGCCGATGCGAAGGCCGGATCCACCGCCTCGCCGCCCGCCGGCTGCGCGGTGTCCGGAACACCGTCGACGGGCGCGGAGTCACGCGTGAGGTCGCGGCCGGACTTCCGGAAATGTTCGGTCAGCCGGTTGTGGGCGATCTGGTAGAGCCAGGTATTGAACCGCGTCTTCTGGTCGTGACGCGCCCGTGCCCCGATCACGCGCGTCCAGACCTCTTCGTAGAGTTCGTCGGCGGCATCGGCATGGTTGCACTGGCGCAGGAAATACCGGTAGAGCGGGCCGCGATACCGTGCATACAGTGCCTCGAACGCGGCTGCATCCCCGCCGGCAAACCGGGCCATGAGCTGCGCGTCGTCGGATCTCTCGGCCATGGCCACCAAGCATATGACAGTCCGCCCGACCGGTGCACGCCCCTGCTGTGTGACCAGCGTCGCAGCCGCGGCATGCCGTGGTCGTGACCGCGGCCGGATCAGGCAGCGTGTGGCGTCGCGAACTCCGCGCCCTTGAGCGAGGACGACAACCGGTGGTGCAGCGGACTGGTGCGCGGGATGTGCGCCAGCAGGAATTCCATCTGGTCGGCCAGCACGCGCCGGCCCTTCAGGAAAATGTATTCGGCATAGGTCGGCGTGAATGGCACCGCGACAAGTTGCATGTGCGCCTGTTCCGGCGTGTGGCCGCCCTTGTGGTTGTTGCAGCGGCGACAGGCCGTCACCACGTTGGTCCAGGTGTCGCCGCCGCCCTGGGACAACGGCCGCACGTGGTCGCGGGTCAGTTCACGCGTCGGGAACTGGTGCGCGCAATACAGGCAGATGTTCGAATCGCGACGGAACAGTGTCTTGTTGTTGAGCGGCGGAACGTAACAGTCCATGAGTTCGGCCACGTCCGGCGAACGGCCAACGGTGGCGACGATCGAATTGATCTCGATGCTGCTCTGGCTATGGGTGCGGGCATTGAAGCCGCCGCAGACGCGGAAGAGTGGCGACCCGCAGCTGTAGGCCACCTGCCCCAGGTAGTACAACCGCACCGCATCCCGGTAGTCGATCCACTCGAGGGGCATGCCGGCCACGTCCGTCCGCAGGACTTGCTGAGACTGGTCGCTGACTTCGTCGTGGAGATACAACATCTGGTCGGCCCTGCCGCGCCCGTATATTGCGGCTTCCCGGGCAAAAATCAAATTTCCCCGTTCACGCTCCTGTGTCATCATGCCCGGCGCTATCCGGGCTGCCGGTCGGCAGCCCCCAGTCGACAGGAGTGATGTCTTTCATGCCAGTGACCGTTGGCGTGATCAGGGAAACCGTGCCGGGCGAAACCCGCGTGGCCGTGGTGCCGGAAGTGGCAAGGAAGCTGCGCAAGGCCGGCGCCCGCCTGGTCGTGGAATCCGGCGCGGCGAACCGTGCCCGCTTCGCCGACGCGGATTTCGGGGAGGTCGAGTTCCTGCCGCAGGCCGCCGACGTGCTGGCGGCCGCCGACGTGTTGCTGCATGTCCAGCCGCCGTCCCTGGCAGACGCCGGCGCCCTGCGCCCAGGCAGCATCGTGATCGGCTACCTGCAACCCTATCGGCAGCAGGACCTGATCCGGCTGTTCTGCGAGCGGAAGATCACCAGTTTCGCGATGGAACTCGTGCCGCGGATTTCCCGGGCCCAGTCGATGGACGCACTGTCGTCCCAGGCTGCCGTCGCCGGCTACAAGGCGGTGCTGCTCGGTGCGGCCGCGCTCGACAAGTTCCTGCCGATGCTGACCACGGCCGCCGGCACGATCCGGCCGTCGAAGGCACTCATCATGGGGGCCGGCGTTGCCGGCCTGCAGGCCATCGCGACCGCCCGGAGGCTTGGGGCCGTCGTCGAGGCCTTCGATGTGCGTGCGGCCACCCGGGAGCAGGTGGAATCGCTCGGTGCCAAGTTCGTCGATACCGGCGTTACCGCCGATGGGGTCGGCGGCTATGCGCGCGAGCTGACGGCCGAGGAGCGGGCGAAGCAGCAGGCCGTGGTCAACGACCGCGTCGCGCTGGCCGACCTCGTGGTCACCACGGCTGCCGTGCCGGGCCGGCCGGCGCCGCGGCTGATCGATCGCGCCACGGTGGAGCGGATGAAACCCGGCGCGGTGATCGTCGACCTTGGTGCCGAGAGCGGCGGCAACTGCGAGCTGACCCGGGCCGGGGAAACGGTGGAACACCAGGGCGTCACGATCATCGGCGCGGTGAACCTCGCCGCCACGGTGGCGCGCGATGCCAGCGAGATGTATGCCCGGAACCTCTACAACTTCCTCCAGCCCGCCATCAAGGCCGACGGCGAACTTGCCATCGACTGGCAGGACGAGGTCTTCGCCGGCGCCGTGCTGACCCACGACGGCACG
>CAZMVP010000010.1:16882-18686 GCA_964569355.1 uncultured Chromatiaceae bacterium | reverse complement strand
GACCATGATCGACGGCTTCATCGCGTTGTACATCTTCATGCTGGCGGGGTTCACCGGGTATGAGGTGATCTCCCGGGTTCCGACCATCCTGCACACGCCGCTGATGTCCGGATCCAACTTCGTCCACGGCATCGTGCTGGTGGGCGCCATGGTGGCCCTGGGCCAGGCGGAGAGCACGCTCGAGCACGTCATCGGCTTCTTCGGGGTGGCACTGGCCGCGGGCAATGCGGTCGGCGGCTACGTCGTGACCGAGCGGATGCTGGAAATGTTCAAGTCCAGCAAGCCGGCCGGCGGCGGGAAAGCGCACTGATGGGCGAGATTGCATCGACGCTGATTTCCGCGAGCTACCTCGTGGCGGCCTACCTGTTCATCTCGGGCCTGAAGCGCATGAGTTCGCCGGTCACTGCGCGCGGCGGCATCGTCTGGGCCGGTGCCGGCATGCTGGTGGCCACCTTCGCCACCTTCTTCACGCCGGACATGGGCAACTTCGCGCTGATGCTCGCCGCCATCGCGCTCGGCGGTGGCCTTGCCTGGGTGACGGGCAAGCGCGTGGCAATGACGAACATGCCGCAGATGATCGCGCTCTACAACGGCATGGGCGGCGGTGCCGCCGCCGCGATCGCCGCCGTCGAGCTGTTCAAGGGCGAGGAACATTCCCGCGTGGTGCTCGCGCTGGCGGTGCTCGGCGGCCTGATCGGCGCCGTGTCCTTCTCCGGCAGCCTGATCGCGTTCGGCAAGCTGCAGGACCTGATCAAGCGCTCGTTCCGGTTCCGCGGCCAGAACGTGGTGAACCTCGCCATCCTGCTGGCCTCGGCGCTGCTCGGCGTGGCGCTGGTCATCGCGGCGGATGGTCCCGATCCCGGTCGCGTCACGCTGTTCTTCGCCATCGCGCTGCTCCTCGGCGTGACGATGACGCTGCCGATCGGCGGCGCGGACATGCCCGTGGTCATCTCGCTCTACAACGCGCTGACAGGCCTCGCGGTCGCCTTCGAAGGCTTCGTGCTGAACAACGCCGCGATGATCATCGCCGGCATGGTGGTGGGCTCGGCCGGCACGCTGTTGACGCAGTTGATGGCGCGCGCCATGAACCGGTCACTCGGCAACGTGCTGTTCTCGGGCTTCGGCGATACCGGCGGCAGTGCCGAAGGCGTCACCGGCACGATGAAGGCCATCGATGCCGAGGACGTGGGCGTGATGATGGCCTTTGCCCAGAAGGTGATCATCGTGCCGGGCTACGGCATGGCCGTGGCCCAGGCCCAGCACAAGGTCTGGGAACTGGCCAAGCTGCTGACGGATCGCGGCGTCACCGTGAAGTTCGCGATCCACCCGGTTGCCGGCCGCATGCCGGGCCACATGAACGTGCTGCTCGCCGAGGCCGGCGTGCCCTACGACATGATCTACGACGAGTCGGAGATCAACGAGGAATTCGACAGCACGGACGTGGCGCTGATCATCGGCGCCAACGACGTGGTGAACCCCGCAGCCCGCACCGACAAATCGAGCCCGATCTACGGCATGCCGATCCTGAACGCCGACAAGGCGAAGAACGTCATCGTGATCAAGCGCGGCAAGGGCGCCGGCTTCTCGGGCATCGAGAACGGCCTGTTCTTCCTCGACAACACCCACATGCTCTATGGCGATGGCCAGGCGATGGCCGCCGCGTTGATCCAGGCGGTCAAGGCCCTTTAGGTTCACGCGGCCGGCCGTCACGGCGCCGGTCCAGCAGTTCCTGGCGCTGCTCGGGCGTCAGCGATTGCCAGCGCTGCTGCATCTTCTGCCGTTCCTCCGGCGACATTTGCCGGAA
>CAZMVP010000010.1:10674-16782 GCA_964569355.1 uncultured Chromatiaceae bacterium | reverse complement strand
GCATCAAGCCACGCGAAGAACTCGAGGTCCTGGATCATTTCCATGCTGGTATCGGTCATCAGGAAGTCCGCATCGCCGGGGCTGACTTCCGGCGTGGCGACCGCCAGCGCAGGCGCATCCGGCGCCACGTCCATGTCGCCCGGACCGGCGCCCAGCCACAACGCCACAGCGAGTACGGCCACCGCGGCCAGCCCGAAGGCCGGCGCCCCGAAGGCGGGTGCCCCGATGGCAGACATCCAGGTGCCGATCAGCGAACGACTGCGCGGGAAGGCCGCCAGTGCCGCCCGGCGCGCCTGCTGCAGCCTGGCCTGCGTGGTTGCATCCACGTCCACGGCGCTCGCCCGCAGGATCCCGGCAGTCGCTTGTTCGAACCGCTGCCTGCCGGCACTGGCGGCATCGTGCCCGGCATCATCCGGGCCCGGACGGTTTTGCTGGTTGTTGCCCCCGCTTTGCGCACTCATGGCCAATGGTCTCCAAGTTGTTCCCGCAGGCTGTGCACGGCCCGCGAGTAATGGGTCTTCACGCTGCCTTCGCTGCATCCCATGGCGATGGCGGTCTCCGCCACGTCCAGGCCTTCGAGATTGCGCAACAGGAAGGCCTGTCGCTGGCGCGCTGCAAGCTTCTCGAGGGCCGCGCCCAGCGCCGCCATGGCATCCGACTGGCCAACCAGTTGTTCCGGCGCGATGGGCCGCGCATCCGGGATGGCCGCCAATGGATCCTCATCTTCATCATCCGGCGCAAGCCACGCAAACAACCGGCGACGCACCGATTGCCGCCGCTGGTGGTCGGTGATGCGGTTGGCCAGGATCCGGTAGAACAGCGGCCGCCACTCTTCCGCTGACCGGTTGCCGTAGTTCCGCACCAGCCTGAGCATTGCATCCTGCAGAATGTCGCAAGCATCATCACGGTTGCCCACCGACAGGGTGGCGATCCGCAGCGCGCGGCGCTCGACCTCGGCGAGAAACCGCTCCATGGCCCGACTGTCGCCCAGCGTTGCTTCCTTTCGCGACTCGCCCCCGATTTCGGCCCGGGAGATTGCCTCCCCGGGGTCGAACCCGGGGCTGAACCAGCGGTTGTTGCAGGCTGCGGGCAGCAGCGCCGCGGCAGCATCCGGTTTGAGCATACTGGAGTCGTTCCCTGGCGCCTCTGGCTTTCAAACGCGGGCGCGGCAGGAGGGTTGACATCCGACAGGGAATCGGCATCGGCGCATGGCGCTGCGGCTGTACTTATACACATTTCCCCATGCGGGAAGCCGATTAGCCGTTACAGTGGGTCAAGCTCCTTAGATAGCACATGCAACTAATTGATATACATGATTAATCAGGAAAGAACAAAAATTGAGCAGATTGTCATAATCGTTGCTGGACTGCGCCAGAACCTCGATTCCAGCCCTGCGATCCACAGACTTATCCACAGGATTTGTGGATAACTCCGTGCCCCCCGCCAACGTACTCGAGGTCGCGATCGCGGCCCCCTTGATGGGGCTGTTCGATTACCTGTCCCCGATCGTCGGGCCGGACGACACGGCGGCCCCGGGGGCCGTACGGCTGCGACCCGGCATGCGGGTGCGCGTGCCCTTCGGCCGGACGACGCGGATCGGGCTCGTGGTCAACGTGAAGGCAACGAGCGCACTGCCCGGGGAGAAGCTGCGCCACGCGCTCGCCGTCATCGATGACGATGCCATCCTGCCCGACGACCTCCTGCGCCTGCTTGCCTGGGCTTCGGCCTACTACCAGCACCCGCCCGGCGAAGTGGTCGCCGCGGCGCTGCCCAAGGCGCTGCGCGAGGGCAAGGCGCTGGCCGCCAGGAAAACCGGAAGGGCCAGGAGAGCCACGGTGCAGGGCACGAGCGCATCGCCGGTTTATCCACCGGTGCCGGAACCTGCACTCGTACCGACACAGCCACCCGCGCTCAATGCCGGGCAGGCCGCAGCGGTTGCCGCGATCACCGCGACCCGCGGCTTCGAGTGCTTCCTGCTCGACGGCGTGACCGGCAGTGGCAAGACCGAGGTCTACCTGCAATGCATCGGTCAACAACTGGCCGACGGACGCCAGAGCCTCGTGCTGGTGCCGGAGATCGGCCTCACGCCCCAGCTCCTCGCACGCTTCGGCCAACGGTTCCCGGCGCAGTCCGCGGCCGGACGCATCGCGGTCGTCCATTCGGGGCTTGCGGATGGCGAACGGCTGCGGACCTTTTCCGCCGCGCGCGATGGCTCCGCGGACATCGTGATCGGCACGCGCTCGGCGGTGTTCACACCGCTGAAACACCCGGGCATCGTGGTGGTCGACGAGGAGCACGACGCCAGCTACAAGCAGCAGGACGGCTTCCGCTATTCGGCCCGGGACCTTGCCGTGTGGCGTGCCCGTGAACTCGACATCCCGGTGGTGCTGGGCTCGGCCACGCCCGCGCTGGAGTCGCTCGAGAACGCGCGAGCCGGCCGTTACCGCCACCTCGCGCTGCCCAACCGGGCCGGCAACGCGGTTCCACCCGTCGTGAAGGTGGTGGACATGCGCGCGCAGTCCGCGACCGCGGGCATCAGCCAGCCCCTGCTCGAGGCGATGCGCACGCACCTCGAGGGCGACGGCCAGGTGCTGGTCTTCCTCAACCGCCGCGGGTATGCGCCAACCCTGGTGTGCATCGGTTGCGGCCTCGTGGTGAATTGCGATCGTTGCGACGCGCGGATGGTCCTGCACCAGCGCCGGGGCCGGATCACCTGCCACCATTGTGGCAGCGACCGACCGCGGCCGGAGAGCTGCGGGGCTTGCGGTGGCGAACTGCGTGCCGTGGGCCAGGGCACCGAGCGGGTGGAAGAAGCGCTGTCCGCGGCGTTTCCCGGTTATCCGCTCGAGCGCATCGACCGCGACACCACCCGGCGTCGCGGCGAGATCGAGCGCCGCCTGGCGCGGGTCCGATCCGCGGAAGCCCGGCTGCTGCTCGGCACGCAGATGCTCACCAAGGGCCACGACTTCCCCGGCGTCACGCTGGTCGGCATCCTGGATGCGGACCAGGGGTTGTTCGGCACGGATTTCCGCAGCGCCGAGCGGCTCGCCCAGACCTTCATCCAGGTGGCCGGCCGTGCCGGCCGGGCGGATCGGCCAGGCGAGGTGTGGCTGCAGACGCTGTTCCCGGACCACCCGTTGCTCGGCGTGCTCACCAGGGACGGCTATGGCGCCTTCGCGGAACTGGCCCTCGAGGAACGCCGCCGGTCGGGCTGGCCGCCGTGGTCCGCGCTCGCGCTGTTGCGCGCGGAAGCACCGAAACGCGAGGCCGTGTTCACTTTCCTCGAGGCGGTGGCCGGCATCGCGCGGGCGGCAAGCCCGGGTGCGTCCCGTCCGCCGCTGGGCGTGCTTGGCCCCGCGCCGGCACCGATGGAACGACGCTCCGGCAAGCACCACGGGCAGTTGCTGCTCAAGGCCGATGCCCGGCGCGAACTGCAACGCTGCCTGCCCGGGTTGCGTGCTGCGATCAGCGCACTGCCGGCGCAGCGCCACGTGCGCTGGAGCCTGGACGTGGATCCCGCGGAACTGTTCTGACCCGCGGACCGGGGCATGCCGCGCGTTGATTTGTTCTAGAATTCCGCGCGTTCCCGCCACCACCCGGATCCCCAGGGGATTCGGCACTTCCGACAAGGATTCCGGCATTTCCGATGCAGATCAGCTCCCACATCGCGCAGGTCGTGTGCCGCGCACTCGACTGGCCGGCAGGACGATGCGCCGAGGTGGAAGCAGGCCTTGCCGTGCCGCCGGATCCATCGCTGGGCGACGCCTCCTTCCCGTGCTTTCCGCTGGCGAAGGAGCGGCGCATGGCGCCGAACCAGATCGCCGCGGATCTTGCCGCGCGGATCGCGACGGACCAGGTCATCGCCAGAGTCGAGGCGAAGGGGCCCTACCTCAACCTGTTCCTCGACCGCCCGCGCGTTGCGACACAGGTGCTCGACGAGATCCGCCGCAACCCGGATACCTTCGGCAGCCGCGATCTCGGCCGCGGGCAAACCATGGTGCTGGACTTCTCCGCGCCGAACATCGCCAAGCCCTTTCACTTCGGCCACCTGCGCTCGACCAACCTCGGTGCCGACCTCGCGCGGATCTTCACGTTCCAGGGCTGGCGGGTCATCCGCAAGAACTATGTCGGCGACTGGGGCACGCAGTTCGGCCTCGTGATCTGGGCCTGGCAGCAGTGGGGCGAGGAGGCGGCACTCGAGGCACGTGCGATCGATTACCTCGTCGAACTCTACGTCCGCGCCAACCGCGCCAGTGAATCCGACCCGGCCGTGCGCGAGAACGCCCGGCAGCTCTTCCTGCGGCTCGAACAGGGCGATGCGGAGATCGTCCGGCTCTGGGAACGCTTCCGCGCCCTGTCGCTCGAAGGCTTCCACCGGACCTACGACCGGTTGGGCATCGAATTCGACTCCTACGACGGCGAATCGGCCGTGAACAGCAAGGTGCAGCCGGTCATCGCCCGCTTCCTGAAGGCCGGCGTGGCGCATGAATCGCAGGGGGCCATCGTCGTCGACGTGGCCGACGTCCTCGGTCGCGAGATCGCGCCCTGCATGCTGCAGAAGTCCGATGGCGCCTCCACCTACGCGGCCCGCGACTGCGCCGAGGCTATCGACCGCCACGAGCGGTATGGCTTCGCGGCCAACCTGTACGTGGTCTCCCGCCAGGAAGACCACTTCGCCCAGGTCTTTGCCGCGCTCGGCAAGCTCGCCGTGGCCGAGGGTTGGCCCGAGAACTGGCCGGCACTGTGCGAGAACGTGAGCTTCGGCTATGTGCGTGGGATGTCCACCCGCAAGGGGGAGGCCGTGTGGCTCGAGGCCGTGCTGGACGAGGCACGCGATCGCGCCGCACGGTACCGCGAGGAGCGCGCGGCCACGGGCAATCGCGCTGCACCGGACCTGTCCGGCGAGGAACAGGTCGCGATCAGCGAAGCAGTCGGCCAGGCAGCCCTGCTGTACTTCGATGTGTCGTCGCGACGGATGACCGACGTGACCTTCGACTGGGACGCCGTGCTGCAGTTCGAGGGCAACACCGGCCCCTACCTGCAATACAGCCATGCGCGCATGAGCGGCATCTTCCGCAAATCCGCCGAGGCCGAATGGCTCAAGACGCCGGAGGCCGGGGATTCAGGCCTGCTCGTGGCCGACGAGGAATGGGCCGTGGTCCAGGAACTGCGGGGCTTCGGCCCGGCACTCACGCGGGCGGCGGTCCAGCGCGAACCCTTCGAGCTCGCGCACTACCTCTACGAGCTCTGCAGCGTGTTCAACGGTTTCTACAACCGCCATGTCGTGCTGGACGAGTCCGATCCGGCGCGCAGCCGCGCGCGCCTCGCGCTGGTCTCCGCCGTGCGCACGGTGCTGGCCTGCGGCTTGAGGTTGCTGGGGATCCGGCCGCTGGAGTACATGTAGTGGCGCAAGGTGCTCGCCGCAAGCGACGCAGCCGGCGCCGTCATGGCGGCACCGGCTTGCCGCGCGGCGTGGCCATGGGCAGCCTGCTGCTCGCAGCCGTGATCGGGCTCGGCTGGTTCTTCCGGTCGGTGCTCATGACCGGACCTGGCAACGGCCGGCACGCCGTACAGGAAGACAGCCAGGTGAATGGCCAAACGAACGGCCAGGCAGACGGAAAAGCCGGCCACAAACCCGGCGCATCGGACAAGACCAGGGCCGGCAATGCCAAGCCGGAGAAGGCGGGGCCCGGCGCGGCGGCCGGGACGGCGCCCGAACAGGAGCGCTTCGAGTTCTACGACATGCTGCCGGAGGCGAAGGTGGACGTGGCCGCGCAGCGCCCCGTCCTGCCAGCCGTCCGGCCACCGGTGTCGGAGCCTGGCACCTATGTCATCCAGGCCGGGGCCTATCCGGATTTTGCGGAAGCCGACAAGGTGAAGGCGCGACTCGCGCTGCTCGGCATCGTGGCAGTGATCCAGAAGGTGGAGAGCAACGGCACCGAGTTCAATCGCGTGCGCATCGGCCCGATCCGCGACCTGGCCGAGCTCAATCTCATCCGTGATCGCCTGCGCGACCGGCACATCGATTACCTGTTGATACCGATCGATGAATAGGCTGTCTCTGTCTGCCTGGCCGACAGCGCTGCAGCCGGCGCCGCGGCTCGGGGC
>CAZMVP010000010.1:7062-10574 GCA_964569355.1 uncultured Chromatiaceae bacterium | reverse complement strand
AGGTAGGCCCGCTCGAACTTCTCGCGTGCCTCGCGCAGCGGCAGGCTGAGCAAATCCTGCTTCACCAGCGGTTCCGGAGCACTCGTGGCCGGCGTCAGCTGCGGTTCCAGTTCGGCGAGTTCGATCTCCTCCGGGCCACCTGCCACCAGCAGGCGCCGCACGAGGTTGGTGAGCTCGCGGACATTGCCCGGCCACGGGTAGTGGCGCAGCCGGTTCTGTGCGGCGAGGCCAAAGCGGCGCAGCGGCAGCCCCTCGTCGTCGACGAAACGGTCGACCACGTAGCGCAGCAGCTCCGGTACATCCTCATGCCGGTCGCGGAGCGGCGGCACGTGCAATTCGAGCACCGCGAGCTGCGAGAGCAGTTCCGGCAGCACCTGTCCGGCCGGATCCGGTGCGATCGAGGCGATCACCCTTGATTCCAGCGGCATCGGCGTGGATTCCCCGAAGCGCACGAAGCTGCCCTGTTCCAGCGTGCCGGCCAGCAAACGCTGGGCCTCGACACACAGGTCCTGCAGGTCACGGATGAACAGCGTGCCGCCGGCGGCCTGCTCGAATGCGCCCGGCTGGGCTTCACCATTGAGCGTACCGCCGAGCAGCAGGGTTGCCGCATTCCCGGGCGGCGCCGCCGCACCGGTCAGCGTCACGAACGGCCGTGAGGCGCGGCCGGCGAGGTCATGCAGGTAGCGCGCGAGCACCGTGCGCCCGGAGCCTGGTTCACCGACGATCAGCACCGGCTCGCGGCGCCTGGCCACCGCCGCCGCCTGGTCGCGCAGCGCGCGCATCACTGCGCTCCGGCCACCCGGGGCCAGCCGCTTCGGCAGCAGCGTGCGGGCCGCGGCCTTCTTCGCTTCCGGCGTCCGGTCCAGCGCCCGCTGCACGGTGCGCAGCAGCTTGGCGAGCGACAAGGGCTTCTCGACGAAATCCACCGCACCGAGCCGGGTGGCTTCCACGGCAGTTTCCACCGTGCCATGGCCCGAGAGGATCACCACCGGACAGCGCGGCGAGCCTGTGCGCGACCATTCGCGCAGCAGGGTGATGCCGTCCACGTCCGGCATCCAGACATCGAGCAGGATCAGGTCGGGCTGCTCGCGGCCAACCTCGGCCCGGGCGGCCGCGGCATCGGCGGCCACGCTGACGGCATACCCCTCGTCGACGAGGATGTCGCTGATCGTCGTGCGGATGTCGTCCTCGTCATCGACCACCAGGATGTGTGCGGCATTCATGCTCTTTCCCTCCGCTGCTCGGGGCGCATCGTGCGCACGTCCCGGGTACTGTCGCGAACGGCTGCCATCACGGGCAACCGCACGACGAGGCGCGCGCCCCGTTCGGGCAGGTTCTCGGCGGCCACGCTGCCACCGTGTTCCTCCACCAGTTTTTTCACGATTGCGAGCCCCAGTCCAGTCCCCTTCTTCTTGCTTGTTACATAAGGCTCGAAGATCCGGCTCAGCACCTCGGCGGCGAATCCCGGGCCGTTGTCCGTCACGCTGAGCTCCGCATATTCACGCTGCACCGCCTTGTCGGCCGCCGGAATCCTGCCGGTCGCGATCTCGATCACGCCGTCTGCGCGGCCCTCGAGCGCCTCCTGGGCGTTGCGGATCAGGTTGTGCAAGAGCTGCCGCACCCGCACCGCGTCGGCCTCCACCTCGAGGCCAGGCTCCAGCGCCAGCGTGATCTTCGGCTGGCCTTCCTGCGCCCGATACAGCCACGCAACCTCGCGCACCAGCTGGCTCAGGTCAACCCGCGCGATCGTGACCTGCGGCGCCCGCGCGTATTCGCTGAAGGCATTGACCATGTCGCGCATCGCCTCGACCTGCTGCACGATCGTGTGCGTGGACCGCTCGAGGATCTGGCCATCCTCACCGGACATCTGCGGCAGGTAGCGCCGCCGGATCCGCTCCGCCGCCAGCTGGATCGGTGTCAGTGGATTCTTGATCTCGTGGGCGAGCCGGCGGGCCACCTCGCCCCAGGCGGCGTCGCGCTGGGCCACCAAGAGGTCCGTCACGTCATCGAACACCATGATGCCGCCCGGGGCCGATTCCAGGTCCGCGGGCGGCTCGTCCTTCAAACCCGTCGCCTCTTCGCCCGGCAGCGCCGAGCTGGCGCAGTTCAGTATGCGCCTCGTCGAATCCGTGTTCAGCACGATCTGGCCGCGCCATTCTCGCTGTTCGCCGAGCAGGTGCGGCCGGCACTCCGCGATGAACTGGGCGGCCAGCGGTCCGGCGGTTGCCACCTCATCCAGCGAAGCGCCCGCGCGCGAGGCGAGATCCACGCCGAGGATGTCGCCGGCTGCGACATTCGCGATCCGGATCCGCCCATCCGGATTGGTGGCGATGACGCCGGTGGACAAATGACCGAGGATCGCGGCGAGGCTCGCACGCTCCTTTTCCAGTTGCTGCTGGCTGATGCGGCCTTCCTCCCGCGCGCGGCCCAGTCGTTCGATCATCCCGTTGAAGGAATCGATCAGGAAACCCACCTCGTCGGCACTGCCCGGCTTCAGGCGGGTGTCGAAATCGCCCTTGGCCACCGCGCGCGTGCCGGCCGCCAGCGCCTCGATTGGCGCGGCAAGGCGCCGGGCGAGGTAGAACGCGCCGGCGGCGGCGGCCAGCAGCGAGAGCATCAGCACGAGCGACAGCGTCAGCGTCAGGTTGTCCTTGAGCGGTGCGCGCAGGAAGCGGAGTTCGGCGTAGCGGGTGTAGGTATCCTCGACCGCATCGACGAGCCGGCCCTCGCGATTGCCGATCGGATAGATGGCCTGCAGGTAGCGGGACCCGGACGCGTCCGCGGCGCCGGCACCGCCCGGCATGGCCACGACCGAGCGGATCTGGTAGCGCGCACCTCCCAGCGGTTCCAGCGCGACGAACGGCCGGCCGTGGCGCAACTGGTCGGTCACGTCCTCGGACAGGGTCGGCGGCAGGCTGTCCGTCCGGACGCTGGAGGCCTGGATCGCGAGATCAGGCTTGAAGACCGTCAGCTCCTCGGCACCGGCATCCGCGCGCAGCACGCTCAGTGCACGCGACAGCGCCGCGCCGTCCAGGTCGCTGATCGCGCCGGCCAGCGCGCCGGTCTGCTGCAGCCGGGAGTTGGCCTGGACATCCAGCGACTCGCGGCTGAAGCGCAGTGCCGACGACAGCTCGTGCTCGAGGTCGGTGTCGAACCAGCTGTCGATGCCACCGTTCAGGAACTGCAACGCGAAGACATAGACGACCAGCAGCGGCACCAGCGTGAGGCCGACGAACATCGCCACGAGGCGCGCACGCAGCCGCGCGCCCGGTGCCCGGCGGCGGTAATCGCGGATGAGCCGGAACAGGTTGAAGCCGATGATGGCCAGCAGCACGATGGCGGCCACGACATTGATGGACAGCAGCAGCACGTGGCGTCGACCGAAGTCGGCCAGGCTCGGCGCGTTGCTGCCGAGCAGGACCAGCGCCACCACGCCCAGCAGCACGCCGGCACCGGCGACGCCGGTGCCCAGGTAGCGTCGAACCGATGGCGACGGCCGCCAGGTCATGGCG
>CAZMVP010000010.1:5708-6962 GCA_964569355.1 uncultured Chromatiaceae bacterium | reverse complement strand
CTGCGGCGGGCGCCGCTGGGCTGCCGGTGCGTGGCGCTGTTCCAGGCTGGATTCACCAGGCGTCCTCAGCCGGTCCGTCGGGGCTGTCTGCTGGGCATCATCAGAGCATAGTAGAACCCGTCGGTGTCGCTGTCCCCGGGCAATAGCTGCAGGCCGGGCCGGGGGGTGTCTTCAAGCAACGTGGCGGTGCCGGTTGCCAGTGTTGCCTGGACCACGGCCTGGTTCTCGGCCTTGAAGATCGAACAGGTGCTGTACAGCAGCCGCCCGCCGGGCTTGAGCAGCGGCAGCAGCCGCTCCAGCAGCCGGCGCTGGCGGGCGGCGAGCGCCGGGATGTCGTCCGGGCGCCGCAGCAGCTTGATGTCGGGATGACGCCGGATGACGCCGGTGGCAGAGCACGGCGCATCGACGAGGATCCGGTCGAACGGGCGCCCATCCCACCAGTCCGCCGGTGCCAGCGCATCGCCTTCGACGAGCGTGGCCGTTAAGCCCAGCCGGCGCAGGTTGTCGTCGATCTGGCGCAGGCGGACGCCGGAAACATCCAGTGCCGTCAGGTCGAGGTCGCCGTCGGCCAGCTCGAGCAGGTGGGTGGTCTTGCCGCCCGGTGCGGCACAGGCATCGAGCACGCGCATGCCCCGCTCCGGCGCCAGCAACGGCGCCGCGAGCTGGGCACCGGCATCCTGGACGCTGGCAAGGCCATCGGCAAAACCGGGCAAGCGGGACACCGCGACAGCCGCGTCGAGCTTCAGCGCATCCGGAAAACCGGGATGGCTGCTCGAGGCCAGCCCCAGTTCTGCCTCCAGCCGACGGGCATAGTCGGCCACCGTGCACCGGCCGCGATTGACCCGCAGCCAGGCCGGTGGACGCTGCTGGCCCGCCGCGGCAATGGCTTCCCACCGGTCCGGCCAGTCGCTGCGCAGCTGGTTCAGGAGCCAGGCCGGATGCGAGTATCGCGCCACCGGGTCGCCGGCGATGCCGGCCGTCAACGCCGCCGCCTCGCGCTGGAAACGCCGCAGGCAGGCGTTCACGAGCCCGGCGGCATGCTGGAGTCCCAGCACTCGGGCAGCCTCGACCGTCGCCGACACGGCGGCATGGTCAGGCTGGTCCGGGTCCATCAACTGGAAGAGCCCAACCGACAGCAGCGCCTCCAGCAACCGGTCGCGGTCCTTCAAGGGCCGGAGCAGGAGCCTCGCCAGCAGGGCCTGGTGGCGGTGATGGTGGCGGATGGCGCCAAAGGCGAGCCACTGCACCTGCGCC
>CAZMVP010000010.1:0-5608 GCA_964569355.1 uncultured Chromatiaceae bacterium | reverse complement strand
GCCGCATCCAGCGTCTGGCCGCGGGCCAGCACCGCAGCCACGGCCCGGGCGGCTGCGGCCCGCGTGGCAGCACCGCTATCCACCCAGGACCTTGCCCTCGAGCGGGCGGCCGCGGCCGAAATCCGCAGCTGCCATCCGCGCCCGCCCTGGCACCTGGATTTCCGTCAGGCGCAGGCGGCCGGTGCCGGCCTGCACGTCGATGCCTTCGGTCCCGACCGCCACGATCCCGCCACACGGCGCTTCGGCCGCCGGCGACCCATCAGCCGAAACCCTGGCGGCCAAGGTCCTGTCGGTCGGTGCCAGCGCCGTGCCGGCGAAACACCGCAGCTGGTGGCCATCGAGCAGGGTCTCGGCCACCGGCCACGGATTGAAGGCCCGGATGCGGCGCGCGATGGCCTCGGCCGGCTCCTGCCAGTCGATGCGCCCATCGGCCTTCCGGATGCGGCCGGCATAGGTCACGCCGGTGGCCGGCTGGGGCTCGGCCCGCAGGGTCCCGGCCAGCAAGCGTTCGAGCATTCCACCCAGCGTGTCGGCCCCGAGCTCCGCCAGCCGCACCTCGAGTTCGCCGGCGGTTTCCGTGGGACTGATGGCCAGTCGGGCGCAACCATACACCGGCCCGGTATCCAGTCCGGCTTCGAGCTGCATGATGCTGACGCCGGTCTCGGGATCTCCGGCGAGGATGGCCGACTGGATCGGCGAGGCGCCCCGCCAGCGCGGCAGCAGCGAGGCATGCACGTTGATGCAGCCAAGCCGCGGGATCGCCAGCACAGCCGGCGGCAACAAGAGGCCATAGGCCACGACCACGATCAGGTCGGGCGCCAGTTCACGCAGTGTCGACTGGATGCCCTCATCCTTCAGGCTGGAAGGCTGGAGCACCGGGATGCCAAGCTCCAGCGCCCGGCTTTTCACGGGCCCGGCCGTCACCATGCGCCCGCGGCCGGCGGGGCGGTCAGGCTGGGTCAGGACGGCCAGCGGCCGGCAGCCGATGTCCGCCAGGCGTTGCAGCGTGGGTACCGCGAAGGCCGGCGACCCGGCAAACAGCAGCCGACTGTTCAGATGACCGGAGCCCGGTCGCGCACGACGGACTTGCCCGCGGGCACGACCTCCGGCCTGTCGTCGGACGACTTGCCGTCGCGGCGCAGGGCCTTCATCGCGCGCTTCTTCAGCCGCTGGCGTTTCATCTCGGACAGGTAGTCGACGAACAGTTTGCCGTCGAGGTGATCGAGCTCGTGCTGGATGCAGACCCCGAGCAGTCCTTCAGCCTCGAACTCCACCGGCTGGCCGCTGGCATCGAGTGCCTTCACGCGGACCTGCGCGGCACGTGTCACGCCTTCGGTGACACCGGGCACGGACAGGCAACCCTCGTCGCCGATCTCCGAACCCTCGCGGGCCACGATCACGGGATTGATGAGCACGTGCGGCGCATTGCGCTCCTCGGAGACATCGAGGACCACGAGCCGGATGTGCCGGTCGACCTGGGTCGCCGCCAGCCCGATGCCCGGGGCGGCATACATGGTCTCCAGCATGTCGGCGGCCAGCTGACGGATTTCATCTGTCACGGCCGGAACGGGCTTTGCCTTGATCCGGAGCCGTGGGTCCGGGTACTCGAGGATTTTCAGCAGCGCCATCGTGCGGCCTTCACAGTTTGGAGCAAGGTGCTAGGTAAGGAGCTTGATTTTATGCTACATCTGCGCGCGTTGGGCGCGGAATGCGGCATCGGGCACGTCGCAGCAGCATCACGGATCAAGCTAGGGATGGAGTCCCCATGAGAATCTCCCGGAGTTCAGGCCGGTTGGCCGCGGTATTGGCCCTGACGCTGGCGCTTGGCGCCGCAGCAGGCAGCCTGTTCGCACAGCAGGGGGGTGGTGTTCCGCTCAATCCCTCCCATCCCGATCACTATGTCGTGAAACCCGGCGACACGCTCTGGGACATCTCCGCGATGTTCCTGCGCAACCCGTGGAACTGGCCGGAGATCTGGTACGTCAATCCGCAGATCCGGAACCCGCACCTGATCTACCCCGGCGACGAGCTGACGCTGGCCTACGTCAATGGCCAGCCGCAGATCCGCGTGACCCGTGGCGCGGCCACCGGCACCGAGAAGCTCTCGCCGCGCATCCGCGAACAGAAACTCACCGAGGCGATCACCACGATCCCGTACAACGTGATCGGGCCGTTCCTGAACAAGGGCCTCGTGCTCTCGAAGGACGAGATCAACGACCTGCCCTATATCGTCGCCCTGCGCGACCGGCACCTGATCGGCGCCTCGGGCAATGAGGTCTATGTCCGCGGCGACGTGGCGGCCCCGGGCGCCACCTATGCCGTGGTGCACGTCGGCGACAAGCTCATCGACCCGGATGATGGCAAGGTGCTCGGCTACGAGGGCGTCTACGTGGCCGATGGCCGCGTGCGCCGCGATGGGGATCCCTCCACGCTGGAACTCAACAACTCGCAGCGTGAGGTGCTCGAGGGCGACCGGCTCATCACGCAGAACGCGCCGCTGCCGCTGTCCTTCGCGCCGCGGGCCCCGGATCGGCCGGTCGACGGCCGGATCATCCACGTCGTCGACGGCGTGACGCAGATCGGCCAGTACCAGGTGATCGTCATCAACCGCGGCAAGCGCGATGGCCTCGCGCCTGGCCACGTGCTGACCGTCTGGCAGGCCGGCGACCGGGTCGAGGACCGGGTCGATCCCGGCGTCTTTGGCGGTAAAGTGCAGTTGCCGGACGAGCGGGCCGGGACTCTAATGGTCTTCAAGACCTACGACCGCATGAGCTACGCGCTGGTCATGCAGGCCGAAGGGCCGATCCACACCCTCGACAAGGTGCGCAACCCGAGCTGACCACGGCGTTGACGATCCGGTGGCAGGGGGCGGCCTGCCACAGGAAGCGATGTGTCCGCAGCGAAACCGCTTGAGCCATCCGATCCGGGCTTCGGCCCCGACGACCCGCGCTACCCGCCGCTGCTGCGCGAGATCGACCATCCGCCTCCGCGGCTGCACGTGCTCGGCGATCCCGCCGTCCTGCAGTTGCCCCAGCTCGCGATTGTCGGCAGTCGCCACGCGACACCGGGTGGCGCGGAAACCGCCCTTGAGTTCGCCGCGTGGCTCGCCGCGCGCGGCTTCTGCATCACGAGCGGGCTTGCCGAAGGCATCGACGCCGCCGCCCATCGCGGTGCGCTGTCGGTCGGCGGCCGCACCATCGCCGTCTGCGGCACCGGGCTCGACATCGTCTACCCGCGCCAGCATCGCGACCTCGCCCGCGAGATCATCGAGGGCGGCGGCGCGCTCGTCTCGGAGTTCGAGCCCGGCACCGCGGTGCATCCATCCAATTTCCCGCGCCGCAACCGGCTGATCAGCGGCCTGTCCGTCGGCACGCTGGTGGTGGAGGCGAGCCTGCGCAGCGGCGCGTTGATCACGGCGCGGCACGCGATGGAGCAGGGCCGGGAAGTCTTTGCGATCCCCGGCTCCATCCATAATCCGGTCGCCCGCGGCTGCCACCGGCTGATCCGCAATGGCGCCAAGCTCGTCGAGACGGCGGCCGACATCGTCGAGGAACTGCAGGGCATGCTCGCGGGCCTTGCGCTCGATGCCGCGACCGCGGCCCCGGCGACGGAGATGGCCGATGCCGCGGAAATCACCGCGGATCCTGCTGCCGGCTACGCGCCACTGCTCGACGCGATGGGCTGGGACATCGTCGATGCGGACCATCTCGTGGCGCGGTCCGGATTGACGATCGGGGAGGTTTCCTCCATGCTCCTGCTGCTTGAAATGCAAGGATCGGTGCGTTCGCTGTCCGGCGGCCGCTATCAACGGGTTAGGTAAAACGGAGGAGGGCGTCATCCATGAGCGATACCGTTCTCGACGTGCTGCTGTACCTGTTTGAAACCTATTCCGACCAGGAACCGGATGCCGCGGACCAGGATGTGCTGCGCGAAGAGCTGCTCCGCGCCGGCTTCGGCGAGCCGGAAGTCGACAGCGCGCTCGACTGGCTCGACGGCCTGAACGAGACCAGCGCGCCCTTCTCCGGCGTGCCTGGCGACCGCTCGATCCGGGTCTACAACGAAGTCGAACTGCGCCGCCTCGACCTCGAGTGCCGCGGCTACCTGCTGTACCTCGAGCAGATCGGCATCCTGTCCGCCGCGCAGCGCGAGGTCGTGATCGACCGGCTGATCGCGCTTGGCTCGGGCACGATCGACAAGGAGCAGGTCAAGTGGGTGGTGCTCATGGTCCTCTTCGCCCAGCCGGGCCAGGAGACGGCCTTCTCGCGGATGGAGGACCTCGTCTTCGAGGAAAACTCCGGCGTGATGCACTGAGTGCGGAAAGCACAAGCCAGCAACCAAGCCGCGCCAGAGTCGCGGCTTCTTCGTCTATAGAGGATTGAATGTCCAACGTCGTCGTCGTCGAGTCGCCCGCCAAGGCCAAGACCATCGAGAAGTACCTGGGCAAGGACTTCAAGGTGCTGGCCTCGTACGGCCACATCCGCGATCTGCTGGAGAAGGACGGCGCGGTGGATCCCGACCACGGCTACCTGATGAAGTACACGGTTGCCGAGGACAAGGAAAAGCACATCAACGCCATTGCCAGTGCGTTGAAGAAGGGTGGCGACCTCTATCTCGCCACCGACCCGGACCGCGAGGGCGAGGCGATTTCCTGGCACCTGCAGGAAGTCTTGAACGAACGCGGCCTGCTCGAGTCCCGCAAGGTCTACCGCGTGGTTTTCTACGAAATCACGCAGCGCGAGGTGCAGGAAGCCATCCGGAATCCCCGCGAGGTCTCGATCGACCTCGTCAATGCCTACCGCACGCGGCGGGCGATGGACCACCTGATCGGCTTCAAGCTCTCGCCGCTCTTGTGGCGAAAGATCAGCCCCAAGCTGTCCGCCGGCCGGGTGCAGAGCCCGGCACTGCGCATGCTGGTGGAACGCGAAGAGGCCATCGAGGCCTTCGTGAGCCAGGAATACTGGTCCATCGCGGCCACCACCGGCACCGCGCCCGGCATTTTCAGTGCGCGATTGGTCGAGTACGCCGGCAACAAGGTCGTCGACACCTTCAACCGCGAGAAGCCGGAAACCTTCAGCTTCCGCAATGCCGGCCAGGCCGGCGAAGCCCGCCAGAAGCTGGAGGCCGCGGCCGGGGGCCGGCTCAGGGTGCAGAACGTCGAACGGAGCCAGCGCCGTCGCAAGCCCGCGCCGCCGTTCACGACCTCCACGCTGCAGCAGGAAGCCTCGCGCAAGCTGGGCTTCCGGGCCCGCGGCACGATGCAGGTGGCGCAGAAGCTCTACGAGGGCATCGCGATCTCCGAGGGCACGGTGGGCCTGATCACCTACATGCGCACGGATTCGGTCAACCTGGCCGCTGAAGCGGTCGACGACATCCGCAGCTTCATCGTCGAGCGTTACGGCAAGCAGAGCCTCCCGGCCACGCCGAACACCTACAAGACCACGGCCAAGAACGCCCAGGAAGCCCACGAGGGCATCCGGCCAACGAGCATCCGGCGCACGCCGGAATCCCTGCGCGGCCATCTCAATGACGAGCAGTACAAGCTCTACAGCCTCATCTGGAAGCGCACGATTGCCTCGCAGATGGAGCCGGCCGTCTACGACATGCTGGC
>CAZMVP010000009.1:24681-25993 GCA_964569355.1 uncultured Chromatiaceae bacterium | reverse complement strand
GGGTTCTCGATCCGGTGCTTCGCACCGAGCGGAATGAAAGTGTGCCCACCAACGACCAGGTCAAACACTTCCGCATCGCGCGTGATCCGGGCCGTACCCTGGACGACGACCCAGTGCTCGGCCCGCCGGTGGTGCATCTGCAGGGAGAGCACGGCACCCGGCAGGACCGTGAGCCTCTTCACCTGGAACCCCGGCGCGCCGTCGAGGCTGTCGTAGCTGCCCCAGGGCCGGAACACCTCGCGGCCCAGCCGGGTCTCCGGCCGGTGGCTGCGCTCCAGCTGCTCGACCACCTGCTTCACGTCCTGGGCACGGTCGGCAGGCACCACCAACACCGCGTCCTTCGTCTCGACCACGACACACCCGTCGAGGCCCGTGACCGCCACGAGCCGGCTCTCGGCGCGCACGTAGGTGTTCCGGCAATCGACGGCCACCACGTCACCCGACAGCACGTTGCCGTCGGCATCCCGGTCACTGACTTCCGGCAAGGCCGCCCAGGACCCGACATCGCTCCAGCCGGCGTCCAGTGGCAGCACGGCGGCGTGGCGGGTCTTCTCCATCACGGCATAGTCGATCGATTCCTTGCGGCAGGCGTGGAAGCTCACGGCCTCCAGCGTGAGCATGCCGCCCGGGCCCGGTGCCCCGGCTGCATCGCCATGGGCCACGTCCAGGGCATGGGCCGTGGCCGTGGCGATGTCCGGCGCATGCAGGGCCAGCTCCCGCAGCCAGGTGTCCGCCGAGAACAGGAACATGCCACTGTTCCACAGGTAGCTGCCGGACGCCACGTAGCGGCAGGCCATCTCGTGGTCCGGCTTCTCGACGAACTCGCGGACTGGCTGCACCGCCGCGCGATGTTCCCCTGCCCCGGCATCTGCCATCCGGATATAGCCATAGCCGGTTTCGGGCCGCGTCGGCACGACACCGAAGGTCACGAGCTGCCCGGCCGCGGCGGCCGGTATCGCGGCCTCGACGGCGGCGGCAAATGCCCCGGGATCCCGCACCACGTGGTCGGCCGGCAGCACGAGGAGCAGCACGTCACCGGCCGACCGGCGGCGCAGCGCCATGGCCGCGATGCTGACGGCCGGCGCGGTATTGCGGCCCTCGGGCTCCAGGATCATGAAGGGATCCCGGCCCAGTTCACGCAATTGCCCGGCCACCAGGAAGCGGTGGGCCTCGTTGCACACCACGACCGGCGCCTCGCTGGCTACCTCGGGCAGCGACGGCAGGCGCAGCACCGTGTCCTGCAACAGCGAGTGCTCGCCAACCAGGGACAAGAGTTGCTTGGGGTACAGCGCCCGGGACAGCGGCCAGAGCC
>CAZMVP010000009.1:22957-24581 GCA_964569355.1 uncultured Chromatiaceae bacterium | reverse complement strand
CCAACCAGGGACAAGAGTTGCTTGGGGTACAGCGCCCGGGACAGCGGCCAGAGCCGGGTACCTGACCCGCCGCAGAGAATGACTGGGATGACTCGCACGGTGCCCCTGGTGGATCGGTCCGGGTCAGCTTGCGTCGGTCATACCGGCAGCGGCTTGCCGCGGCCGATGGCGTAGTGCATAAATCCGTGGCTCTCGAGGAGCCGCGGCTCGTACAGGTTCCGGCCATCGAAAATCACCGGCGTGCCCAGGGCCTCGCGGATCTTCGCGAAGTCCGGGCTGCGGAACTCCTGCCACTCGGTCACGACCACCAGCGCATCGGCACCTTCAAGGGCGGCATCGGCCGACTCGCAGAGCTTCAGGTCCCCTCGCGCCCCGTAGATGCGCTTCGTCTCGCCCATGCTCTGCGGATCATAGGCCTGCACCCGGGCACCGGCTGCCCACAGTGCTTCCATCAGCACGCGGCTTGGCGCCTCGCGCATGTCGTCGGTGTTGGGCTTGAAAGCCAGGCCCCAGAGGGCAAAGGTCCGGCCCTTGAGCTTGCCGGCGAAATGGCCGTTGATCTTGCGGAACAGCACTTCCTTCTGCCGGTCGTTGACGTTGTCGACGGCACGGACCAGCACCGCGTCATAGCCGATCTCGTCGGCCGAGCGGATCAGGGCGTGGACATCCTTGGGGAAGCAGGAGCCGCCGTAGCCGCAGCCCGGATAGATGAAGGAGTAGCCGATCCGGGGATCGGAGCCGATACCCACGCGAACCTGCTCGATGTCCGCGCCGTAGCGCTCGGCGATGTTCGCCAGTTCGTTCATCAGGCTGATCTTGGTCGCCAGCATCGCGTTGGCCGCATACTTCGTGAGCTCCGCCGAGCGCACGTCCATCACGATCAGCTTGTCGTGGTTGCGGCTGAAAGGCTCATAGAGTTGACGCAGCAGCTCGGTGGCCCGCGGGCTATCCGTGCCCACGATGATCCGGTCGGGCTTCATGAAGTCCGGCACCGCAGCTCCCTCCTTCAGGAACTCGGGATTGGAGACCACATCGAACTCGACGTCTGCCTTGCGCTTCGCCAAAGCTGCCGCGATGGCTTCCTTCACGCGATCCGCGGTCCCGACCGGCACCGTGGACTTGTCCACCACCACCTTGTATTCGGTCATGTGCGCGCCGATGGTCTGGGCGACCGTCAGCACATGGCGCAGGTCCGCCGAGCCGTCCTCGTTCTTCGGCGTGCCCACGGCGATGAATTGCAGCTCGCCGTGGCGGACACCCTCGGCCACGTCGGTGGTGAAACGCAGCCGGCCCGCTTCGTGGTTGCGGCGCACGATCTCCGCCAGGCCCGGCTCGAAAATCGGGATCTCGCCCGCCTTCAGGGCCGAGATCTTGGCCTCGTCGATATCCACGCAAACCACGTGGTTACCCGCCTGGGCAATGCAAGCCCCCGTGACCAGGCCGACGTAGCCCGTGCCATGAACAGTTATTCTCATTGGTTATTTCCGAAGCCGAGTGTCAAGCAATGGCCGGTAGAGTAGCCGGTTGGCCGGGCAAGGCAACCAACCGGGTCACGCGGCGGGCTCGATCGCCTGAAGGCAGACTCAGGAAGCAGCGGACCCGGGCGAGGCGGCGGCACCGGCAC
>CAZMVP010000009.1:8604-22857 GCA_964569355.1 uncultured Chromatiaceae bacterium | reverse complement strand
GCCTGAAGGCAGACTCAGGAAGCAGCGGACCCGGGCGAGGCGGCGGCACCGGCACGACGGGCCGCCAGGTCGGTGACGGTGGCCAACGCCGGCACGGACACCCCGGCCGGATCGGGAAGCGCCACGGTGGCGCCATGCGTGCCTGCGGCCCTCCTCGCCTGCCACAGGAGATCATCCACCCCGTTTTCCGGCTTGTAGCCACCGACCGATTCCAGCAACAGGGCGCGCACCCGGTCACAGTCCGCATTGGCCGCAGCGACCTCCAGCTGCTGGGCAAAACGGCTGATGTCATCCCACGGCAGGAAATCCTCCATCGCCCGCATGATCATCGGGTGCTCGGTACCCGAGACATTGGTGCCGATCAGCAGCTCCTCATAGAGCTTCTCGGCCGGCCGCAGGCCCGTGAACTGGATCTCGATGTCGCCCTCGGGATGCTCCTCGTCGCGCACCGAGAAGCCCATCAGGTTGATCATCCGCCGCGCGAGGTCCGCAATCCGCACCGGATCGCCCATGTCCAGCACGAAGACATCCCCGCCCTTGCACATCGAGCCCGCCTGCAGCACCAGTTGCGCTGCCTCCGGGATCGTCATGAAGTAGCGGATGATGTCCCGGTGGGTGACCGTCACCGGACCGCCACGCCGGATCTGCTCGCGGAAGATCGGCACCACCGAGCCGGATGAATCCAGCACGTTGCCGAAACGGACCATGCAGAAGCGGGTCGTCGACTGCCGCGCACTCATCGCCTGCAACAGGAGTTCCGCAAACCGCTTGGACGCCCCCATCACGTTGACCGGCATCACCGCCTTGTCGGTCGAGATCAGCACGAAGGTCTCGACGCCGGCCTCGCAGGCAGCCTCCGCCGCGTGCCAGGTGCCGATCGCGTTGTTGTAGACACCCTCGGTCATGTTGTATTCCACGAGGGGCACGTGCTTATAGGCTGCCGCATGGTAGACCGTCTGCACGCCGAGGTTCGTCATCGCGCGACGCAGGCGGCCCGGGTTGAGCACGGATCCAAGCACCGGCACGAGCTCGACGTCCAGGCCTTCTTCGCCAATGCACTGCCTCAGCTCATGGTCGATCTGGAACAGCGCCACTTCCGATCGCTCATAAAGCACGAGCCGCACCGGCTGCAATCTGGCGATCTGCCTGCAAAGTTCGGAACCGATCGAGCCTCCGGCACCGGTGACCAGCACCGTCTTGCCGGAGATGCAGGCACCCACCAGCTTCTCGTTGGGGGGCACTATTTCGCGGCCGAGGAGGTCGGCGACATCCACGTCGCGCACGTCATCGACGCGAGCACGGCCGGCGATCAGGTCGGCGATGTCGGGGACCGTCTGGATGCGGATGGCAAGATTTTCCAGGGAGGCAATGATTTCTCGCCGCTTGCGGCGGGAAACCGATGGCAGCGCAAGGAGGATCCGGCGTACCGCGAGGCGTTCGACCAATTCCGGAGCCTTGTCCCGGCCGCAAACCGGGACACCGGCCACAACCCGGCCGTGAAGCGCCGGATCATCGTCAATGAACAGGACCGGACGACAGTCGCTGCTCTCCGCAAGCGCGGTGGCCAGCCGCAATCCTGCCTGGCCCGCGCCATAGATCGCGATGGGTTCGCCATCGGAGCGGCCGCCAGCCAGCCAGCGGCGCATGACGAAGCGACTGGCGGACAACATGACTATCGCAAACGCCCAGAACACCAACGCAAGCGTCACGGCGTATTCGGGCGGGCCGCCCAACCATGCTTCTGCCACGGCCAGGGCTGCCGCAACCAGGCTGACGCCACGAATCACGGCAAAGATCATCTCTTCACCGAGAAAGCGGATGATCGCCCGATAGAGCCCCTGTGACGCCAGCAGAGGGACGCCAAGTACCAGCACTGCCAGCAGCAGCTTGCCATCCGCCATGCCGGACCCACCCCGATCCGCATAAGGATCGAGGAATGCGAGGACTGCCCACAGCACGGCAACGAGAATGATCGAATCGTGGAGTGCGATGATGAACCGCTTGCGCCCTGGTGACAGTTGAATCAGGCGCGATTGCACGCTGTGGGCGAACATCCTCATTGGCTCCACCGGCAATGACCGGGAAACCGGCCGTCATGGCAGCCGGTCCAGGACGCCCTTCCCTTGCCGGTCATGTTCATGCCGCGGACCTCGACATCACGACGTCCGCCGCCCCGGGTGGCGGATGCGGAACCAGGCGTTCGGATCGCTGCGCTACCCGAGCCAGGTCGGCAGGTGCCCCGCGTGCCTCGAGATCACGCGCCACTGCCTGCAGGGCCCTCGGGCGCGACACGATGGCCATGACGGTCCAAGCGATCAGCCGCAGGTCAAGCATGAGATTCCGGCGCTCGATGTAAAACAGGCCCAAGCGGCTCTTCCAGGGGCGGATCAGCTGGTTGTAGGCCAGGTCGGGGTCTGCCTGTCCCTGGAGAATGTCTCCCTCGTCGGCGAACACGATGGAGGCGTAGTCGGTGATGCCCGGCTTCACCGACAACAGTTGTCGTTCCACCTCGGTATACAGCCGGGTCTCGCGCTCCACATTCGGACGCGGGCCCACCAGGCTCATGTCGCCAACCAGCACATTCCACAACTGGGTGACTTCATCGAGCTTGTAACGACGAATGAAATGGCCAACCGGCGTTATGCGGCTGTCTCCTGCCGACGTCGAGTCCACCCCGGACTTGTCGGCACCGATCCTCATGGACCTTAGCTTGACCATGCGAAATGGCCGCTCGCCCCGGCCCATGCGGGCAGCGATGTAAAACGGTGAATGACGATCCCCCCACCAGACCAGGAACATCACGGGCAACAGCACCGGCGAGGCCACGACCAGCCCCACCAGCGCCACGAGGAGATCAAGCAGTCGCTTTGACATGATGTTGCTGCCCCAGGCTGGTCCTCACGGCGTCGGCAATTGTCGCGGCAGTGGGATAATAGATGGCCTCCAGCGCCTTGCTGGTCGGTGCCGGTGCATCCGGCAAGGTGATGCGCACCGGCCGGTCGCGCAGCATTGCCGGGTCCACTGCCTCGCTGACCGCTGCCACGATCTCGGCCGACCAGCCGGCAGTCCGCCAGCCTCCATCCACTGCAAACAGGCGCCCGGTCTTTCGTACCGAATCGGCGATGGGGCCTGCGTCAAGCGGATTCAGCACGCGGATATCCACGACCTCCGCGGAGATCCCTTCCGCGGCAAGCGCTTCGGCCGCCTGCTCACAGAGATACGCCGAATGACCGGCACCGGCCAGGGTCAGGTCGTTACCCTCCCTGATCACCCGCGGACCTTCGGTCGCCAGCGATTTCTCGATGATCGGCGGCAGGATTGCCTGGCGCTCGTAAAGCCATCGATCATCGATGTACATCACCGGGTCATCGCACAGGACGCTCGATATCAGCAGGTCCCGTGCATCCTGGACCGTTGCCGGCATCACGACCCTGAGGCCGGGGATGTGGGCAAACCAGCTGTGCAAGGCCTGTGAATGCTGGGCACCCTGTTCGCCACCCCGGTTGATGATCGCGCGCACGGTGACCGGCGGTGATGCCTGGCCCCCCAGCATGTGTCGCCATTTGGCGGCCTGGTTGATCACCTGGTCCGCGGCCAGCACCATGAAATCCATGCGGGGATGGATGACTATCGGCCGATAGCCGCACAGCGCGGCGCCGACAGCAGCCCCCGTGCAGGCCAGCTCCGACACTGGTGTATCGATGATCCGGTCCCGGCCGAACTCCTTGTCCAGGTCGGTCATCGTGTTGCCGACATACCAGGGGCTCCACAGCCCCTGGCCAATGGCAAATACCCGCGGATAGCGACCCAGCAGGTAGCTGAATGCCTCGCGGATCGCCTCGCCGTACCCGACAGTGCCAGTCATCTGGCGTACACCAGGTCCAGCAGCGCCGATGCCGGTGGGTACTGCCCTGCCATGGCCTTCGATTCGGCCGCGGTGACTTCGGCACGTACCTCGTCCTCGAGATCCACGAGCTCAGCCTCGGTCACGGCCCGGTCCGCCAGCAAGGTTTCGCGGAGCCGGCGGATCGGGCAGCGCTGCTTCCACCGCTCCACATCCTCCATCCGCCGGTTGACGCCGACATCAATGTCTTCCTTCGGCCCCACATGCCCGCGGAACCGGTAGGTTACCGCTTCCAGCAGGCCGGGACCCTGCCCGCCGCGCGCGGCGTCGATCAAGTCCCGTGCGGCCAGCTGCACGGCCAGCACGTCGTTGCCATCAACCGTCCGATGATTCAACCGGTGGGCCTCGGCATAACGGGCCGCCCGGTCACTTGGTTGACGAAACTGGATATCGAGGTGACTGGCAAACAGGTTGTTTTCGACGACAAACAGGACCGGCAGCCCATACACGGCAGCCAGATTGAGGGACTCATGGAACACGCCCTCCTCGCAAGCCCCGTCCCCGAAGAAGGCAACCGCGACATCATCGCCACCATCCATCTTCGCCGCGAGTCCTGCCCCGACGGCGATCGGAATCGTCGCCCCGACGAGCGGCACGGAACCATGGAAGCCAACCGACGCGCCATGGAGGTGCATGGAGCCGCCCATGCCGTGCGATGCCCCTTCGACCCGGCCAAGGATTTCAGCGAGCAGCCGGTACGGCGATCCACCCAGGGCCAGGAACTGGGAATGCGACCGATGACCACCGAATACCCGGTCCGTCGCGCGCAAACGCGAGCAGACTCCAACGGCAACGGCTTCCTGGCCGATGCCGAGATGGCAGGGCGTGCGGGCCAGGCCGGCCTCCACGAG
Source organism: uncultured Chromatiaceae bacterium (assembly GCA_964569355.1). Lineage (GTDB taxonomy): Bacteria > Pseudomonadota > Gammaproteobacteria > Steroidobacterales > SHZI01. Next base: position 18,102 of record CAZMVP010000009.1, on the reverse strand, counting down.
GTTGGCCACCCGCTCTTCGACAATCCGGATCTGCCACATTGAACGCAACAGCGCCAGCAGCGCTGTCGTCTCGTGGCCCGCGGCTTCAAGCGGCCCGGTGAACTGCGCAGGGTCGGCCAACCCGCCCAGGTCGGATTGCCAGACACGCCCGGGCACGCTCAGCCTCCTCGCCCGTAGAAGGTCCGGATGCACTCCACCACATGGTGCACATCGTCGTTGGCCAGCGAGGTATTCATCGGCAGCAGCAAGGCACGGCGGTACAGGAGCTCGGTGCGTGGCAGGCGGTAGCCGGTCAGCCCCAGTCCGGGATACTGGTGCACGGCCTTGCCGCCAAACTGGACGATCGTGCGTACGCCATGGTTTTCCAGGTGCACCTTCAGCTCATCACGGCGCTCGGCTTCGATTTCGTAGTTCTGGTAGACATCGAAATGTCCACCACCGACATCCGGTGCTGGCGGCAACAGGAGCTCGCCGACATCGCGCAGGCCCGCCTCGTACAGGCTGGCCAGCTCGCGCCGCCGCGCCAAGGCCTCATCGAAAGTCCTGAACTTGATGTTGAGAATGGCTGCCTGCAGGTTGTCGAGCCGGGAATTGGTGCCCCAGGCCACGACCTCGCCATCCGCGTTCCGCCCGTGGTCGCGGAGCAGGCCCAGCTGCTCACCCATCCGGTCGTCGTTGGTCACCACGCCGCCACCATCGCCGAAGCAACCCAGCAACTTTGCGGGATAGAAGCTGAACGTCCCCGCTGCGCCGAACGTACCGGCAAACCGTCCCTTGAACTTCGAGCCCAGGGCCTGGGCGGCATCCTCGATGATCTGCAGACCGTGCTCGGCCGCGATCTCCAGGATCGGATCCATGTTCGCCGTCCGGCCATTCAGCTGGACCGGCATGATCGCCTTGGTGCGGCGGGTCACTGCCCGCCGGATTCCGTCAGGATCGATCATGTGGTCGTCCCGGCATTCGACCAGCACCGGCGCTGCGCCGCAGAAATGGATCGATGCGGCACTGGCCACGTAGGTATGCGAGGGAACGATCACTTCGTCACCCGCGCCGATCCCGGCGGCCCGCAGCGCGATGATCAGCGCATTGGTGCCATCGGCCACGCCGAAGGCGTACTTCACGCCCAGATAGCTGGCCAGTCGGGCCTCGAAGTCGGCCAGGTCGCCCTGCAGGATATAAGCGCCCCGCCGCATGACATCGGTGACAGCGGCAGTGATTTCAGCTTCCTGGGATTCGAACAAGGCACGGTAATTGAAAAAGGGGACCTGCCTGGTAGAGGCCATCGGCAAACATTCCTTGTCTGTGGGCGGGTATCAGGCAGCCCGAAGGGTTGCCACGCAATAGATTACCTTGTGCGAGCGGTCGGGAACATCGGGGCGCAGCGGCACGGGCTCGGCTACGGGCGCGGGCGCGGGCCCGATCTCGGCCGGCATGGGCACCGGCCTGCCGAAGACCAGCCGCTTGAGGAAGCGCTTGCCGCGCATCGTCTTGGGCATGAGGCCCGAGGCCACCACGGCCCGCTTGACCGGCCGGAGCAGCCGCTGCTTCAGAGACGTCCCGGCGATACTGAGATACCCGGAACAGTCGGCGTCGAAGCCTGCCGCCCCGAACTCGGCAACCAGATCGGCAACTCCCAGATATCGGTGGCTGTAGGGACTGGGATTGAAGTCGGGCAGGTCCTTGTTGGCGGTCGCCACCAGCACCCTGCCGCCCGGTCTCAGCACGCGCCGGCATTCCCGCAGGAAGGCGGACACGTCCGGCAGGTAATAGAGCGCCTCGAAAATAACCAGCACGTCCCGGGATCGATCCGCATAGGGCATGGCCTGTGCGTCGAACTGTTGCACAACCACCCGGTCACCGTAGTGCTGGCGCACCCGTTGAACCATCAGCTCGCTGAAATCGCCTGCCTCGAACGACCGCGCCACGGCATTCAGGATCCCGATGCCCGGTCCGGTGCCACAGGCCAGCTCGACCACATCCTTGCCGGCGCAAAATCTGCTCGCCCAGGCGTATCGGTGGCAGAGGCGGTCGAGCTGTTCGGCCGTGATCGGCTCGCCGGCCATCTCGGTGACGTCGTGGAAATCCGGATTAGCTACACCCACAGGTCCCTTCCTGTAACCTGGCGTCCGCCGACGATTCCGCCGGTATCAACTCGACGGAAAGCGTTACGCCTTGGTATTCTGTGCCCCTTTCCGGGTCCACCATATTTCGCTGCGAATAGCGTTCCAAATCTATGGGTCCGGATGATTGGAAAGAAATATCATGGGCATGTCGGTTGAAGCATTGCGTCTTTCGTTGGACAAGATCGCAGCGATCCCGGATTCACAGTGGTTGGCTAGCCTTGATGAGCGTAAGCGGCTCGAACTCGAATTCCACGACAGGGACCGGAACAGAGATCGTATCGCTTCTCTTGACAAGGATACTTATGAACGATTCTACGGCAACAAGAAATATTATCAGGCAACGAGTCGATCCAAAGCGTATGTAGACCAATGGATCAACAGTCATGCCAGCGGACGGGTTTTTCTGGACTATGCCTGTGGCAACGGCGTTAATGCCATAAAGGGCGCAAAGGCCGGGGCCCTGCTATCCATCGGACTCGATATCAGCCCCGTGTCAGTAGCAAATGCCACTCGAGATGCCGCTGCCGCCGGGGTTTCTGATAACACTTATTTTGTCCAGGCTGATGCGGAAAACACCCGACTGCCAGATAGCGTGGTGGATTCGATTATCTGCAGCGGGATGCTCCACCATCTGGATCTATCACAGGCTTTTCCTGAACTCCAGCGGATCTTGGCACCTCGCGGAGTGATCCTAGGTGTCGAAGCGCTGGACTACAATCCCCTGATCAAGCTCTATCGGCAATTCACTCCGGACATGCGTACCGAGTGGGAGAAGGCGCATATCCTCAGCCTCAAGGACCTACGTTTCGCCAGAAATTTCTTCGACATTGGCGAAGTCCGATACTGGCACATTCTAGGGATCGCCGGTGGCAAGTTTCCGTTTCTGCTTCCGCTTCTGGATGGCATGGATCAAATCTTGACCCGGATACCGGGCATCCAGCTGATGGCGTGGATCTTCACCTTCGAGCTGAAGTCGAAGAAGTGAGATTCTCGCGGCACGGTTCTCCGGTCCAAACCAGACTGTTCATGGTCTGATCAGCCAGACAATTCCCAGTGGTACCTGCCTGGTCTGACCCATGTCATCCCTGATTGTAATCGGGCGCACCGCCTTGGTTGGAGACAGAAGTGCCAATTGCTAGAAAGGGGATAATACTGGCCGGCGGGTCGGGAACCCGCTTGCATCCGATCACCTTGTCATTGAGCAAGCAACTGCTCCCGGTCTACGACAAGCCCATGATCTACTACCCGCTCGCCACCCTGATGAGCGCAGGTATCCGCGATTTCCTGATCATTACCACTCCCAGGGACCAGCCGGGCTTCCGGGAAATGCTGGGCGACGGGCGGCAATGGGGGATTTCATTCGAGTATGCGGTACAGCCGACTCCGGACGGCATTGCGCAGGCACTGGTCATCGCGGAGCCGTTCCTGGATGGCGCACCATCAGCGCTGATCCTCGGCGACAACATCTTCTACGGATCGGATCTCGCCCCGTTCCTGCAGAAGGCTTCGCTGCGCGATCGCGCGGCAACCGTGTTCAGCTACTACGTCAACGATCCCGAACGCTACGGAGTCGTGCAGTTCGACGACGCCGGGAACGTTTCGGGCCTGGTGGAAAAGCCGCCGGATCCGCCGTCGAACTATGCGGTGACCGGGCTGTACTTCTTCGATCATCGCGCCTCGGCAATTGCCCGTACGCTGAAGCCTTCAGCGCGGGGCGAGCTCGAAATCACGGACCTGAATCGTGCCTACCTGGCAATGAACGACCTGCATGTCGAGACGCTCGGCCGCGGGACCGCCTGGCTGGACACCGGCACGCACAACTCGCTGCTGGATGCGGCCGCCTTCGTGAGAATCATCGAGGAGCGGCAGGGACTGAAGGTGGCATGCGTCGAGGAGGTGGCGTTCCAGATGGGCTACATCGATGCCGCCCGGCTCGCCGAACTGGCCCGACCGTTGGCGAAAAGCGGCTATGGCGAGTACCTCATGCGCCTCATCGACACGAAAGCGCGATGCTGAGAGTCCTGGACACCCCGCTGGCCGACCTGAAGCTGCTGGTACCAACCGTTCACGGGGATAGCCGCGGGTTTTTTCTCGAGTCCTGGAATGAGGCGCGATTCGCGGAAGCCGGGATTCCCGGTCCATTCGTCCAGGACAACCACAGCCGGTCCAGCCTGTGGACCCTGCGCGGGATGCACCTGCAGGTCCGCAAGACCCAGGGGAAACTGGTCCGAGTGGCCAGAGGCAGCGTCTTTGATGCGGTGGTGGACCTTCGCCGCCACTCGCCCAGCTTCGGGAAATGGTGGGGAACGGAGTTGACCGAGTCCAACCACCATATGCTCTGGATCCCACCCGGCTTTGCCCACGGCATGCTCGCCACATCGGACAAGGTGGACTTTCTGTACAAGTGTACCGACTACTACAGCCCGGATGACGAACGGACACTGGCGTGGAACGACCCGACGGTTGCCATCCGGTGGCCGCTCCCCGCTGATGTGCAACCGCAACTGTCGGGGAAGGATTCCCTTGGCGTGTCGTTCCGCAACATCGAGAAATTCCCGTGAGGATTCTTCTTTTGGGTGCCGGTGGCCAGGTCGGGCAGGCACTGCAGCGACAGTCCCCACGGGGACACCAGGTGATTCCGCGGTCGCGGTCCGATCTGGACATCACGGATCCGGCAGCATTGCAGCAGTCGATCGCGGGCCAGGCGATCGACTGGGTAATCAACGCGGCCGCCTATACTGCCGTTGATCAGGCCGAGGACGAGCGAGACGAGGCGGGCCTCGTTAACGATACCGCCGTTGCCCACCTCTCGCGAGCTACAGCTGCGGCCGGGAGCCGGCTGCTGCACTTCTCCACCGACTTCGTCTTCGATGGTGCCGCCAGCACGCCCTACGGGCCGGAAAGCCAGCCCAACCCGCTCAGCGTGTACGGTGCGACCAAGCTCGCCGGCGAAGGCCACGTGAGGCAGCTCGCCGGTGGCGGGATCGTGCTTCGCACGGCATGGGTTTATGCCGCAGCAGGCAGGAATTTTCTGCTCACGATGCTGCGGCTCATGCGCAACGGCAAGAACTTGCGGGTGGTACGCGACCAGGTCGGTACACCGACATCGGCTAACAGCGTGGCGGCGGCAGCCTGGGCCCTGATGGAAGCCAACGCGCCGGGCGGCATATATCACTGGACGGCCGACGGCGTGGCCAGCTGGTACGATTTTGCCGTGGCAATCCAGGAAGAGGCACTGGCACGCGGCCTCCTCCGCCAGGAAGTCCCCGTGGTCCCGATCCGGTCCAGCGAATATCCGACCAGGGCCGCGCGGCCGGCCTACAGCGTGCTGGACACCGACTCCACCCGCACGATCGTGAACCTGCCTCCGGCACACTGGCGGCATGGACTGAGGACGGTCCTCGATGAGCTTTGAACCGGCAAATATCCTGGTGACCGGGGGCGCAGGCTTCATCGGCGCCAACTTCGTCCGGCATATCGCGGCCAGGCCGGGCACGGCCCGGATCGTCGTGCTGGACGCCCTGACCTACGCCGGGAACATCAATAGCCTCGCCTCAGTCAACGCCGATCCGCGGTTTGTCTTCGCGCACGGCGATATCTGCAACGAAGACCTGGTTTCCCTGCTGCTGGCGGAGCACGACATAGACACCATCGTGCATTTCGCCGCGGAATCGCACGTCGATCGGTCGATCCTGGGTCCGGACGAATTCATTCGCACCAATGTCCTGGGGACGCATGCCCTGCTCAAGGCAGCCCGGAGCTTCTGGCTCGGCAGGGAACGGCCGAGGCCTCATCGTTTCCACCACATTTCCACCGACGAGGTCTACGGCTCCCTGGCGCCGGGCGGTACGCCGTTTTCGGAGCAGACGCCCTATGCTCCCAACTCGCCCTATTCCGCCAGCAAGGCCGCTTCCGACCACCTGGTTCGCGCCTACCACGAGACCTACGGCCTGTCGGTGATCACGACCAACTGCTCGAACAACTACGGGCCCTTCCAGTTTCCAGAGAAACTGGTGCCGCTGGTCATCGTGAACGTGCTGAGCGGCCGGCCGATCCCGGTCTACGGGGACGGCTTGCAGATCCGGGACTGGCTGCACGTTGCCGACCATTGTGCCGGCATCGAGCTGGCGCTGACGCGCGGTACCCACGGGGCCGTCTACAATCTCGGCGGCGGCAGCGAGACCACGAACATCACGCTGGTCGAGGCGATCTGCCGGCACCTGGACAGCCTGCTGGGGACCGACACACCACTTCACGACGCGTTTCCCGATTCGCCGGCCGCACACGGTCGGCCGTCGGCAAGCCTCATCACCCACGTCAGCGACCGGCCGGGGCATGACCGGCGCTATTCGGTAGACTACGGCAGGGCCCGGCGGGAGCTCGGGTACGCCCCGGCCCATGACATCGAGGCCGGCTTGCTCCAGACCATCCGCTGGTATCTCAACCACATGGATTGGTGGCGCCCCCTGCTGGGAGCCGAATATGCGCAATGGGTGGCAAGGAACTATGGATCGCGGGATGACTCACGCAAGCCCAGTCAGGTGACCAGGCCGGCATGAACACCGAGCTTTACTTCAGCGCCATCCGGGCTTCCCGTCGCACGCTCATTGCGGTCAACCTGGTTTTCCTGCTGGCTGCAGTGCTGCTTGCGATATTCCTGCCGCCGGTCTACCGGTCAGAGGTACTCCTCGCGCCGGCAACAGACGAATCATCCGTCATCAGCGGGCTGACCGGCCAGTTCGGCGGCTTGGCCGCACTGGCGGGTATTTCCATGCCGCAGGAGGATCACCGCGCAACGTATATCGCGACGCTCGGCTCCCGGCAACTGGCCAGCCAGTTCATCGCGGATCACAATCTGCTGCCCGTACTGTTCCCGGACGCTTCGGCCGACGATGACGACAAGCCCACCACGTGGGATGCAGTCCGGCGGTTCGAGCGCAAGATCCGCTCCGTCCAGGAGGATCGACGTACCGGCCTGGTTACGCTCGCGATCGAATGGAAAGATTCTGCACAGGCCGCAGCCTGGGCCAACGAACTCGTTCGCCGGTGCAACGGGATTCTGCGCGAACGTGCCATTCTCGATGGCAAGAAGACCATCGCCTTCCTGACACAGGAGATAGACAAGTCGGATCAGGTCGAGGTACGCAAGCTGCTTTATCAGCTGGTGGAGAGTGAAACCAAGAAGCTTGCCATCGCAGTGACCCGCGAGGACTTCGCGTTCCGCGTGGTCGACAGCGCCATGGCCCCGTCGAAGCCGGAACGGCCCAAGCGGCTTCTCATCATTGCGGTCGGACTGGTGCTGGGCCTCGTTTCGTCAGTTGCGTTCCTGTTCTTGAAGATGTCGGGAGCTCGGCCGCCCGCATAGTCCGCGCTCCGGAAACGCGGCGGATCAACAACTACAGATGACCGAGAGCAGCAGCCACCCGGCATTGTTCAATTCGGAAATGGTGCTCCCGCTCGCCACGCTGTTCTGCGTCAGCGGCCTCAATTACGCGTTCTTCCTGACCTTCACGCAGCAGCTCTCCAGCGAGAACTTCCTGGATTTCTCGGCATCAGTTGCGGTGTTCATGTTTGCCCTGGCCATTGCCGAGAGCGGGCTCATCTACTCCGCTCCACCATTCCTCAAGCGGTACAGCAGGCAACGGGCGGCCCGCATGGCGGGCGGTTTCCTGGCACTGTCCTACGGGATTCTGGCCATCGCCGTGGCGCTTGGCAGCGTGGCCTGGAGTATTTTCGGCAATTCGCGGCTGGATCCTGCATGGCTGGGCCGATACGCACTGATCGCCGCGCCGAACCTCTTCTTGCAGAGCTGGATACTGGTCCGGATGAAGAGGCCGCTGCGTTTTCTTCTGCCGGCTTCCCTCATCCGCGCGATACCGCTGCTGGCGATTCAGTCGCTGCCCATGCTTGACCTGACCCTGTCTGCGAGCTTTTGCGCAGTGGTTGCCGCCTTTGGGCTGGTGACCTGGCGCACCGGCGTATTGCGCCCGCCACGGCTTGCTGATATCCGCCTGTGCATCGGCGTAGCCAGGAGCTTCTTTGTAGTCCGGCTGTTCTCGACCATCGTCACCTCGTCTGCGCCCCTGCTGCTCGGCGTGATGGCCAGCCGGGAAGCGGCCGCCGCCTATCTGATCGGTGATCGCACCAGGGCTCTGATCGCGTCGGCATTCCAGCCGGTAGTTCAGGGACTGTATCTCCTGCGATGCCGCCCGGTAGCCTGGTGGACCCGGCAACGCATTGCGCTGGTCGCCTGGGCAACGATCGGAGCTGTCATCGTGCTGTCCGTCGTCCTGGGCCTCTCCGCGGGATTCATCAACCGGATGCTCTTTGCATCCCGTCATCCGGACGCAACGGCGCTCGCGATGTTCATCATCGCGGGCCATGCGTCCGTTCTGGCCTCTCTCGGCTACTTCCTGGTCCTGATTCCCGAGGGCCATGCTGCCTCGTTCGTCAGAAGCGCGATTGGCCAGGCTCTGCTGTTCATCGTTCTTCTGCTCGCCCTGACGCCCGCCAATCCGATTCGGAATCCTGCATTTGCCGCGCTGGGCGCCGAGTTGTTCCTGCTGCTGGCCGTGGGGCTGTACATCGCATACTTCCGGATCCATGCAAACCGGGGAACGCAGGCTTCCTCGCCGCTGCCATAGACATGCCCCTCTGCTATCTCGCAACTTTCCTGCTGGCCCTGTCGGGCACCGTTTACAACGGCTTCTCGTGGCCCTCGCTGCTCGCCTTTGCCTTCATCAGCGTCTCGGCCTCGCCGTTGCTCATCGCCTCGATTGGCATGGACACATCCAGGCCCTTGATCAGAAGCAATCAGGCCTGGCTATCGGCCATGCGTGTCATATTCCTGGGCCTTGCCCTTGCGAACATCGTCTACCTGATGGCCGGCCTGGGGTTCTCGCCCAGCGCCCTGATGGATCGCGAGGCCGTGTTCCGACTGGCTGGCCAGGCCACGATGGAACGCTATGTCTATGGCACCACGGAGGGCAACGCGCTGCTGGTTGCGGCCACCTTTGCCAGTGCGTTCTTCTGGTCCACGAGTCCGCTGCCGTCCGTAGTGATCATTGCCGCCGGACTGGTGCCGGCGGCGGTGTATTCCATACTGTCCACCGAGAAGTGGCCCTTCTACTGCGCGGTCAGCTTCTTCCTGACGGGGCTGTTGACTGGCAGAAGCCGCGGCCGTGCGGGCAGTAACGCACGTTCACCCGTAGTCCCGATTGCCATCGTGGCCGCGGGTGCATTTGCGGTCGTACTGGCCTCGATGGCCACGCGAAGCGGCGATGACGCACAGCAAACGGTATTGCAACTTGCAGGAACCTTCACTGGAGCCATCGCGCACTACTTGTTTGCCCAATACCATGCGTTCGGCGTGTGG
>CAZMVP010000009.1:0-8504 GCA_964569355.1 uncultured Chromatiaceae bacterium | reverse complement strand
AATTCCGTGGCACTCGCGGCGCTGATCTGCACCGTGGCAGGTGCTCTGTATTGCGAACCCATCGATGAATCGACTTGAACGCGCCGTCTACGACTTCGTCAAGAACAATCCCGTCCTGAAGCTGAAGATCGTCCGGGCATACCAGCTGGTCTGCGGCCTGGTGCCACAGAAGTCCCTGCGTTCCGTCCATCCGATCATCACCAGGCAGGGTTACTTCTTCGGGTTCCACGACAAAACACCTTTCTCGCTCGACAACACCAGTCTGCTGGCACATCGTCCGTTGATCGACAATCGGAGCGTGCGGCCTGGCGACCGTGCCGAGGTCGGTGTCTTTGCCGGCGAAGACTGGCAGGACTTTCGTCGCCTGGGCGAGACGGCTGCGTGGGATTGGCAACTGGGATCGATGCTGCAGTGGCGTGGCAAACGGACAGGTGAGCTGGTTTTCAACGACATCGTCGATGGCCGCATCGGCGCCAGGATCCTGGACATGGAAGGAACCCTCCTGTCCCAACTGCCACGCCCGGTCGTTCACGTCTCGCCCTGCGGAAGCTGGGCTTCGACTTACTGCTTTCGCCGCGTAGGCAAGGCCTTGCCCGGCTATGGCGTGCGCATCGCGGGAGACGACGAGAGACCGCGCGAGGGCTTTACCGTCCCCGACAGCCCGGACTTCGCCGTGTTCTCGCTTGCTGACGGATCCACGCGATTCTCCATCGGCCTGGATGCCATACAGGCAATCGCGCCCCACCCGTCCATGTCAGGGTCTCTGCACTTCTTCCACCATTCGCTGTTCAGCCCCTCCGGAACCAGGCTGTTCTTCTTCCATCGCTGGCTGGATCGGACCGGCAGGTACTGGACCAGGATCTTCGCTTGCAATGCCGCGGATGGTTCCAACCTCGTGCTGCTTGCGACCCATGAAATGGTGTCGCACGTGGGCTGGATCGATGACGACCGGCTGCTGGCATATGCACGGACCCGCGCCGGGGGCGACGGTTACTATCTGCTGCCGGCCAACGGCGAGCAGGCCGAACCGGTTGCCGCCCATGCGTTCACTTCCGATGGACACCCGATGTGGTCGCCGAAGGGTAGCGCCTTCGTGACGGACTCCTACCCGGATCGTTTCCGCAACCAGTATCTCTATCAGTACGACATGGATACGCATACGGCCACGACCATTCTCAGGACCCACCTGGGCCGGGCCTTCCTCAACGATCTTCAGGTTGACCTGCACCCGCGTTTCGATCGCAGCGGCGAAGTCATCTGCTTCGACTCGGGCCACCCCGGAGTTCGGTCACTGTGCACGGTGGCGATGCCACGGGCCGAGACCGCCCGATGAATATTCTCGTCTGCTGCGTCAATTACAGGACGGACGAGGCATTGGGCCGCTTCCTGCAGTCGATTCGGCAATCCGCCGCTACCGCACCCGACGAAGTCGCCGTTTCGGTACACGTGATCGACAACTCCCTCCGCCCGGAAACCGAGCACGCTGCCTTTGTCGAGCGCGTCCGAGACCACCTGCCCGGCTGCAACGTGAGTTTTCCATCCGGAAACCTCGGCTATTTCGGCGCCCTGCCAATCGCGCAGCAGCTACTGGCCGGCTCACCGGCTTCGATCGTCATTTTCTCGAACGCGGATATCACGCTGGCCGCGGACTTCTTCTCCGAGCTGGCCCGAGCCACGCATTCGGCCAATGGCGCAGCCGGGAATCCTGATATGGCTGCAATTGCGCCAGCCATCATTGCCGATCATGGGCACGGCTTCGACCAGAATCCGAAGCACGTGGCCCGTGTACCGCGGAGCAAGCTGAGGCTGTTGAGCCTTGTCTACTCCAATAGCTTCACGTTCTTCCTCCAGCAGTTTGCCGGTTATCTCAAGGAACTGTCTCGCGGCCGACCTGCACTCCGCGGCGAGCCCCTTGGCACGGCAATTTATGCTCCGCACGGCGCACTGTTCATCTTCACGGATCCCGACTTCTTTGCCGGTCTTCCGGCATTCGAGCCATTCTTGTTCGGCGAGGAACTGTTTGTCGCCGAGGAGGCACTTCGAGCTGGGAAGCGGATCGTCTATCTGCCAAGCATCCAGGTCTTCGACTCACGGCATGCATCCACCGCAAATCTGGGATCCGGCCGGCGAAGAAGGTTGATGAAGGAGAGCGTCGATTACATTCTGAAGCGATATCGCTGATCCCGCGATTTGCCAGGACACGGACCAGGCCAAAGCGCATGGCTACCCCTCACCCGCCACACGGAGTCGACATATCTTGGATACCCTGGCAAGACCGCGTCATGTCCTGTTGATCGTTCTGGGGCTTGCTCTGGCCAGCTGCGGCGGGTCCGGATCATCGGATCAATCCGCTGGATCGCAGCCGATAGAGCTGGTGGCACAACACGAGTTGGGGCTTGCCTATGCGGACAGTTCGGTCAATGTTTCGGTGTTCCGCGAGAAGTCAATTCTGTCACTGCCGCATGGCGAGCATGCCGTTGCGTACTATGACCAGTATGGAGATGTCCGCATCGATGTGCTGTCCGTGGCGGGAACCACACGGCGTGCCGCACGCGTCACACCGCGAATATCGGATCACCTGCTGGCAGACGGCCATAGCGGCATCAGCCTCGGCAGATCCGTGGACGGCATGATCCACGTCCTGTACGGCGCCCATGCAACGCCACCGTATTACGCCGCGTTCGACGAAGATTTGCTCCGTGACATGCCGGCCACGGTCGAGATCACGGCAACGCTGTGGCCAATGGACCTGACTTATCCGCAGTTCTACAACGTGGGTTCCGAATTGCAGTTGTGGCACCGGGTCGACCCGGAGAATTCCGTAGGCCGGATGATCTACGATCCAGCCGGTGGCGGATTCTTCTTCGACAGCCAGGTTCTCCTCACCCCGGGAGATGCCGACCGCGTGTACATGAACAACCTGGCCGTTCAGGGCACGAACCTGGGCCTGGCGTGGGTCTATCGGCTTTTCTCGACGGATGACATGGTGCGCAACGAGGGGCTGTACATCGCGCGTTCGTCAGATTCAGGGGCCAGCTGGTCCGAGCTGGATGGGACCCCCATGGTCCTTCCATCCATCCGGGGAACGGTTCCGGCCGTGGTGGACGTTCCCGATAGCCTGCAACCGCTCAACCAGGTGGCGTCTGCCTACGGTCCGGACGGCTGGCTTTACGTGACCTATTACGCCAAGAACTCCGACGGCATCCACCAGATATTCCTGGTGACGGTCCGGCCCGATGGGTCAACGGAGGCTCCATCGAAGGTTTCCGACAACACCCAGGCGTTCGACTTGCTGGGGCGCGGAACACTGGTGCTGCCGTTGAGCCGGCCGCAGATCGCGGTCTCCGAAAAATATGTACATGTCTTCTACCGGCAGCAGGACGAGATCGTGTTTGCCTCCAGACCCACCGCCAACAGCAGTGCGGCCTGGATCCACACGCGCTTCGACGCGGGTCCGCTCGGGGCATGGGAACCCACCTTCGACCGCGAATCCTGGCGGGAGAACCATCAGCTCTACTTATACGTTCAGGAGGCACGCCAGGGTCCGCTGGATACCGGTGCGCAGGGCGAGCCCACGCCAGCACGCGTCGTGGTCTTTGCCGAGCCGCCGAACGCTCCGTAGGCCGGTTGCCCGCAGGACCGGATCATGGAAGCCTGGCTGATAACGGTTGGCGAACCCCTGCCCGTGGTCGATGGCGACAATCCGCGGTTGCTGCGCACGGGAGCGCTGGCGGAGGTACTCGGCAAGCGCGGCCATGCCGTGACATGGTGGACCTCCGCGTTTGACCACTATGCGAAACGCCATCGTTCCGCCGGCGATGTGGCCTGGGCCTGGGGCAATGTGCAGGTGCGCATGCTTCGGTCCGTTGGCTACCGACGCAACCTTTCGTTGCGCCGGTTCATCGAACACCGCGGTGTCGCGCGGAAATTTTCCCGGGAAGCCAGGAAGCTCAATCGTCCTGACATCATCCTCTGCTCCTTGCCGACCATTGAACTTTCCCGCGCGGCGGTAGAGTACGGCCTCAAGCGAAATGTTCCGGTACTGCTCGATATCCGGGATCTCTGGCCGGATGCGCTGATCGATCTGGCACCCCGGGGCCTTCGATGGCTAGCGCGACTGCTGCTCCACGGAAGCGTGCGCAGCGCAACCTGGTCCATGCGCAACGCAACCGGCCTGATCGGCATTTCCGATGGCTACCTGAACTGGGCATTGAACTATGCCGGGAGGGCCCGTCGACCGGCGGACGGGATGTACCCTCTGGGATACGTGGCGCCGCCGGAAGGGTCGGCCGACAACGCCGGCGCCAAGCTGCGGCGCCTTGGCATCGACGAGTCCAGGGCGCTTGTCTGGTACATCGGCTCCTTCGGCCGCCAGTACGATCTGGCGCCTGTGCTGGCTAGCGCCAGGGCACTGTCCGGAGCATCCAGGAACGTCCAGTTCGTGATTGCCGGGGATGGAGAACTCGGCGCGCATTGGCGTACGCTGGCCCAGGGCCTGACGAATGTCGTGTTCACCGGCTGGATCAATGCGGACGAAATCAACTGGCTGAGAGCCAGGGCGGCCATTGGCCTGCAGCCTTATGTCAGGGATGCGCCGCAGGGGCTTGCGAACAAGCTGTTCGAATACCTGAGCGCCGGGATCCCCGTGCTGTCCAGCCTGACCGGCGAGAATGCGCGTCTGATCGAGATGCATGCCTGTGGCCTGAGCTACCAGGCCGGGAATGCCGACGATTTTCTACGGAAGCTCTCCTATCTGCTGGCTCACACCGACGAGAGGACGGCCATGGGAATACGCGGCAAGACCTTGTTTGAACAGCGGTTTGACGGCAGGGCCGTATTTGACGGACTGGCGAACCACCTTGAGAAGACGGCTCGAGGTATCTGACGCGGGCCTGCCGGCGGCCGGTCGCCCGGTTCACCGCGTCATCAGAACGAATTCACCGCCGCCACCGCGACGGCCAGGTTGTAGATGATGCTGGTGACCGAGGTCCAGAGCGGCAACGGCGGCAGGCGTTCGGTGTCCACCGGCACGACGATGGTGTCGCCCGGCCGGATCTGCTGGTCATTCCTGGCGAACCAGTGGCTGCCGTTGGATGCCACCACCTGGCCGTTGGCGCGGACCACGTAGATGCGGCCCTTGTCGGCCTTCTTCGTGGTGCCACCACTCAGGTTCACGTAGTCCTCGCGATCGAGGCGAGGCTGGTACAGGTGCGAGGTGGCCGACTGCACCTCGCCCAGCACGGTGACTTCCTGGCTGCGGCGGGGCACGATCAGCTGGTCATCGTCCTTCAACAGGATGTCGGCACTGGAACCGACCGGCGACTTCAGGATGCGCGGCAGGTCGATGGCCAGGCGCCCCACGGGCTCGGTCTTCCGGAGGGAGGCCAGCAGCGACTGGCCGACGTTCAGCGACTGGGCACTGTTCTGCCCGGACGGCGCCTGGCTGGACTGCACGGCCATTGCCATCAGATCGCGTTCCAGGCGGTCGGCGAGATCCTTGATTTGCCTGGCTTCACGCTCCTTGAGCGACTTGCGCGTGAACACCACGCCTTCGGGAAAGGCCAGGTCCGTCAGTCCGCCGGCCCGCTGCAACAGGCCTTCGAGGGTCTCCCCCCGGCGAATGGCATAGCGTCCCGGGAACCGGACTTCGCCAACCAGGTTGACCGACTCGCGGCGCGTCCATTCGGGCACCTGCTTGATGGTGAGCAGGTCGAAGGGCCTGAGCAGGAGATCAGCCGCCTGGTCACCGGACAGGGCGGCCTTCAGGTCGATCTCGCGAACCTCGGTGCGCCGGGCCTGGCCGTTTACCACGTCGTAGCGGGCGAGCTCCGCCTCGCCGACGAAAGCCGCCTCGCCGAGGCTGCCACCGGCCCGCACGAGGTCGGAGATCCGCATGCCGGCTTCCAGTGGATAGGCGCCGGGCATGCGCACGCTGCCGTCAACATGGACGATCGGCGTGGGATTCTCCCGCGTGCCCTGTCGGCGCAGGTCTTCCAGTATGGGTTCGAGCTGGGCGGACCGGCTGCCCTCGGTGTCGAACACGATGATCTGGTCACGCGGACTCAGCACGACGTTGGCAGCCGACGACGGATCGCGCCACGCCGCCTCCAGGTCGGCCGAGAGCACCGCAACCCGCCGATCCGGCGGCAGCTCGCGGCGGATCACCACGTAATTCAGGTCGGCGTTGGGCTTCAGGTCATCGATGCCGTGGATGATGTCGGTCAGCCTCGATCCAGCCCGGAACTGCGTGGCACCCGGCCGGTAGACATCCCCGGCCAACGTCACCGTATCCGCTACCGTCGGGCGCACGGCGTCGATTTTCACGAGGTCACCTGACCGCAGGCGCAAACCCCGGCCAGCGCTCGTGCCGAGATCCACGTTGATCAGGCGGCGTCCCGCAGCGGCATCCACGCGCTCGATGGTCACGCGTCCCGGCGCAGCTTCCGGCGTCAGGCCACCAGCCAGCCCGACGAGGTCCGAAACCGTGGCAGCGCCCTTGTACTCGTAGATGGCGGGCCGGAGGATCTCTCCGGTGATGCCGGCGGTGGTACCCACCGGCGGGATGAACAGGACGTCACCGGACTGGATGCGTACATCGTGTCGCGAATCGCCGTGCAGCAGCAGGTCGTACAGGTCGAGCGTCGACACCGTCTTGCCGCCCCGTTTCAACTGGATGTTGCGGAGCGAGCCCACGTCGGTCGGGCCGCCACTCAGGATGAGCGCATTGCTCATCGTGGACAGGCCACCGATCGTGTACGAGCCCGGATGCAGGGCTTCGCCGGTGATCAGGACGCGGATCGAGCGGAGATCGCCGAGACTGACGACGGCCCGAGTGCCGATCATCTGTTCCGATACGGTGGCTTCAATCAATTTCTGCAACTCGCCAAACGGCATCCCGGCCACGGTCACCGGGCCGATCTCCGGCAGCTGGACTTCACCCTGGCGACCCACGACAAGCTGGTATTTGCCGTTCTTGTTGCCAATCAGCTGCACCTTGACGACGTCACCCGGGCCGATGGTGTAGTCCGCCGGCACCGGAAAGTCCCCCGCCGGCGCGAAGGCAGCGGGCGCCACGTTGAACAGCTCATGTCCGTAGGGCTTCAATGCATCGCGACCCATCGGGGCCAGCGACAGCAGCGTGAGCTCGACCTTGAGGCCATCCAGCTCCGGCTCCAGATTGAGCCTCTCGGTGGCCTCCCTGGCGGTCAGCCCGGCCAGTGCGACGGGGTTGCGGACACCGGGGATCCGGAGCTGGCCCAGTTTGTCGACGCGATAGGGATTGGCGGCGAGCGCGCGCTTCTGCAGGATGTCGATGCCGGGAGCCGGTGGCTCCGCCGCATCCGCGGCCGGCTCGGGCTTGAGGGCCAGCAGCACGGTATCGTCCGGCTGGATGCGCGGCAGGCCCGGCAGCTTGGCAAGCTGTCCGCTGGCTGCCCCCGTGGTGCCGGTACCCATGCCATACGGCGTACCGGTCAGCCCCTGCGGGTTCTCGTCATGGTTGACGCCAGTCTGGCCCGATGGCCGGCCCGGTACTGCAACTTGGCCCGGCACCGATTGGCCCGCCGAGGTGCCCTCGCCTTCGAGGTCATCGAGCAAACCGTACTGCTCGGCGAGGGCCCGCTTCTGCTCCGGCGACAGGCTCTGCAGTTGGCGGATCTGGTCCGGCGTCGGCGCCTGCGCGAACGCACGAACCGGCAGGATCGTGGCGATCACCCAGGTGACAAACACCAGAAACGCCGCGGCCGGTACCGCTCTTCCCTGCGCCACTCTTCCCGCCGTCATTCGCCCGTTCAGTCCCCGAAAGCCCGCGGCAAGCTTACAGAATTCGGAGTCAGCTGTCCTTGGCCCACTCGCGGATCACCTGGCCCACGGGAGGCAGTCCCTGGCCGTCGGCGGACTCCAGCGCGGCGTGCATGCCCACCGCCATCACCTTGCCGAGCTCCACGCCCCACTGGTCGAAGGGATTGATGCCCCAGATGCAGGCCTCGACGAACACCTTGTGCTCGTAGAGCGCGATCAGGAAGCCGAGGCTCCGGGGATCGAGCCGGCGGAACAGGATGATGTTGCCCGGGTGATTGCCCGGATGGACCTTGTGGGGTGCCAGTCGGGTGACTTCGGCGGGTGACATGCCCTTGCCCTTGAGCTCGGCCGCGGCTGCCTCGAGGCTGTAGCCCCGCGCAAAGGCCTCGGCCTGCGCCAGCATGTTGGCAAGGCCAATCAAGTGCTGGTCGGCGAAGCGGCTGGAGCCTTCCACCGGCGCGATGAAATCGGCCGCGAAATTCGCGGTGCCCTGGTGCAGGAGCTGGAAGAACGAATGCTGGGCATTGTTGCCGGGTTCACCCCAGATCACGGTGCCGGTGGGCCACTGCACCCGCCCACCATCGCGCGTCACGCCCTTGCCGTTGCTCTCCATTTCCAGCTGCTGCAGGTAGGCCGGGAAGCGGTGCAACCGGGCGTCGTAGGGCAGCATCACCTCGGTCGTCGTGCCGAGGAAGTTCTGGTTC